>CAMDDR010000036.1:0-20307 GCA_945892995.1 Chitinophaga pinensis | reverse complement strand
GAAAAAGCTGCATATATAATTAACGAATTGGAGATCTTATTTCCTGAGACACCTATTCCTCTGAATCATAGTGATCCATACACCCTCTTAATTGCAGTTCTATTATCTGCTCAATGCACAGATGAACGAGTTAATAAAATAACGCCTTTACTTTTCAAAAAAGCGCCTACTCCATTTGAAATGGTAAAATTAAGTGTTGAAGAAATAAAAGCAATCATTCGGCCCTGCGGACTTTCTCCAAAAAAATCACAAGCAATTTGGAATCTTTCTACTATCTTGATTACAAAATATAAAGGAGAAGTACCAATTTCTTTTGAATTATTAGAGGAATTGCCAGGCGTTGGACACAAAACCGCATCTGTTGTTATGTCACAGGCTTTTGGTTTCCCTGCTTTTCCTGTTGATACGCACATTCATCGATTATTAACCCGTTGGGGAATTAGCTCAGGAAAAAATGTAGTTGAAACTGAAAAAGCAGCAAAAAAAGTATTTCCAATTGAAACATGGAACAAGCTCCACCTTCAAATTATATTTTATGGTAGATTATTTTCTCCTGCTAGAAGCCCTAAATTAGCAAATGATTATATTACTAGAAGTATTGGTACTGCTCGTGCTTTAAAAGAATTAAAATGATATTAACAAGTGT
Source organism: Chitinophaga pinensis (assembly GCA_945892995.1). Taxonomy (GTDB): domain Bacteria; phylum Bacteroidota; class Bacteroidia; order Flavobacteriales_D; family Crocinitomicaceae; genus UBA952. The sequence continues at coordinate 19,661 of CAMDDR010000036.1, read as the reverse complement.
TGATAAACAGTACTCAAATCTTTTTATAAAGTAATTGCATCATTATTTTTTTGAAGGATTTTCATTTGTTATATTTGTTGTATGGACCCAATGGAAAACAATCGCAAACCAATTTCTCGTATAAAAAGCCCTTCAGTACTTAGCGGAGACATCGGAAAATTACCACCTCAAGCAATAGAAATTGAACAAGTTATTCTTGGAGCAATGATGTTGGAAAAAAGTGCGATAGATGATTGTGTTGAAATCATAAACCAAAATAGTTTTTACGATCCAAAACACCAAATAATATTTAAAACCATTCGCGACTTATTCGCATCAACAAATCCTGTAGATTTAGTAACTGTAACTTCTAGACTTCAAAAAAATGGAGAATTAGCAGCAGCAGGTGGCGCAGGATATATTTCATCGCTGACAAATCGAGTTGCTTCCTCAGCACACATTCAATTCCATGCTCGAATAATCACCGAAAAATTTATAAAAAGAGAACTCATTCGTGTTAGTAGTGAAATAATTCGAGATGCTTACGATGAAACATGTGATGTCTTTGAATTATTAAATAGTGCCGAATCAAACTTGTTTCAAATTGCAGAAAACAACATGAGCAAACAAGCTCTAAGTATGAAAAGCCTTCTTGGAGAAGCAATTCAGGAAATAGAAAAAGCTTCAAAAAATAAAGATGGAATTTCAGGAGTAGCTTCAGGTTTTCATGATTTAGATAAAATTACTGCTGGATGGCAACGTTCAGATATGATTGTACTTGCAGCAAGACCTGGTATGGGAAAAACTGCTTTTATACTTTCTATGGCTAGAAATACAGCAATTGATCACAAAATGGGTGTTGCAATTTTTTCCTTGGAAATGTCATCCGTGCAATTGGTAAAACGATTAATTGCAAGTGAGGCTCGAATTGATTCAGTTAAATTACGAAAGGGAGAATTAAAAGACCATGAATTCCAACAAATGCATTCACGTATAGTTAATTTATCAAGTGCACCAATTTTTATAGATGATACTCCCGGATTAAGTATTTTTGATTTTAGAGCTAAATGTCGGCGTTTGAAAGCTCAACACAACGTAGAATTAATAATCATAGATTACCTTCAATTAATGTCCGCTAAAGATGGAAAAGGATATGGAAATCGCGAACAAGAAATTTCGACAATCTCTCGGTCTATAAAAGAAATTGCGAAAGAATTAAATGTTCCAATTATTGCACTTGCTCAGTTAAGTAGAGCAGTAGAATCACGCGGTGGAGAAAAGCGCCCTATGCTATCTGACTTGCGTGAATCGGGAGCTATAGAACAAGATGCAGACATTGTTTCATTTATTTACCGTCCAGAAACATATGGTTTAACTACCAATGACAATGGAGATTCAACGCAAGGAATGGCAGAAATCATAATTGCAAAACATAGAAATGGACAAACTGGTCGGGTTAATTTACGTTTTGTTCCTGAGTTTGCTCGTTTTGAAAATTTGCATGAAGTAAGCGATCATGAATTATCTAAACCATTAAAAAACAATCTTTCAACCTTTAATCAAGATTCAAATACCTATACTCTTCCCAGTAAAATGAATTCTTCGGACGATCAGAATGAAGAATTTAATCAAAATGAAGATGAGGACAATCCATTTTAAAATAATGCTAAGTCGATTTATTTTATTCCTTTTACTTATTTTTTCAAGCCAACTAAAAGCTACTCAGTTATTAGTTCCAATGGATGAATCTCAAACAAATCATTTAAAAGCATACGGCCTTGCATTTTGGACTTTAGAAAATAGTATTACTATAGAATGGCTTTTAAATTATAGGGGAGGATCTTTTTTAATGCCTCATTTAAAAACAATTGAAGAAGAACTTATATTTCGAGGAATTCGCTATGAAGTTTTAGCAGAAGGGCAAGTCAACCAAATCAGAGCACAAATTGCAAATCCCGATGTAAATATGGAAATAGTGCAACTTGAAAAAGCACCGAAAATTGCAGTATATACACCACCTGATAAACAGCCGTGGGACGATGCCGTAACAATGGTTTTAGAATACGCAGAAATAAATTATGAAAAAATTTACGATTCTGCAATTGTCATGGGAATGCTTCCTAAATATGACTGGTTGCACCTTCACCACGAGGATTTTACAGGTCAATACGGAAAATTTTATGGCTCTGCAAGATACCAGTCTTGGTATCAACAACAAGTTATTACAGCAGAAAAAAATGCTAAAAACCTAGGTTTTACAAAAGTTTCAGAGCTAAAATTAGCAGTTGCAAAAAACTTGAAAAACTTTGTCATAGGAGGAGGCTTCTTATTTACGATGTGTAGTGGGACAGATAGTTTTGATATTGGTTTGGCTGCACAAGGAACTGATATTTGTGAATCTATTTTTGATGGTGACCCTTCAGATTCACGCGCTCAAGAGAAATTAGATTTTAGTCAAACCTTTGCTTTCAAGGATTTTCATCTTATAAAAGACCCTATGGTTTATGAATATTCAGATATTGATGCAACTGATTTAAGAAATAATCGCGTAATTACAGAAGCGATGGATCAATTTACACTTTTTGATTTTTCAGCAAAATGGGATGTAATACCAACAATGCTTACGCAATGTCATGTTGATGTAGTAAAAGGATTTATGGGACAAACAACAGATTTTAGAAAGGAATTTATAAAGTCAAATGTGCTAATTTTAGGGGAAAATAAAAGTGCAGGAACGGCACGTTATATTCATGGAGAAATGGGACAAGGAACTTGGACATTTTATGGCGGACATGACCCAGAAGATTACCAACATTTAGTGAATGACCCACAGACAGATTTGAATCTGCATCCAAATTCACCAGGTTACAGATTAATCTTAAACAACATACTTTTTCCTGCAGCAAAAAAGAAAAAAAGAAAAACTTAATGTTTTTGTTGCTTATTAGAAAATAATAACTAAATTTGATTTATAGTTAGAACCCAAAGGGTTTATTTCTCCAAAATTTATCATATTAAATCACTAAATATTTTCACCGAACAATTATAGTTTAAATTAATTCTCAACTTGCTTGTATCTTCAAAATAGCAGTTTAAAGCTGTATATCTTAAAACTAAAAATCCTTAAAATAAATAAATAACATGGGTGACACCACAGCAAATGAAAATTCTGATTCGTCAGAAGAACAGAAAAATGACATCATTAGTAATTCTATTGAGGGCGAAAATCAAAAAAAACAACGTACTCGAAAGATAATAAAAAAAGAATTGCCAATAGAAGAAAATCTAACGCAGGACATAAATAATGATAGCAAAGAAGAAAAGATTGATAAATCAACTTCCGAAGTAACCACTGCTGACACTATCGAAGAAAAATCAAGTAAATCATCTGAGGAAAAGAATGATCAAGAATTACGCGAGCAAAACATAAGACAAGAGAGGCCAGTTCACAAATTTGATAATAAGCGACAAAATCAAAATAGACCTCATCACGCAAATCAACAAAACCAAGGGCATATTCCAAATGAAAATCCTGCTGAGAAATCAGATGAGAATTATGACTTAGTTGGTATTGTTACAGCTGAAGGAGTTTTAGAAGTAATTCAAGATGGCTATGGCTTTTTGCGATCATCTGATTACAATTATCTTCCCTCACCAGACGATATTTATGTTTCTCAAAATCAGATAAAATTATTTGGTTTAAAAACAGGTGATACATTAAAAGGAACAATTCGTCCACCAAGAGAAGGAGAAAAATTCTTCCCTTTAGTTAAAGTTGAGTCGATTAATGGTAGACATCCATCATACATTCGTGACCGTGTTCCATTTCAATATTTAACTCCTCTTTTCCCATCGGAAAAATTCAAATTAACAGGACACAATCAGGAAACACTTTCCACACGTGTTATGGATCTTTTTGCTCCTATTGGAAAAGGTCAACGTGGAATGATTGTGGCACAGCCAAAGACAGGAAAAACAATGTTACTTAAAGACGTAGCAAATGCAATTGCTGCAAATCATCCCGAAACCTACTTAATTGTTTTGTTAATTGATGAGCGACCAGAAGAGGTAACAGACATGGCAAGAAGTGTAAAAGCAGAAGTTATTGCTTCCACTTTTGATGAACCTGCAGAACGCCACGTAAAAGTTGCTAATATGGTTTTGGAAAAAGCCAAAAGAATGGTTGAATGTGGTCATGATGTTTGTATTTTGCTAGATTCAATAACACGCTTAGCTCGAGCTTATAATACAGTTTCTCCAGCTTCAGGAAAAGTTCTTTCTGGAGGTGTAGACGCAAATGCATTGCATAAACCAAAAAGATTCTTTGGTGCTGCTCGAAAAATAGAAAATGGGGGTTCTCTTTCAATCCTTGCTACAGCATTAACTGAGACAGGTTCTAAAATGGATGAAGTAATTTTTGAAGAATTCAAGGGTACTGGAAATATGGAACTCCAACTCGATCGTAAAATATCTAACAGAAGAATTTATCCTGCAATTGACATTACAGCTTCTGGAACTCGACGTGAAGATTTATTAGTCGGAAAAGATGTTTTGCAGCGAATTTGGTTGATTCGCAAAATTATGGCTGACATGAATCCTGTTGAAGCAATGGAATTCCTTAAATCACACATGGAGAATACTATATCCAATGAGGAATTTTTAATATCAATGAATAATTAATGAAATTACCCCTTAAGGTTGGACTGCTTGCAGCTGCAATTTGGATTTCAATAAAATTAGCAGCATTTTATCTTTCTCTTTCTCTTGATGATCTGAGGCCATTTGTCTTTATCAACATGTTTATTTTAACTGCAGCAATTGCAATTGCCTTGTATTTAGTTAAAAGAAAAGAAACAGAAAGTAATTTATTGAATGATGTTAAAAACGGAATGCTTGCCGGAGTGCCTTATGCAGTAATTGTTAGTGTCTTTTTATATTTCTATTACCAAAAAATATATCCTGCTTTTAACGAGGGTAAAATGAATGAGATTTCCATGAAATTATCCAAACCACAAACAATAAAAGAAATTCAACGGGAAAACCCAGAAATGGAAAATAAATCAGTTGAAGAAATAAAAAGAGATATTTTAGCCAAAACTAAAATGGTGTATAATCCACAATTTACGATGCTGGTATCGATGCTTTCATTATTGCTATATACAACTCTGAATTCAATTGTTATTACTCTTATCTTCCGCCGCATCGTTTTTCGCAATTAACTTCGCAGCTAGTTCGTCATAATTTATTCCATCAAAATTTCCAGATGACATCATCAAAAGAACATTGTTTGACCATGAATGTGCATTAAGAAAATTTAATACTTCTTCTGTATCGTTTAGTACGATAACATTTCCGCCAAAGCTATCAAAAACTAACTCTTTACTAATTGGTTCTAGCTTTTTATGATGTACAACTTCAGGATTATAATATACGATAGCTATATCTGCTTTTGCCATTGAATCCTTGTAATGAGGTAGAAATTCCTTTTTTAGTGACGAAAATGTATGTAATTCCATACAAGCAATTAGTTCTCTATTTGGATATTGGTGTTTTACAGCATTTGTTGTTGCCATTAATTTTGATGGTGAATGTGCAAAATCTTTATACATTACAAATTGTTTATTTTCTACAACTTTTTGGAGTCTTTTTCCGGCGCCAGTAAAATCATTCATTGCAGTAAAAAAATCAGATGATTTAATGCCAATAGATTCAGCTAAGCGCATTGCCCCCATCATATTTTGTAAGTTATGTGGCCCAAATATTTGTAAATCGTAATTAATTCCGTCAAAAACCATTGTTGTACCCTGTAAATTAGGAGTAAATACTGGTGTTTTGTAAGCTCTTGTCTGTAAAGAAGTCTTGTATTTTTCTGAAAGTTTCACAATCTCAGAATCTTCTTCGTTATAGATTAACAAACCCTTTTTTTCTATGCAATTACAAAAAATATCGAACTGTTCTAAGTAATTATCAAAGGTTGGAAAAACATTAATGTGATCCCAAGCAATACCACTTAACAAAGCAATTAATGGTTTATACAAATGGAATTTTGGGCGTCTATCAATTGGAGAACTTAAATATTCATCCCCCTCAAGAATCATTATTTTAGCGGAATCTGTAAGTCGTACCATACAATCATAACCTTCTAACTGAGCTCCAACCATATAATCTACATCAATTTTTAGCTTTTTACAAGCATGAAGTAACATGGAAGTTATTGTCGTTTTTCCATGACTTCCTCCGATAACAAGTCGAATTTTATCTTTGGATTGTTCATACAAGTATTCAGGATAAGAAAATATGGGCAGGTTTAATTCCTTTGCCTTTAACAACTCAGGGTTATCAATTCTTGCATGCATTCCGAGAATTACAGCATCCAAACCAGAGTGAATATTTTCAGTATTCCATTCGATTTTTTCTGGAAGAATTCCTTGTTTCTCCAAGCGAGAAAGTGAAGGCTCAAAAATTTCATCATCCGAACCAGAGACAATAAATCCTTTTCGACTCAAAGCAATTGCTAAGTTGTGCATTGCGCTTCCTCCTATTGCGATAAAATGAACGTTCATATTGATTTCCTTTTTGCGAAAATAAAAAGAAAGTTAGGGTAGATTATATTGTCACAAATTAGTTACTGACAACCGATTATTGATTTACAATGAGAATAATTTTGAAGAATCTGATGCGTAAGATTTCAAACGACCTTTTTCGTTATAAATAAGGTAGACTGTTAAACCTAAATCGCGATTTTGTTTTAAAAAAGCAATTGTCTTTTCTTTACCCATCACCATAAAAGCAGTTGCAAAACCATCGGCTGTTGCGCAGTCTTTTGCAATAACAGTTGCACTCAATAAATTATGTGTAACCTGCAAACCGGTCTTTGGATCAATTGTATGCGCATACTTTTTGCCCTTAACTTCATAAAATTTACGGTAATTGCCACTAGTTGCTATAGCTTCATTTGAAATTGAAAGAACTTCACTAATTGAGCGTTCCTTTGAACTTGATACAGGAGTATCGATTCCTATTTTCCATTTTTGATTTTCACGGTTTAATCCAGAAACATAAACCTCACCGCCTAATTCAATATAAAAATTAGAATATCCTTTTTCACGTATGAATTCAGCTAAAACATCTACAGCATATCCCTGTGCAATCGCATTAAAATCTAATTTTACACGTTTATCTTTTTTTGTAAAATAAAGCAAGTTATTTTTAAATTTATAGCTAAACAATTTGTCTTTTTCAAAGGACACATAGGGTAAAATTGAATCTGCAGCAACTTTCGATAATGGTGTTTTTTGATTCTTAAAAAATCCCCAGGCATCAACTAAAGGGAAAACTGTGGGGTCGAAAGCACCTTGAGAACGTTCGTAAATAAATTGACTCTTTAATAAGCAATTTTTAAAATAGAAGTTTGAATCTGAAAACTCAATAGTATTATCTGCCGAATTGAATTGACTTATATTTGAAGAACTAACATAAGTTGACAAAACTGAATCAAAATTTTCTAGAATAGTAGTTATTTGATTTTTTGTTATTGTATCATTTGGGCCAATTAAAATAATAGAATAAGTTGTACCTTGAGCATTTCCGGTTATTGTATAAAATTTTTGATTATTATCATTAGACGAGCATTTACAAAATAATAAAGCTAGAATTATAAGAAAAAAACTACTTTTTGATAACATTATCACCTGTTGATTCATTAAACCAAATAGATTCAGTTATTAACAGTCCATTTCTAGTGAAGGAATTTTTACCATTTTCATTTGTTGTCTGCTCATAAACAACACCATAACCATTTGTATCGACAACAACACGACGAATAACAACTGAGGACACATAACCTTGTAAATTTTTTATTTTATATATAACTTCCGTCATTTTATTTTTTTCATATAAAACTCCAGCCTCATTTTTTAGATAATTTGGAGTTGTTTCATAGTATTTCTGATAATCCTTCATTTTTTGAATTTTAGATAAGCCTAATTCAATATTAGCTTTTGAAATCGAGTCTTTTTGATACCTTAAATAATCAAGATTATTAATAGTTTGTTGCTGCTCTGTATATCTATCCTCTTCAGACTCGTGTCTTTCTTGCTCAATGATTAAAGTACGATCCTTACTAATTTGAACAGCGTCCATTTGCTTTTCTAAACGTTCTGAATTCTCGTCATTTTGTTTCTTTTGTATTATATCTAATTGATTTTTATTTTCACTAATTTCAGTTATAATTAATTCATTTTGAGCTATAACACTTAAATTTCTTTCATTAATGTCTTGGTTCAAAGTCGCAATCTGCTCTTGCATTTGATACTGACGTTGATCATTATTTTTTTGTTCATTAGATAGGATAGAATCAATATCATTTTTTATCTCATTTATCTGAACCTGTGCATCTTGACGTTGAGATGCAGTGATAGTACTTATAAAATTTGTAGTATATTCTAAATCATTTTTAATAATTTCCATTTTGTATGTTGCTGCATTATCTTTCTTTTCCTTATTTATAAGAATATCTTTATAGGCGTCACTATTTTTACCAGTATGAATTTCTCCTGGTGCCAATAAAATTGTACCTTGATCTTGCGTAGAAGCAGAAATTACTTTTTTTGGAATCACAGCAGACATAGGATTAATTATATTTTCTAGTGAATCAATTGATTTTTTTAACTGAGCTAATTCATTTTGTGGAATAATTTTTTGATTAAGTATTGCTTTTTCTTCGGTGATTTTTAGCGAAGTAATTGCTTCCTGGTTTTTCTTTTTAGATTTTACCAAAAGATAGGCTGTCTTTTTCATATTAAAATATGACTCCATTTGATTAATTTTATCCGTTAACTCAATTACTTTAGGGTCATTTACCCTTCCGCGCATTGGATCAGTCCTTAAAATTAATTTAGCTTTAGCATATCCATTTTGACCTAGCGCGAAATATTCATTTGCTTTAATTAGTTGACTATTAAACACCAGGTCCTCAGAATTCTTCACTTCGAGTAATTTACTCTTTTCAGCCTTTAGTGATGAAATATATAATAGATTTGAATTTGAATTTGACAATTTTGAAGAAAGTAATTCTGCTTCATTATATTTTTCAATAGATAATTTTAAATTCTTTTCTTTTGAATAAGACTTGGCTTGCTTCAAAATATCTGTAAGATTTGAAATTATAGTTTCATCCTGTGTTTTAATGGCTACACTGTCAATAATTACTTTTGCTACTGGTGTATTAGAAAGCTTTAACTTTCCTTCAGCTTGAATAAGATAATTTTCGTCTGATATTAGTTGCCTCTCCTCAGGATTCCAACTATATTTCTCAGAATAAAAAGTATCAGAATTGTTTATGTTTGGGTATAAACTCTGTGAATATAAATTTATATTCATGTCTTTTTTTAATGGTATGTTATTTTGATACTCTCTTTCAAAATCTAAAGAAGATAAATCAATTAAGATTTTTTTTAAAATAAATCCATTTTTAGAAACAATCAAATCATAAGTGTCAGATCTTGGAATTTTAGCAGTTAATAAAAAAGTTCCATTAGATAAGGAAACTGACTTTGAAATAAAAACATCCTTATCCATTAAATATAATGTTGCACCAAAAATATTATCCTTATTATCCTTATTATGAACCTTTCCCTGTAAAGAAATTGAAAGGTCTTTTTGAGAATAAAAACGTGTAAAACTTATAGAAAGTAAGAAGAAAAAAAGTATTTTTCTTATCATAAGCTAACGATTATTTTATTTTAAAAAAAAGTAAAAGTGTATATTTAATGAATTAATACAAAATTGCTAAAAAAAGACGAATTAAAAAAATGCTAAACATCAAAGATTTAAGTTTTTGGGAGAAATCACTTTATTTTGAGGGTCTTGATTTTACAATTATTGGTGCTGGTATTGTGGGACTTAGCACAGCGATTTTTTTAAAAGAAAAATTTCCTAGATCAAAAATTCTCGTGCTAGAAAGAGGATATCTCCCTAGTGGAGCAAGCACTAAAAATGCGGGATTTGCCTGTTTTGGCAGCCCAACAGAATTGTATGACGATCTCTCAAAAATCAGTGATGAAAAAGTTTGGAATACTTATAGACTGCGCTATGAAGGATTAAAAACACTATTTGAGTTAATCAACGCAAAAAAAATTGGATATGAAAAATGTGGTTCATGGGATTTAATTTCAAAAAAAGAAGAGCTATTACAAGATGATTTTATAGCGTATATAAATGAAAAATCCTTCGAAATATGCGGTGTAAAAAATATATATAGAGAGGATAAAATGGCTATCCGTAATTTTGGATTCCAAAACATCTTTAGCACATATAGCAATAGTGAAGAAGGAACAATAAACACTGGAAAATTAATTTCTGAACTCTACAAAAAATCAACTAATCTAGGTATTCTTTCTCTTTTTGGGATTGAAGTAAAAACATTTGAATCAAATGGAAAGGAAGTTTTTTTAGAAACTAATTTTGGTGAATTTAAAAGCGCAAATAACATAATCTGTACAAATGGATTTGCAAAACAATTTTTAGACGATGACATCCAAGCTGCAAGAGCCCAAGTACTTATTACAAAGCCGATTTCAGATCTAAAAATTAAAGGTTCATTTCACTACGATGCGGGTTACTACTATTTTAGAAATATAGAAAATCGTGTGCTTTTTGGCGGTGGAAGAAATCTGAATTTTGAAAGAGAAGCTACAGACAAATTTGGAACGAGTGAAGATATTCAAGATTCTTTGCTTCATTTATTGCAAACTGTCATTCTTCCAGATACTAAATTCGAAGTTGATTATGCCTGGTCGGGGATTATGGGAATTGGAAAAGATAAAAGTCCAATAATAAAAAAAACGAACAATAATGTAGCCTTTGGTGTTAGGATGGGTGGAATGGGGATAGCGATTGGTGCTGAAGTTGGGAAATCCTTATCAAAATTATTTTAACTTGAAAGATAAAAAAAAACAAGCTGAGTTTATTAATCCAATAGATAAGGATAAAATTAGCGAAAATCCGCATAGCCTTGAATACGCTCACCATGCAGGAAGCGCACTCATAAAACCAGAGGATCAAGGGAAATTAAAAAGTCGCTCAATCAATTCAATGGAGCAGCAAACAGACATGCAATTAGCTCAAATTTATGATCAAATGCAATTGCTTGCAGAACAGGCAAAAAAAATAAATGAGCGCAAGAAAATTTCAGAGTTTATTTACACTGCAGAAATGCGCTTTGAACCGTTCATAAATCATACATACCATTTATACCATAAAGATACTGGTGTTTTTTCGCTCTCACTCGTGGGACCAAAACAATGGGGGAAATCAGGAGCGAATTTAGAATTTGTTGGTACTGTAAAATTGCTAGCAGACCACACTTGGGATATTTTAGAAAGAAACGAGAAATTTGATTTTTAACGTACAAACACCCATTCATTTTTACTTGATTGCCTTGCATCAAAACTATAAGAATCAATAGAATATGACTTTAAATCATCAATATTATTTAATTGATTTTTTATAAGATAACGAGCCATTGCTCCACGAGCATGTTTTGCATACATCATTACGATTGTAAATTTTCCATTTTTATACTCCTTAAAAACTGGACTTATAATTCTGTTTTTTATAATAGAAGTATCAATCACTTTAAAATATTCTTGAGAAGCTAAATTTAAAATAATCTCCTCTTTATTTAGTGAATCCAACAAAAAGTGATTTACTTTCTGTTTCCAAAAAAAATACAAATTCTTAGAAGTAGCATTTGGGGCAAATTTTGTGCCCATTTCCAAACGATAAGGATAAATCATATCACATGGCTTAAGTAATCCATATAAACCAGAGAAAATATACATGCATTCATTTGAAATCTCCTTTTCTCTTGCACTTAAGCTTTTATAATCTAAACCTCGGTAAACTTCTCCCGAAAAAGCATTAATTGCTTGCAATGCTTTGCTATCCTTAGCTCTATAAATATCCCATGTTTTAAAACGCAGATAACTTGATTCAGCAAGATCTTTCGAGATAGATAGTAAGGATGCTAGTTCTGCTTTTGATTTTTCTCTTAAAGCAGCCACCAATAAACTTGCCTCATTTTCAAAAATTGGAATACTCGGAAAATGGATATCTCCATCTCGTTCATTTAAGGTTTTTGAAGGCGCTAAGAAAATCTTTATTGCATTTTTCATCTAAACAGAAAAGGATTACTAAAGTGAAGACGCTATTTGAAAAAAAAAGTCGCTTATTACTAAACGACTTTATAATTAAAGAAAACTAATTTTTAATTTTTTAATTTCTTAGTTAAATCGATAAGCATAGGAGTTGCAATAAGAAGTGATGAATAAGTTCCTACAACAATACCAACTAATAAAGCAAAAACAAATCCTTGAATTGCCGCACCACCAAATAAGAAAATAACAACCAATACAATAATCGTAGTTAAGGAAGTATTAATCGTACGAGATAAGGTAGAATTTAAGGCACCATTAATTTCAGTTTTATAATCAGCATCTTTCTTCCACGATAGCTCTTCCCGTATCCTATCAAAAACAACAACTGTATCGTTTATCGAATATCCAATTACCGTTAATATCGCTGCAATGAAGGATTGATCAACATCCATATTAAAAGGAAGAATTCCATTAAATACTGCGAAAACTCCTAAAACAATCATAACATCATGAAACAAGGCAATAATTGCACTTAATGAATACTGCCATGTACCAAAGCGCAATAGAATATAGGCAAAAATCATGATTAAGGATAAGACAATTGCAATAGTCGAAGATGAAATCAATTCATTTGAAACTGAAGAGGAAACAAATCTTGAATCTGCTTCAATTTTGTAAGATCCTAATTTTGATTTACATAAATCAAGACCTTTCTCTAATTTCTCTTTTACTTTAGTTGTAGCTGTTTCATCTGAAACCAAGTAATTTGTTGTTATTTCAACGTAAAAATTACTGGATTTTGTTTTTACGTCAATTGATGCGCCTTGCATCACGGAAGATAATTTCTCTTTTATAAATTCCATATTATTATCCGCAGTTTTAGCGAATTTAACACCAAATGTTCTACCTCCAGAAAATTCTACAGAAGGCTTTAATCCGATAGTTAAAACAGCAATAATCGAACCTGCAACGAACAATCCAGAAACCACATAATAAATATTTCGCTTAGAAACAAAGTTAATATTGATGTTCTTAAATGCGTTTTGCGTAAGCTTAGTTCCAAAGGAAATACCGTATCCTTTATTTAACATCCAAGTAAATATTAATCTTGAAATTACCAATGCAGCAAAAACAGATGAGAAAATTCCAATAATCAATGTTGTAGCAAAGGACTCAATTGGTCCTGAACCAAATATTTTCAAAACGATGGCTGTTAAAAGTGTCGTGACATTGGCATCAATAATAGAAGAAAGGGCCTTTTCATAACCTGTTTCAATTGCTGCAGCAATGTCTTTTCCTTTAGCCTGTTCTTCGCGAATTCTTTCATACACCAAGACATTCGCATCGACGGCCATACCAATCGTCAAAACAATACCCGCAATACCCGCAAGTGTTAAAACTGCTCCAAATGAAGCAAGCGTTCCAAAAATAAAAATGATGTTTGCAAATAAAGCAATATCTGCTACAATACCAGCTTTTCCATAATAAAGATACATGTATATAAATACCACAATTAAAGCAACTGCGAATGAAATTAAACCTGCTCGGGTGTTTTCTGCACCAATTGTTGGTCCAACTTTTGTCTGTTCTTTAATAATACAAGGAGCAGGAAGTGCACCTCCATTTAACAAGCCAGCAAGATCTTCCGCCTCTTGAAAGGAAAAGCTTCCAGAAATTTGAGTATTACCAGTTGTAATAGCGTTTATTACTCGAGGAGCGCTATAAACAACACTATCCATTGTTATTGCTATAATTCTATCCTTATTGTCTGAGGTCATTCTACCCCATTCATCCGCACCCTCAGGTGTCATTTCTAAGTCTACTGTAATTTTTCCATCTCTTTGATCGTATCCTGTTCCAGCTTTAGCAATGTGCTCTCCATTCACGCGTGCTTTACCAGACTCAGGAATTTTACAAGCATATAAGAAATAAGCTGTTTTCTTGGATTTGTCGTCAATTTTATCTGGTTCTGCTGACCACATAAACTTTACATCTTCAGGGAAAACAGAAGCAATATCACGCCGACGCAACATTGTTTCTACAGTTCCTTTATTTTGAACATCTACATAACCCATCGCAAATCCTCCAACGGATGTTACTAAATCAGTTAAACCTTTCTTCTCATTTGTTCCAGTTAAACTCAAAGACGAAGACTTCTTTTTTAGTGTATCGGAATTTTCAGAACTATCAGATACCTCAGAAGAATCATTTATCAATGATAAGTCTTTTTGTTCTTTTTCCTTGGAAAGGTTATTGGCTGTTGTCCATTGAATTTGAATCTGCTCAGGCATATACGTTTCAAAGAACTCTAGATTTGCAGTTGATTGTAACTTTTTTGCGACAGTATATTCATCTTGAACCCCTGGTAACTCAATATATAATCTATTCTTGGCAGGATCTTTTTGGATGTTTGGTTGTGCTACACCGAACTGGTTAATTCGACGATTCATAATAATCTCAACACCATCCATTGAAGAAGCAATTTGTGTTCTAAAATATGCTTCAACTTCAGAATCTGTAGATCGAATTCCAAGTTGAGCGCCTTTCAATAAATAATTTAACTTTAATCCTTTGTTGATAATCTTATTTTGAGCGATAAAAAGACTCAAGAAATCCCCACCATTTTTTTTGTAGATTGCTTGTGCTGCCTCAAAAGGTTTAATAAACTTTAAATCTCTTGGATTCTTAGCATTATTTTTAATTAAATCAGAAATGGAAATTTCAAGCGTAACACTCATGCCTCCAACTAAATCAAGACCAAATGCAAGCGAGCGTTTCTTAACCTCCGAAAAAGTAGATCCAATTAATGGATAAACCTTTTTTTCACCTTTTGAACGCAATATTTCATTTACGAATGCTGCTCTGGCTAATTCTTCAGATTCTGGTAAATTAAAATCTACAGTTGTGCTGTTTGGAAGAATTGCAATGCCATTATTATCTTTAGCTTGTTTTCTTAGAGCTTGAACCTTAAGAATTGCTTCTTTTTCTGCTTTTCTCTCAACTCCACTTGCTACCCAAGTAAATGACAATTGATAAATACAAACAGCTGTTAACACAAGTGTAAACAACAAGAAAAAACCTTTTAAACGCATATTTTCTAAATTTTTAATTTCAATAAGGGTGCAAATATAGGATTTACATTGCTGAAAGCCAAATAAAATTGAAGTTTTGAATATGAAAATTTACCTGCTTCAGCTATTCTTTTTTAATGTATCGCAAAATTGTATAAGCGAATCTGAAAATTTAGTCCATGTGTCGTTTAAAAGTAAATTTTCCAGCTTTAAATTTTCTTTAACCAGAGTCAATTTATTTTCATTAAAAATCTCCTCTATTTTATTTTGAATAGCTAGAGGATTTATGTCATTCAAGATAAATCCATTTTTTTCATCAACAATATCTTCTGCTAAACCTCCAACATTTGAAATTAAAACCGGCAAACAAAAAGAGTTTGCAAGTGCTTGAATACCACTCTGAGTTGCTGATTTATAAGGTAAAACACATAAATCTGCTACGCTAAAATAAAGCTTGACATCTTGCTCATCAATAAATTGATTGACAAAATGAATGTTTTTATTTTTAGATTTTGCAATTAAGTTAGTATACGTAATTGCATTACCATAAACCTCACCTGCAATAAGCAAAATAAACTCCTTATTTAAATTTGAAAAAGCTTGCAATAATAAATCTAAGCCCTTGTAATTTCTTATCAAGCCAAAAAATAAAAGTATTTTTTTTGTTGGATCCAAACCTAAAGCTGCAGCAGCCTCCTCTCTCTCAATTTTATCTCCAAACTGATTGTAAGAAGGATGTTTCAACAAGCAATGCTTAGCAGCTGGATCAATGGCAAGTAAATCCTTTTTTACAGACTCAGAAAGGACAATAAAACCATCGTAAGACTTTACAAATATTCGATTGAAAATTCTATCAAAAAATCTTTTTTCGTGCGGTATCAGGTTATGAATAATTGCAATTTTTAAACAATCTTTTTTTAAAGATTTTGAAAAAAAAACATTCATGGGTGCAAAAAATGTCATCCAATAATTTGTAATAAAAATAGTAGGCGAAGATTTCTTGAGTTGCCTTACGGCGCTGAAATAACTTAAAGGATTAAAGCCATAAACAATTCTAGGATAACTTTTTGCAAGCTTATTTTGACTCAATTGTGTTTTTCCAGGAAATAAAAAATTAGGATATTGTTTTTTAAAGGTAAATGCCTTCAAGTCGCAGAGCTGTTCCATTGCGCTAACAACTAATTCACTGAAATCCGAAATGCCTCCACGATAAGGAGGAAGCGCTGAAAAAAAGACTACTTTATGTGCTGATTTTTTCATTTTAATCATTTGGATCTATCCCATTCTTGGTACAATTTTCAAAAAATAAATCTAATTCTTTTCCTTTCAATCTAGTCCCATTTTGAAAGAATACCTCAGATATTTTTAATCCGTTTTTATCATAGCTATAAACCCAAGTATGAAGATTATCTTTCTTAAATTTTGCTTTTTGAGCTATTTGCCCATTGGGGTGGTATTCTAACCATTCACCATTCTTAAGTCCATTTAGAAAAACACCTTTTTTTTTAATTTTTCCAGTGCTAAAAAATTCAGTATAAAGTCCATTTAGTGTATCTTTCTTATAATTTGAAATAGATAAAGGAATCAGAATACCATTTTCAATTTGACCTTCGGTATAATATATAATTTTTTCTCCGTGAAGTTGATTTTGCAAAAAACTTTCTTTGCTTGATAAAGCTCCAGAGGGTGTGAAATTTGACCAAACAGAATCTTTTAACTGATTTTTATAAAAGCCCTCTGACAACACTGCTTCATTCTCAAAATAAAAAACTGCAAACGAAAGATTTGAATTTGGAAAGTGTTTTATAACTGATTTTATTTTTCCATTTTCATAATAATAAGTAAACTCTCCAATTGCCTTATCATCTTTAAATTGACCTTTGTAAATAAAAGTATTACTTCCTGGATATTTTTTATTCCAAACGCCCTGTTTTTGACCTTTTGCGTCTTTTTGATTGACTTGTGAAACGCTCAAAAATGGAAGGAAAAATAGAAGAATATAAAGCAGTTTATTCATAGTAAAGCACTTAACTCAGAGAGAGAATTTAATGATATATCGGATTTTATACTTGTTTTTTCAGAAGTTAAAATCAATACAGTTTTCATTCCTAGTTTCTTTCCAAAGATAATATCAGAATCTGTGTCTCCAACCATAATTGATTTCTTAAAATCCACAGATGGAAATTCCTTTTTTGCCATCTGGGCCATCATTGTATTTGGCTTTCGCATTTTACTAAATTTATTTTTTAATTCAGTGGCTGCAAAAACTTTAGTGATGAATCCACCATTCTTTGAGATTTCTTTTTGCATTTGGGAGTGAATGTTCTCTAAATCACTTTCTGAGATTTTATTCAGTGCAACACATTGCTGATTTGTGACTACGAAAACATGACTGAATTTAACGCATAAACTAGAAAAAGAAGATAGTACACCTGGACGAAAATGAAATTTTTCCCATTCTAGAACATAATCATTTATTGGTCTTTCATTGATTACACCATCGCGATCGAGAAAAAGCGACCAACTTGAATCAATATTCCAATCTAAACTCATTCAGAAATTTGCTTTTCAATAAGGTACTGATTTCGAGTGCTTGAATTTCTTCCTATTAATTCTGATACAAAACCAACGAGAAAAAATTGGACTCCAATAATCATTGCTGCTAAGGAAACATAAAACTCTGTCCGCTCTGCCAATTTAAGTGCTGATTGATGAAAAAATAATTTATTAAGACCAAGGAATAAAAGAAGTCCAAAACCTATTAAAAACATTAGCGTTCCCATTCCACCGAAAAAATGCATGGGTTTTTTTCCAAATTTCCCCATAAATGCAACAGTCATTAAATCTAAGGGGCCATTTAAAAAACGATTTAATCCAAATTTTGTAACTCCGTATTTTCTCGCTTGATGCTGCACAATTTTTTCTCCTATGTTTTGAAAACCTGCATATTTTGCTAAAGCGGGAACATAACGGTGCATATCACCATAAAGTTCAATGCTTTTCACAACAGAAAATTTATACGCTTTTAAACCACAATTGAAATCGTGCAAATGAATGCCTGTTATTCTTCGGGCTGCCCAATTGTATAATTTAGTTGGTAATGTTTTTGATAAAGGATCCTGCCTATTTTTTTTCCATCCAGAAACTAGGTCAAAATTATCTTCAACAATCATTCGATACAATTCTGGGATTTCTTCGGGAGAATCTTGCAAGTCTGCGTCCATTGTTATTACAACCTGTCCATTTGCTAGTTCAAATCCTTTTTGAAAAGCCGCAGACTTCCCATAATTCTTTTGAAATTTTAATGCTTTGATGTTCTTGTCTTTTAGAGCTAATTCCTCAATTATATTCCAAGAAGTATCAGTACTTCCATCATCAATTAAAATAAGCTCGTAAGACAAATTGTTCTTGGTAACAACATCATAAATCCAGCTATGTAACTCAGGAAGAGATTCTGCTTCGTTTAACAATGGAATTACAATCGATAACTTATACATAGAACAAATTTAACTCAAAAATAAGATTTATATTTCGTTCGAAGAATGTTTTACTGAAGTTGCTTGTCTTCTACAATTTTATAAAACGGATGGATTGACCTAAATTTTGAATAATATAAATACCCGCAGATAAGGAATATAGATCAATTTCCATTTTATTTACTGAAACTTGAATCGACTTTTGAATTTTTCCATTTAAGTCCCGAATATGTACATAACTATCTACTTCAGCGTTTTCAATTGTAATTTTTTCATTTGAAGGATTCGGATACAAGCTAAATTTCTCTTTGGTGTTTTCTGAAATGTCTGTAGTAATATAATTACTTACCCAAAAATGATCAAAAGCAGCTTCAGTGATATTGATATTTGGATTTTCATCTGAAATAGTAACAGAAATTTGCATCGTATTATTAATCGTTAGCAAGCCATTTATCGGAATACTTTGAAAAGAATAACTCATTTCATTTCCCTGCGGACCAATAATTTGATCTAATAAAACACTTGTTGAACCATTGGAAATAAATACTTTTAGGGTATCGTCAAACTGACCTGGACCATGATAACAGAAAAATGAACGAGCAAAATTAATGTGAGGATTAGTTAGAGAAGTTAAGTCCATTTGAGGTGAAATTAAAGTCGTGTAACCTTCATCAACATCGTCGAAATCTGGATTTAAATTTGCTGCATTCCCTGTTACAAAACCTATTGATCCACAATCATAAGGTGCATCCGTTCCAATCATTGTATTATTTGTTGGATTAGGAATTCCACGTTCCCAAATACCTGTTGTAGCATTTCCGATGATTGCCCAAGAAAAATCAAATTCAAAATCATCGTAATATCCTTTTTCAAGATACACGATTATGGAACCAGTTAAAGAATCTAGCTGCATATCAAAACAGGAAGTAACAAATTCCCATTTCCCAACTTGGATGTTATAAAAAGTGCCATCTTGG
>CAMDDR010000035.1:0-22022 GCA_945892995.1 Chitinophaga pinensis | reverse complement strand
TTGAATGGCGGAAAATTATACATTGAAAATAAAGGAATGACCTTTTATTTGACAACTGCGATGGATCATGACCACCAAGAAAAGACAGAAGACCACGAAGAAGAAAGAACAAAATACCACGCCCTAAAACATATTTTTCCAGCTGCTAAAGAAAACTATAAAATTGAGGAAATAGATTCAAGTGCTCATTACTCAAACTACATACTTGGATCTGATAAAGCAAAATGGAAATCACTTATTCGCAGCTTTTCCTTACTAAAATTTAAAAACTACTTTGAGGGAATTGACCTTATTTACAATGGTAAAAAAGAGCAATTAAGTTTTCATTTTGATGCTGAACCAGGTGCTGATTTACGGCAATTAAATTTTATACTTGAGGGTGCAGAATCACTTTTTATAGATGAAAGAGGAAATCTAGTAATCAAGCATTCTCTTGGTTCAATTTCATATTCCAAACCAAAAGCTTGGTATAATGCTGAAAATGGAAATCAAACGGAAGTAGAAGTAGAATTTCTAGTGCAAGGAAACGAAGTTTCTTTCTCATTTCCAGAAGGTTATGATAAAAATCAACGATTATTTATTGATCCGAGTCTTACTTTCTCTACATTTTCTGGATCTACCACTGATAACTGGGGTTTTACTGCAACTCCTGATGTAAATGGAAATTTATTTGGTGGAGGAATTGTCTTTGGTTCCGGTTATCCAACAACTACAGGTGCCTTTGATGCATCCTATAATTCTGGGTCAGGTTCATTTCCAATGGATGTTGGAATTACAAAATTTAATGCAGCAGGAACAGCATTACTCTATTCTACTTATATCGGAGGTACTGGAAATGAGACACCACATAGTATTGTATGCGCTCCAAATGGAGAATTGTATATTTATGGTGTTACATCATCTGCAAATTTTCCAATGGCAGGTGCTTCTTTTGACGCTTCGTTTAATGGTGGTCCATATGAACTTCAAAATTCTCTTGAATTTAATGGGTCAGATATTTATATCGCACGATTAAACAGTGCTGGTTCTTCGCTTATTTCTTCTACTTACATTGGTGGAACAAATACAGATGGATTAAATCCTGGAACGCTACACTATAATTACGGCGATCAATTTAGAGGAGAAATAGTACTTGATGGTAACCAAAATGTCTATGTTTCAAGTACGACACAATCGTCAAATTTTCCAATTGTTAACGGTGCGCAGACAAATCTCAATGGAATTCAAGATGCCGTGATATTGAAGTTAAATTCTAATTTAAGTACTATGCTATGGAGTTCCTATTTTGGGGGCTCAGGCTTAGAAACTGGAAATTCTATTACGATTGGAACAAATGGCTCTGTTTATGTTGCAGGTGGTACAAGTTCAAATTCTATACCCGTAAATTCAGGAAACGACCTTAGTTTTAACGGAGGATTATCTGATGGCTATGCCTTACGCATAAATTCTGGCAATGGAAGTTTTCAAACAGGAACGTATATGGGGCAAGCAGAATACGACCAAAGTTATTTTATACGTGTTGATGTAGATAATTTTCCATACGTTTTTGGACAAACTGAGTCAGCTTGGACTATTTCTCCAGGATGTTATGGCATCGCTAATTCAGGTCAATATCTTAGAAAATACAATGCTGATTTATCAACTATTTCTTGGACAACAATGATAGGAGCAAGTTCTGGTCATGTAGAAATTTCTCCTACAGCATTTTTAATTTCAAATTGTTATGATATCTATTTAGCTGGTTGGGGCGGTGTTTTAAATCAAGTTGGTCAAGCTACTTTTTCTTCAACCAACGGATTTCAAACAACTCCAGATGCTTATCAAGGAGCAACAAATGGCTCTAATTTTTATATCGCAGTTTTAGATCAAGATGCGAGTTCATTAAAGTATGCAACTTTTATGGGTGGAATGTCAAGTAGTTCAAACCATGTTGACGGAGGAACAAGTCGTTTTGATAATTCTGGAAGAATTTATCATGCAGTTTGCGGTGCATGCGGAGGAAATGATTTTGGATTTACAAGCACGCCTGGAAGTTGGTCGCCGCAAAACTCAAGTCCTAACTGTAATTTAGCAGTTTTTAAATTTGAATTAAGTGCAATTGAAGCAGCTGCAGCCCAACCTGCTCCTTTAATCTGTATTCCGCAGTCAGTCTATTTTCTTAATAATAGTACAAATGGTAATTCTTATATATGGGATTTTGGAGATGGAACAAGCTCAACATTAGAGGAACCTATTCATCAATATACAACCCCAGGGGTCTATGATGTTGAATTACTTGTTTTCGATTCTACAGGTTGCTTTAGCCCTGATTCAGTAACAGTTACAGTGAATATTGGCGCCTTTACTGCCGGAGTTGTGCAAGCACCAACATCAATTTGTCCAGGAGATTCTTATCAGTTAAATGCTTATGGCGGCGCTACTTACTTATGGAGCCCTGCAAATCTTTTGAATAACCCAAACATTGCAAATCCCGTTGCCACAATTTCGACTACAACTACATTCAATGTTACAATATCAGATTCTTGTGGGTCAATTACAACTCAAGTAACTCTTGATGTATCAGCACCGAGTGTGTCAATTAACAACGATACAACTATTTGCCTCGGAGAATCAGTAGATTTAATTGCAAATGGTTCTGGAGCAATTACATGGGTTCCAAGTACTTTTTTAACAAATGCCAATACATTTTCAACGACTGCAACACCTAATTCAAACATTACATATATCGCAAATGTTGTTTCAGCAAATGGCTGTTCAGACTCTGATACGATGAGTATCCAAGTATTTTTCGATTCGCCAAATCCAGTTTTAGATGATACTACTTTAATCTGTAATGGTGGGTCTAGCTCTGTAAATATTACCGGAGGAACAAGTTACTTTTGGTATCCTAGTAATAATCTAATTGGGCAAAATAATACTAACGTTTTCTTAAGTCCTCCAAATGAACAATATTATTACTGTGATGTCACAAATAGCTGCGGGACAACTACAGATTCTATTTGGGTAGAAATAATTATTCCACAAATTCTGGCAGGAAATGATACAATCGTTTGTCCTAATTATCCAGCTGCAGTCAATGCCAGTGGTGCAGCATCTTATGTCTGGTCTCCATCTCCAATTTCTAGCAATGCAGATGGAAGTCAAGCGATTGTCCAAAACCAAACAACCACAAATTATATGGTTATTGGCACGGATATTTTTGGATGCAAAGACACAGCTTATGTTCTTATTAGTACTTTTCCTCAACCTTTTGTGTTTGCAGGGTCAGATGTTTATGCACTTATTGGAGAACCGATTAATTTAGCTGCAATATCAAGCGGTCAAGGTACTTTTTTATGGACACCCTCTGCTGAATTTACCTGTGCTACTTGCCAAAATACGAGTGTTAACACCTCTCAAAACTCAACATATACAATATATTTTACCGACCTAAATGGTTGTGAAGCAACAAGTAAAGTAAGTATCTATTTTGATCCATTCTTTTATGTACCAAATACATTCACTCCTGATGGTGACCAATTTAATAATGGATTTAGTGCGATTGGAGGAAATTTTAAAGACTTTGAAATGACAATTTTCAACAGATGGGGAGAATTAATCTATACAATGAAATCTTTATCTGATTATTGGGATGGAACCTATAATAATGTGTATTGTGAAGACGGAACGTATATTTGGAAAATAGTCTATAGTGATTTCGCATATAGGAAAAAAGAAATCACAGGACACGTTAATTTATTGCGATAGTATTTTCTTTGCGCTAACTTTGCCTCATGGCACTAATAGTGAATGTATTTCAATTGAATGGTTTTCAGGAAAACACCTATCTTGTTTCAAATGATAGTGGAGAGACCTTAATTTTTGATCCCGGATGCTATAGTCGTGAAGAAGAACACTTACTTAGTGATTTTATTGAGAAAAATAAATTAACTATTTGCGCTGTATTATATACGCATGCTCACATAGACCATATTTTAGGAGCAGAATTTGTGCGTGAAAAATATAAATGTGCATCCTATTTGCATCCTCTAGATCATAGCACCTGGACTTCCGTTGCAAATTATGCCCATGTTTATGGATTTGAAGGATATAAATCTTCTATTTTACCGGAAAATTATTTGGAAGACGGACAAGTACTTCATATTGGCAAGTTCAAAATTCAGGTCCGCCATACTCCAGGCCATGCACCAGGACACGTTATTTTTTATTTTGAAGCAGATAATTTTATTATTAATGGTGATGTTTTATTCAGAGAAAGTTTTGGAAGAGTTGATTTACCAGGAGGAGATTTAACAACATTAAAAAAATCAATTTTTGACATTCTATTCCAATATCCCGATGAAACAATCGTTTATTGCGGACATGGACCAAATACAACAGTTGGGCACGAAAAGAAATATAATTATATCAATCAATATTAACTGAAGTGCGAATTGGAATAAATGCTCGCAATTTATTGGCTAAAAAACTAGAAGGTTTTGGTCAGTACACACTTGAAATAACCAAGCGAATTTGTGAGCAAAATCCTCAACACGAATTCATCTTATTTTTTGATCGACCATACGACCTACAATTTATTTTTTCAGATAATGTAAAACCCGTGGTTATTTCACCCCAAACAAGGCATCCAATTCTATACTTAATTTGGTTTGAGTGGCGTTTGAAAAATGCTCTAAAAAGAGAAAAAATTGACGTGTTTTGGTCGCCAGATGGCTTTAGCAGCTTAAGTTCTTCTGTTCCTCATATTATTACAATTCACGATCTAAATTTTGAACACAATCCCAAAGATTTACCATGGCTTGTTTCGCGCTATTTTCGTTTTTTCTTCCCGAAATTTGCAAGAAAAGCAAAAAAAATTATAACGGTTTCAGAGTATTCAAAGAAGGATATTTGTTCTACTTATGGAATAAAGAAGGAAAAAGTTGAAGTGATTTACAATGCCGCTAATACAGCATTTCGGCAATTGACAGAACAAGAAATAAGGGATGCCAAAAATGATTTTACTGCAGGAAATGATTTTTTTATTTTTGTGGGGTCTTTGCATCCTCGGAAAAATATACAAAACTTAATTTATGCCTTTGAACTTTTTTGTGTTTCAAATAAATCCATAAAACTTGTCATTGTAGGAAGTGACATGTGGAAAGAGAATAATTTAGTAATTTCCGATGAAGTTAGAAAACAACTTATCTTTACAGGGCATATTGAAAATGCACAACTCACAAAATTGATGGGGTCTGCTCTCGCTCTTACTTATATCCCCTATTTTGAAGGCTTTGGAATACCCTTGGTTGAAGCAATGAATTGTGGAATACCAATTATTGCTGCAAATACAACTTGCTTACCTGAAATTGCACAAGATGCTGCAATTTATTGCAATCCTTTTGATGTGAATGATATTGCTGAAAAAATGTTGCTAGTTAACAGTAATTCCATAATAAGAGAAGATTTAGCAACTAAAAGTTTGCAACGCAGTAAGTATTTTGATTGGGATATTGCTGCAGTAAAAGTAGAAATTGAAATAAAAAAAATAGTAGAAACATTGCCAAAATAATACTGACTTCGTAGTTCAACGGATAGAATAGAAGTTTCCTAAACTTTTGATCCAGGTTCGATTCCTGGCGAGGTCACAAAACAGAATGAGAGTATTGAGCGAGAGCGATTTACTTCATTTTTTTTTACTTCGCACTCATTCTTTTTTTGGAATTACTTGTTCACTCCCATTCTGTAATTTCTTTCAAATCCTTCAAAAGATTCAATAATTCATACCTTTGGACCACAAACAATCAATTTATTACAAAATGAAAAACTTAATAGCTTAATAATACACTTACTTGACTTAATACGAATTCTTAGCTTTTTTCTTTTTATTAAAATTCTTTGACTTTTCGTGTGAGGAATTACTAAAATCCTCAGATTTCCTTTAAAATATGACGAAAAAACCACTTTTTTTTAATTCTCAGCTATTTTTTAAAAATTTTGTTATAAATTCGATTTCTTAATCAGTAAGAAGTGAACATAACTAAAATTGTATTTTACAATCTATGACCAGTATTTTTGTTGCCAAATTAGATTTTGGCTTTGATAGCGATCAATTACGAGAATTGTTCGAGCAATATGGGAAAGTCTTAAAAGCCAGTGTTGCAACCGACAGAGAAACAGGTAAATCTAGAGGATTTGGGTTTGTTGAAATGGATGACCGAGAGGAAGCTCTTAAGGCAATTTCAGCTCTAGATAATTTTGCTGTAAATGGAAGGCCTATTGCTGTTAAAGAAGCAGAAGACCGAGGCGCTGCACCTAGACCAACTTTTGAGAAAAAACCTTATGTGCCAAATAATGTCGATTTTCCAACTACGCAAGATATTGATGCTCTACCTAGTTTAGAAATTTCGAAAATTGAACCTCGAAAAAAATTAAATAATTTAAAAGATCGTAAAAGTCCTGACACCGAAGGGAAAAATAAAAAACCCAAAATGGATGCATACAAAAAAAGTGGTAAGCCCGGGAAATTTTTTGATGATGACGACTTAGACGAGCTTGATGATGATTTGTTTTCCTACAAACGAAATAATGAAGATTTGTTGGATGAAGATGAAGATTAAACGTTTTATCTATAATTAGACTCAATAATCTTACATTTGCAAACGATGAAATTGAATTACGCTTCAAGTTTAAAGCACCCTGTTTTTAAAGTTATTTCTCAATATATTGCTGAAAATAAAATTGAAGCATATGTTATTGGTGGATTTGTGCGCGATTTACTTCTTGATAGTCCATCAAAAGACATAGATATTGTGGTCATTGGTGATGGGCCAGAACTCGCATCTGCCATTGCTAAAATTATGCGTGTCAAATCTGTGAGTATTTATAAAAATTATGGTACCGCTCATTTTCGCTACAAAGATTTAGATGTTGAATTTGTAGGTGCACGCAAGGAATCGTATGTTTCAGATTCAAGAAAACCAGAAACAGAGATTGGAACACTAAAAGATGATCAAAATCGCAGGGATTTTACCATCAATACACTTGCTTTAGACCTACGTCCAGAAACTTTTGGAAATATTCTAGATCCTTTTAATGGTATTGCAGATTTAGAAAAAGGAATTATTAGAACACCACTTGAACCTGAAATAACCTTTAGTGATGATCCACTCAGAATGTTAAGAGCAATTCGTTTTGCGTCACGTTTAAACTTTAAAATTGAAATTTCATGCTTGGAGGCTATTCGAAAACAAGCTAAGCGCTTGGAAATAATATCAAGAGAAAGGATTAGTGAAGAGCTAAATAAAATAATACTAAGTGAAACTCCTTCTCGTGGTTTTAAATTACTAGATTCTACCTACTTATTAGAACAATTTTTTCCAGAATTTATTCAACTAAAAGGAATTGAAACAATTGATGGAAAGAGTCACAAAGATAATTTCGAACACTCCCTAGAAGTTTTGGATAACATCTCACAAAATACAGATTCGCTGTGGCTTCGTTGGGCTGCGATTCTTCATGACATCGCAAAACCACCGACAAAAAGATTCGACCCAATTGTAGGATGGACATTCCACGGTCACGAAGAACTAGGGTCAAAATGGGTGCCTCGGATTTTTAAAAATCTGAAATTACCACTTGATCAGAAGATGAAATATGTTCAGAAATTAGTACGACTTCACCTTCGACCAATTGCACTTATTAAAGGTTCTGTGACAGATTCTGCAATTCGCCGCTTACTGAATGAAGCTGGAGATGACATTGAAGACCTGATGTTATTATGCAATGCAGATATTACCTCAAAAAATGAATTTAAAGTTAAGAAATACAAAAATAACTTTGAATTAGTGTCGCAAAAGCTAAAAGATGTTGAAGAGAAAGACCTTATTCGAAATTTTCAACCACCTGTTAATGGTGAATTAATTATGAAGACTTTTAATATTGGTCCAGTTGCTGAAATTGGAACCATTAAAAGCAAAATAAAAGAAGCAATCCTAGAGGGTGAAATTTCAAATAATTTTGATGAAGCCGTTGCCGAAATGCTAAGATTGGGAAAAGAAATGGGATTATCTGTTGTAAAAACTCCTATTTTTAATAAATAATTTTAATTTTACATAGATTGAAAAATCAAAAGTATGCCAGGACTAAAATTCAGAGTTTTATTGGATTCAGAGAAAAAAGAAGAAGTCTTTCGCGATATTCTCATTGCAGATACTGATAATTTTGAGTCTTTTTATAAAATTATTTTGGATTCCTTTGATTTTAAAGGTGATCAAATGGGTAGTTTTTATGTTTCCAATGATATGTGGGACAAAGGACATGAAATTAGCTTGATGGATATGACCTATGATGATGATTCGATTGACGATCCATCTACAGTTATGAATTCAGCCACTATTAAAGATTTTTTACACGAACCAGATCAAAAATTTATCTTAGTTTACGATTTTCTTTGCATGTGGATCTTTCTTGTCGAATTAATTGGATTTGATAAAACTGAGCCAAAAAAACCAAGTGTTTTGCTATCAATAGGGAAAGCGCCAGCTGAAAATTCAAGAGAAGATATTACAGAAGATTTATTCAGCGATCAAAGGTTAGAAGGTGGGCTTGATGATGACGATGATGACGATGAGCTTGGATTTAATGAATTTGATGATGACTATTCGGATGATGATTTAAGTGAATTTAGCCAATATGAATCATAATTTATGAGGATATCAGATCCAATCGGAGAAGCAATTCTTGATTACGCAGAAAACAGACAAGCAAATGACATAATCGTGTCTTCAGAATTATGTGAAGATGACGTAATCCCTCTTGAAGTTCTATTTCGTACACGAAAAGAAATGCCGGAGTTAGAGTTAAAAGCGCTTGAACTTTGTCGTGGGGATGTTTTAGATGTTGGAGCCGGAGCGGGAATTCATTGCTTAGAATTGCAAAAAAAAGGAATGAATGTTTTTGCAATTGAAGCCTCGCTCGGTGCAACTGAGCACTTAAAGAATTGTAATATCCCAGTGGAACATGTTCTTTTTGAAAATTTTGCCCCAAATACGAAATACGATACAATTTTAATGCTCATGAACGGAATAGGAATAGCAGGGACATTAGGGCAAATGAAAGCTACACTTTTACATGCAAAAACGCTATTGAAACCTGGCGGGCAACTAATTTGTGACTCATCTGATATTCGCTATTTATACGAAGATGATGATGGAGCGCTTTGGATGAATCTGAATGCTGAATATTATGGAAATTTTCGTTTTCAAATGCACTACAAAAAAACTTCTGGGCCTTGGTTTGATTGGCTCTATATCGACTACGATAGTCTACATATCATTGCAAATAAAGTTGGCTTTTCTTGTAAAAAAGTTTCGGAACAAGATCATCATTTTTTAGCACAACTGAGTATCAACTGATATGAAAAGGTTTTTTTTCTTAGTCTTTTTTACTTTTTCTTTTCTGTTATCAGCTCAAATTGAGAAAAAAAGTCTCTTATGGGAAATTCGTAATCCTTCCAATAATCAAATATCATATCTTTTTGGAACCATGCACATCATGGATGAAGAATCTTTTTTTTTACCGAAAAAACTATTGCTTTTACTTGCAAAATCTGAAGCATTGTGCATGGAGATTAACTCACTAAATAATGCAGAACTTTCACCAAATAAATTGATTTTAGAAAAAGGAAGTTTTAATGATATTTTTTCTGAAAGGGAACTAGACACAATTCATCAATGGGCGAATGACTATTTGTTAATGAATGTTGAGCAATTTGATGAGAATTTTAAGCAAGCAAAGCCGTTTTTAGTGCTGCAATTTATTCTACAAAATTCGCTTCCAGAATATACAAAGTCACAGGAATTAGAACTTGAAAATAAAGCAAAACTTAAAGATATTGAACTTCTCGGCTTAGAAACAATAGATCAACAACTAAAATTATTTGATGATTTAACTTCCGTTGAACAAAAAAATATGATCTTAGATGCCTTGAGAAATCAAGATAAAGCGAAGCTTGAATTTAAGGAATTAGAGGAACTTTATTTACTACAAAATCTTGATTCTTTGTATTCATTTATTCAAAAGGATAATTCGCTCCCAAATTCACGGATTTTCTTGGAAGAACGGAATATCCGTTGGATTTCACTAATGAAGAATATGATGTCAAAACAAAAAGTCTTTTTTGCTATGGGTGCGGCACATCTTGCAGGGCCAGAAGGATTAATTGAATTACTAATTAAAGAGGGATATGAACTAAATGCAATAAAATTATGAGAAAGCTAATACAATTTCTTCTTTTTCTACTACTAACAAGTTGTTCAACCTATTCTGATCAAGAAATTCAAGATTTTGATTCACAAATTTCTACTTATATCAAAAAAAACAACTTGAAGTTTGATAAATCATCTTCAGGACTACGCTATTTCATCTCAAAAAATGGAGAAGGAAAATTTATTCGATATACTGACAGTGTCACAATCACCTATTCCGGTTTTCTGTTAAACGGAAAACGCATAGACTTTCAAAAAGCTCCCGTAAAGTTTGCTGTTCGAGATTTAATCGCCGGATGGAAAGAAGTCTTGCTAATGTGTAAAAAAGGTAGTGAAGTTCAAATGATCCTTCCACCATCTATTGCTTATGGAGATCATAAATTAGATAATATCCCACAAAATTCAATTTTGAAATTTGATATGAAGGTTTGGGAAGTTAAATAAGTCGAAAAACTTGCTATTTAAAAGGCATTTCTTACTTTTGAGTTCAAAATTAAATTTATCTAAATTATGAGTGTTTTAGTAAACAAAAACTCAAAAGTTCTTGTACAAGGTTTCACTGGAACCGAAGGGACATTTCACGCAAGCCAAATGATTGAATATGGTACAAATATCGTTGGTGGTGTTACACCAGGAAAAGGTGGGACAAGTCATTTAGATAAACCAGTTTTTAATACAATGCATGAGGCAGTTGAGAAAACGAAGGCAGATGTTTCTATTATTTTTGTGCCACCAGCATTTGCAGCAGACGCAATCATGGAAGCTGCAGCAGCGGGAATACAAGTAATTGTTTGTATCACTGAAGGAATTCCTATAAATGATATGATAAAAACCAAAGAATATATTAAAGGTTTTAAATGCAGATTAATAGGTCCAAATTGCCCTGGAATAATTACAGCAGGAGAAACTAAAATAGGAATAATGCCTGGTTTTGTTTTCAAAAAAGGGAAAATTGGTATTGTTTCAAAATCTGGAACACTTACCTATGAAGCAGCAGACCAAGTTGCGAAAGCAGGCATGGGAATTACAACTGCGATCGGTATTGGAGGAGATCCAATTATTGGAACGACAACACAAGAAGCTGTTGCCTTATTAATGAATGATCCAGAAACTGATGGTATTGTAATAATTGGCGAAATTGGAGGGAATCTTGAGGTGCTAGCTGCAAAATGGATACAAGAACATGGCACAAAACCAGTTGTTGGATTTATCGCTGGTGAAACTGCTCCTGTAGGAAGAACAATGGGGCACGCTGGAGCAATAGTTGGCGGAAAAGACGATACTGCACAAGCTAAAAAACGCATTCTGAGAGAATGTGGTATTCATGTTGTAGATTCACCTGCTCACATTGGTTCAAAAATGGCAGAGGTGCTTTCAATAAAAGTTTAAGTGCGTATAGAGCAAATCTTTTCAATTTTTGCTAATTCCAGAAATCCCAGGTTAGTCCAATTTTTATTTGAGTTGAAGGCAAGGGAGAACCAATAATAAAAGTTTGCATTCTGTTAGCCCACAAATATGCTAAATTATCCCAACGAAGAAAAAAACGAAATTTATCGACCTCAAATCCTGAAAAAATTCCCGCATTCAACATTCCAGAATTCATATTCGTTTGACTCAAAACAGTAAAATCATAAATTCCCATTTGCGGATTAAACATTAAACTTTTATAGCTAGAAAGAGCAATAAAATCAAATCCCAACATCCCTTTTAATTTCTTTGCCTTAAAAATTCCTCCTTTTATCAAGAAGCGCGTTTCAAAAGTATGTTGAGGAAGAAAATTAATGGATTTATCCATCCTTGTAAAAGTATAACTTGGATAAATATGAAAAATTGAGAAGTGTAATTCTGAGGAAATTTTTGCTTGCTGAATTATGGCTGAAGAAATAGCTAAATCTCTTTGCCATTTAGAAACACTTGTATTAAAAAAATAGTTTTGCTTAAACGAAATAAGGGCATAATCAAGTGAAATAAGCTGTTTCCCTAAAGCTTTAGAAATTGCAAACTTAAACTTTTGATGTGTTTGCAATTCGAAATTTTCCAATTTATAAAAAACGTTATTAGAAGAATAATAACGCTGGAAAACAAGAGGTAAGCTACTTATAAAAGTATGATTTACAGCAATTTTATAACCCGAAAATATTGAATTCACCTCCGAAAAAGAGCGAAAAGTATTTTTTGCTCCATACAAGTTTAAAGATGAAGAATTTGAAAGTTGAAAGAACTTATTTTTAAATTGAAACTGCTCGTTTATATCAAATTCTGTAGTATCGCTTTTAATATCAAAATTTGCATAGTTCCAATTTCGTAAAACTGCATGTGTGGAAAATTCAAGAAAGGGAGTTTTATAAAAAATACCAAGTTGATTTTCAAACGTTTTTAAAGTATATGCGTCACTGGACTGTGTACTATCAAAATAAATAGAATCATAATTATTGACAATAGTGGAATTTTCAAAATAAGAACGCTTTAAATTCTCATAAAACTGCTTTATTTCTAAACCAAAAACATGTAAAGAATCTGAAAACAATGAAAATGAATTTGTTAAACAAACTTTTGAATTTTTTAAATGGCTGGAAGCATCATTTTTATTTACAGGAAGTAATTCTGGTGAAAAGATTAATGCTTGAGAATCACTCACCACTCCCCCATTCCACTCGCGAAGTTCTTTTGCACTTCTTGCCTCTAATAAAAATGAATGTCGCTTTGAATTTTGTGCTAACTGAAAAGCGTAAGAACTTCTGGAAAATCCTGTATTTCGAAAAAAACCATCTGTTTTATCTGTTCCTATCTGTGCATTGAGCAAAAATCCTTTTTTAAATGCTTGTTGATATTTTAAACCTAATAATTGCGTGCCCTGAGTTCCAAATAAATATGAAAAACCAACATGTGGAAGGGCTGAAAATGTTATAAGACCTCGCTCCTTTTTTAGTGGGTAATAAATCGAGGAATTCATATCAAGTAAATCAATACTTGGAAAACCAAAACGATTACTAAATGATTTAATAGGGAAAGATGATGCTAAATAAATACTATTCATATCCATTGTGTCTAGTTTTCCAAGTGTTGAAAAGGAAGACTTTAATGTGTCAGTTGGAGCTGCTATTTGTATTTGAGAATAACAAAAATAGTTGATAATAAAGAAAAGAATACTGATTCTTAGATGCATCATAGAAAACAAACTTAACAAAAAAAGGGGCAAAAGCCCCTTCAATTTAGTTCAAAAAGTAAAATTACATTTTATTGATAAAAACCTGAAGTCCAGATTTTAAGTTTGCTGCTTTGTTTTTGTGAATTACATTCTTCTTCGCTAATTTATCCAACATAGCAACAACAGTAGGAAATAAAATTTCAGCTTCTTTTCTATCTGTTAATTCCCGTAGCTTACGCGCTGCATTACGTGTAGTTTTGTGTTGGTATTTATTTAAAACTCGCTTAGCATCGTTTGAA
This sequence comes from Chitinophaga pinensis, assembly GCA_945892995.1. Lineage (GTDB taxonomy): Bacteria > Bacteroidota > Bacteroidia > Flavobacteriales_D > Crocinitomicaceae > UBA952. The sequence continues at coordinate 8,328 of CAMDDR010000035.1, read as the reverse complement.
CGAATTCTCTTGATTGATGATTTGTGATTTGCCATTATTATTTTATTAAATTATTTTAATCGTGCTAAATTAATGTTTTTTTGGCTATTAAACCAATTTTTATGCAGCCCATAGGAGAATCGAACTCCTGTTACCAGGATGAAAACCTGGCGTCCTAACCACTAGACGAATGGGCCAAAAATCAAAAATTCTCAAATTTGAGTTTGCAAATATAGTGTGAAATTCTTTAACTGCAAGGTTATGCACTATATTTTTTAATTATTCTCAGACTCTTCACTTTTCATTTTAAAACCCAATCTTTTGGCTGTTTCTAGTTTTAAACTTTCTCCCATTAACTGAATTTGTTCTACCGTGATTTCACTGAAATAGTCAAAAGGTGGGATGTGTAAATCAAATTGCAAAGCATAAGCAAAAGATAGTTGTACAATCGCTGCAATGAACTCGTCATTCACGACAGAATTTTGTGTATCTCGAAAAAGTGAGCCAAGGTGTCCTTTTCCTTCAACATAAAAATGGCGTTCGTGATTAATAAAAATACGACCTATGAGATAGCCACTATCGTTGATGCGATGCTGAAGAAAAGACTCCGCTAAAAAATTAAAAATATTGATGATTCCGAAATAGCCATTATTTTCATTCGATCTAAAATATGCCGTTCCCCAAAGTGGATCATTATCTGGCATCTTAAAAACATTTCTATGCAAATTAAAAACTAAGACATCACTTCCGATGTAAGCATGAATTTCGTGTTCACCTTTGTCTTCATAATTTAAACGAATCCGAGGATCTTTAATTTTCAACTTTAGGGCATCTAATTCCTTACAAATTGCTTTTTTAAAAGAAATGAAAACTTTTTCACAATCATCAGCAACATCTTGCTTTAATGCTGATTTATCCAAAAGTAACTTCAATAAATGCTCTCTGTTTTTATTTAGTTCTTTTTCTTTCATTTAATAAAATTAGTTTACCAAAAATACATATTTTAAGTAGATTCAAGAAATAGTATTGTCTGCGAAGTGCAGATTTAATTGAGAAAATCTTATTAAAAATTAGGAATTATCATGAAATGTAACGAATTTTGAATATTGTCTTAAGTTTTATTATTAACTGGTGGACAATACAAATAAAAAATAAGTTGCTAGTCATGAAAAAAAGTATTTGGTTTGTCATAAATCCAATATCTGGTGTTCGTCGAAAAGACGACATACCGCAGCTTATTCATGAACATTTGGATCATAGTCAATTTGATTATAAAATTAAAAGCTCAAGTTACAAAGGTCAGGCAATTGAAATCGCAAAAGAAGCGATAAAAAAAAACATTGATATAGTCTGTGCTATTGGTGGAGATGGTTCAGTGCACGAAATTGGAACCACTTTAATCGGATCAAAAACTAAATTAGCTATTATTCCAATTGGATCTGGCAATGGTTTAGCACGGCACATGAATATTCCTTTAACGATTCCAGAGGCAATTTTATGTATTAATTCAACGAATGAAATTCAGATGGATACTGTTCTTGTAAACGACAACCCTTTTTTAGGTTTTGGAGGCTACGGAATAGATGCGCTCATTGCAAAACGCTTTGATGAAGACAAAAAACGTGGTTTTTGGACCTACGTTAAACATGTTTTTAAGGAGTATTTTAAATACAATCCCATTAATATTTCAATTGATACAAACGGACAAATTAAAAAAATGCCAGTTGTGATGTGTACAATTGCAAATACCTCGGAATTTGGAAATGGCTTTGTTTTTTCACCAAAGTCAGATGCTACAGACGGAAAGATAGAACTAATCTTATTGAAACCATTTTCGAGGTGGCGAATTCCATTATTGGTATACCAATTCTTCATGGGGCGTTCAGATCGCTCACAATTTACCGAGGTTATTTCCTTTAAAAAAGCAAAAATAAATATCTCTCAAGGTCTTGCTCAATATGATGGTGAACCTACTCTGGTAAAAAGTGAATTAAATGTTCAAGTAGTTCCAAGAAGTCTTCACATCTTAGTCGGAAAATAACAAATGGAATTTGTTCAAGCAGATTTATGCGCTTTTCTTGAAATCTTAGAAAATTTAGACGAAAAAAAATCAGCATCATGGGGAAAAATGACTCCTCAAAGAATGATTGAGCATTTATGCGACTGTACTTATATGTCTTGTGGCATAGGAAATCATGAACTCCTAATTCCTGAAGAGAAAATTAAAGGAATGCAAGCTTTTTTAATCAGCGATAAAGAAATGCCTCAAAACATTCAAGTTCCATTTGCAAAAGAAAATACTCCACTTCGAAATACTGACATAGAATTAGCTTTAGATGAATTTACTATGGCTTGGGTTGATTTTGAAGAAATGTATTCAGAAGATTCAAAAAAAACAGCGCTTCACCCCTACTACGGCAATTTGAATTATGAGCAATGGCTTTTATTGCATTCAAAGCATTTCACTCATCATTTCACTCAATTTGGATTAGTTTAATGAATCCTTTACTCTTATCGCTTATTATTGGAGTCATTTTAGGTACTGGCAACTACATAAGAATTAGAAAAAAAGGGTATAAATCACTGAGTCAGTTATTCCTAAGTATTCTCGTATTTTTCGGATTGACATTCACTATTTTAAAGTACTGTTACTAGAAAATAGTTTAGAGGCGGTATTTCTTGAAAAATGCATCCCAGTTCCATACAAAATTACCCATTATTTCATCCATTCTCTTTAAAAACAATGGATTTGGGGCCTGCATTCTGCGGAAATATTCATCCTGAAATTCATTTAATTTATATTTATGAAAGACTGCTTTAGACATTCCATAAATCCAATTTTTTGATGGATGATTAACACGTAAAATAAAATTCTGATATTCTTTTACGATTTTTTTAAAAGCGTTTGCATCAAGATCATAAAATTTCGAGAGTTTTTCGAAAATAATTGTTTCAACTCTTTCAGCTTGATCTGCATCGAAGGTACTTTCTAAATAAGATAGATTACCAACAATAACAATTAATCCAAATTCTCCATTATTGTACTTATCAATATTTGGTGAAGTTGTAAACGCTAAATCTTCATTAATTAATTGTGCAACTTCAGAAAAGCCATTATCAATGCTATCGTAAAGTGCATTAATAAAAATATTTGCTACTTGATTATCAGTTAGTTTCCGCTTTATCAGTGTGCTAAACATCTCTATAGTTTATTAATGTGGATAATTACAAATTTAAGATGCTACTTAACTGCTTTGATTCTTAGTTTTAAAGTGTTATTAACGAAGTTTTCAACAGAGATAGTAATAATGGATTGTTTACAACTCTATTTTTCTTTTTTCTAAACTAAACTTACCTTTGCGCAAAAATAAAATATGAAAGCACTAATTTCTACAAACAAAGGACAAATGCATGTTGCATTATATGATTTAGACGCACCAAAAACAGTTGCTAATTTTGTAAAATTAGCCGAGTCAGGTTTTTACACAGGCCTTAAGTGGCACCGAGTGATTCCTGACTTTGTTATTCAAGGAGGTTGTCCGAATGGAACTGGTGCAGGTGGGCCGGGATATCAAATCGATTGCGAATTAGATGGTGAAAATCAGTTTCATGATACGGGTGTATTATCTATGGCTCATGCTGGAAGAAATACGGGTGGTTCTCAATTTTTTGTTTGTCATTCTAGAAGGAATACGGCTCACTTGGATAGAAATCATACTTGTTTTGGAAAGGTAACCGAAGGATTGGATGTTTTAGATCAAATTCGTGAAGGGGATTCAATTGATTCAATTGAAATAATTAAAGAATAGACTTCACTATTTTTTTTAATCAATGCAAATTTTTTCTGCTTGAAAAAAGCCACTTTCAACATCGATGTCTATTCTTCCTAAATAAACACCACCCCATCCAACTTGATTTATTAAAACATCTTTGTTTTTCGAGTTTTTAAGAACAAGCGGTTTATCAAAAAATGTATGGGTGTGACCTCCAAGAATTATATCAATATTTTGAGTCTCTGCTGCTAATTTTCTATCGGAATTGATGTTTTTATTTTCGTACTCAAATCCCAAATGTGAAAGGCAAATTACTAAATCACAGGATTTAGATTTTAACTCACTTGCTATTTTATTTGCAGTACTTATCGGATCTAAGTAGCGTGTATTACCATATTTATCCATAGGAACTAAGCCTTTCAGAGCTACACCGATTCCAAAAACACCAATCTTAATTCCTGCTTTATGAAAAATATGATACGCTTTTGTTTTAGCAGATAGAATTGTTTCTGAAAAATCATAATTCGCACATAAAAACGGGAAATCAGCAAATTGTTGTGCATTTAAAAAGCCCTCTAAACCAATATCGAAATCATGGTTTCCCATTGTTGCAGCATCGTATTGAAGTAGCGACATCAATTTCATTTCTAGCTCTCCGTTGAATGAATTAAAGTAAGGTGTTCCTTGAAAAATATCTCCTGCATCCAATAATAAAACATGCTCTTCTTCACTTCTTATTTTTTGGAGAATAGAGTGGCGTTTGGAAACACCTCCCATGTTAGGGAATTTAGAATGCTTTCTTGGGAAAGGCTCAATTGTTGAATGTGTATCATTTGTATGCAAAATCACAAGGCGTTTTTTTTTCTTCAGATTTTCTTGACTAAAAAGTGAAGGTGAAACAAGTAGAGTTCCTGTTCCTAAAACTATATTTTGGATAAAATTTCTTCTTTTCACACGCGCATTATTTTATTCTTAATTCTTCATTAAAAATTAAAGTATCTTGAGTTTTTACCTCTTCAATAAATGCATTTCTAAGTAGTTTGCCATTCATTATTGCATTGGTTCTTTGTTCAAAAAAACTCATTTTATCCCCACCATTCATCAAATAATCTGAGGTAAGAACCCAAAAATGAGTCATTTTTTCATTGTTTCCATTTATTAGCAATTTTCCATTTTCTAATTTAGCATTTGCTATTGGTTCACCACCAGATTGCCCTAAATATTTTTCAATCTCAGCAAGAGAACTTATTGGAAGTTCAACCCAAACGATCGTGTTGTCGAAAGGCATTAATTTATAAATATCTCCTATGGAAACAGTTCCTTTGCCAATTGTAGAGCGCAAACCTCCAGTATTGAGTAAGCAAAAAATTGGCTGTGCTAATTTTACATTTTTTGTTTGGTTCGCATAAATTGCATCTGCGCACCAATTCATAAGCGAGGAAGAAGGACGTTGAATTTCAAAATTATCTTTTGAAAAACCAATCACTTGATTCATTTCTTTGTCAAGTGAATCTTTGTAGGGCTGAATCAGTTCGTCAATTTTTGACGAATTAGACACAGAAGAATCTATCGTTTGTTTTGGTGATAAGTGATGTATCATTAAATGGGAAGAGCAAGCTAAAAGACTTGCCCCTAAAAAACTCATTAAAATGAGTCTAATCATTATTCAATAACAATTGATCGTTGCGCTATCCCAAATGGAGTTACTACCTTAACCAAGTAAGTTCCGGCATTTAATTTTGAAATATTTGCTTTCACAAGAGCTATATTATTAACATCAGCAGATAATACAACTCTTCCTTGGAAATCAATTATTTGATAAGAAGATATAGTTGTAGCATCTACATGTAAATTTATTTCATCCTTGCTTGGATTTGGATAAGTAATAAATCCATTGTTTAATAATTCATTAATAGATGCCTCACACGCTAATGGTTCATAGGTCATATTTGAAAAATTAACAAAGCATGCATAATCAATACTGTCAACAAATGGATTTCTATTATTTTGAAGAGAGTCAACAAAATCATTTCTTGCAATTTCCCAATTATCTGGCGGATCTTGAAAATGCCACTGCTTTAGTAAATATTGATTTTGATAACTTGGTAAAGCCCAGCTATTTCCGCTAATGGTTGTATAGCAAATTGCTTCATACATCATTGCCCTTGCTGCATCTCCTTTGTGTTCATCTCTTGGTTCGAAAACAGTCTGTCCATTTGCATCAGTTCCATATTTAGATCCTAAATAAGTTGATGTTACATTTACAACAATACCTAAGGCATTATTACTCCGTACAATATTTACTTCGTTTAAATTCGTAGGGAATAAATGGTGATAATCGCTATATTCTGGTAAATCTTGTGCTGGATTTGTAGGCATCCAACTATGACAATAAGTGTGTTCTCTGCTGTAACCATTCGATGACCAATCAAAAGGTTCAGTATAAATCTTATTTTCTCCGCTATAAACGCAGGTAACAACTCTTCTATCTAATGTTGTATCTCGCGCTTCAAATGAATAAATCATGGTATTGGCGTAATAGCTATAATATTGTACTTGATGAGGATTTACCAAAGCATGTAAATTATTCGCAAATGTGGAATTCCCTGTGTTTAAAGTACTATAATAAGATGCAGGAAGCATTGTGGCAGGAGTTGTACTATTTCCTAACAATGGAGCCGTTATATTGTAGTTTCTAAAATTATTGGGGCCATTATACGTATAAACAGCAAAATAATAAGTTGTTCCTGCGATAATATTATTTGGCGTAAAAGACGTTGAATTTCGGCTAAAAACAACCTGTGCATCACCAACTATATCTCCTCTTTGATAAACAGTTCCATCTACTGGAACTCCCGTTATTGGAGAACCTTTTTTTCTCAGAACAAGATAACCATCAACAGCTGCTGTTCCTGTAAACGAAGCATTTATTCTGTATGTTTTTACATTTGAGAAAACTAAATTAGAAGCTTGTGAACTTGGTTCTGTTGAAAGAGTACCTCCAACACCATTTAAATTTAAGATATAAGAAGCTTCATCTGCATCATTACTTGCAATCGTTAAAACTGCAGTCCTTGTTCCAGAAGCAGCTGGAGTGAAATTTAAAACTAAATTACCAGTTGCTGTAGCTAAAACACTTGAAGGAAAAGAAGCAACAGAAAAATCAGCTGCATTTGTTCCAGAAATTGTAGCTGAAGCAATATTCAATGTATTTAAAGTACCAAGATTCTCAATTGTAAAGGTTGAAGGGGTCATTGATGCAAGGGAAGAACTTGTAAAATAAGTTCCGCCAGAAACGATTGTTGTTGCTCCTTGTTTCACATTAATTTCTTGCTCAGGAGTTGCTGCGCCAATAGTTATATTTACATCGTCTACTCCGATATTTCCAGTAACTTTATTCGTATAGATAAAGCGGATAAATCTTGTTGTTGCTAATGGCACATCTGTAAACATTGCGTAAGTTGCACTCGGCGGTGAAGTATGAGAATGTAAGGTTGTCCAAACGCTTCCTAAATTCGATTCTTCAACAGTAAAGGTTCCACCTGCAAAACTATTTCCTGTAAGATAATAAGTTAAATTTCCAGCATTGCTATTAAAGTTAATGAGCAAGTAATCTCCCGTATTGTCAAATTTCATGGCTGGAGGTGTATTACCAGAAGCAGCATAAAACATAGTTCCAGATTCACTCCAACCAGTTGGGAGATTTGTAGTTGTAAAACTCCAGCTTGTTGGTAAAACAGCTTGAGTATTTCCCATAAAACTTAGTAGAACTAATAATACAGTAAAAGCGATATTTTTTTTCATGTTATTTTTTAAATTTATTATTCTATTTATTAGAACCCAACTTTGAGTCCCAAACTAAACCTTCTTCCCATTCCTACAAATACTGTTGAGGAAGCGCCATTAAAGTTAGCTCCATTTTGCGCATCGGAAATATAAAAAGTATTAGCAATATTCATTATTCCGCCAGTGATCGTAAAATTCATTTTATTATATTTCATATCGTAACCAAAATTAAGATCTAAAAGTCCATAGCTTGGCATTTTCCATGATTCACGGTCTTTGTTTGTACCTACCAAATTAATAGGATCGAAATTTGCATAGTTTTTATCAAAATAGGTAAATCTTAATTTGACATATAGATTTTTAATGATTTCATAGCGAAGACTAGTTCCTAACTGCACCTGAGCAGCATCGCCAACATGTACGTTTTTTGCACTAAAATCTACAGTATCTAATACAACTCCATTTTGATCTATAATCGTTGCATAACTTGAAGAAATATTTTTCCAATCACCAAGTGAAGCTAAACCTTCAAAATCAAGATTGGGTAAAATCTTATAAATAAAATCGATTTCAATTCCCCTGTGTAGTGCATCTAATCCATTGATGTTGTATGTATCTCCATCTGGAGTTGTTGGAGTAAATTGTGGTGGTTTGTTTCTCCATAAAGTGTAATACATATTTAAATTAGAAGAGAATCTTTTACTCTTGTGACCATACCCCAATTCAAAAGATGAAACTTCTTGGTTTTTTATTTGCAAGAATTCTTTGTTGTTATTATCAAATACAGCAT
>CAMDDR010000034.1:0-22566 GCA_945892995.1 Chitinophaga pinensis | reverse complement strand
TTTTCAGCAAGCTGAGGATACCATAATAAGCCAAAAAATAAAAAACTGCTTAGAGTAATTAAAAATATTTCAGATTTAATAGAAATACCTGCTAAAGTTGTGCCTTTTGCCAATTGCCCCATAAATATTTGTTGTCTTGTTTTTTGTTGCAGCATTCCGATGAAATAGGTAATTAAAATTAATGCGCTCGGCATTAAATTATATAAATTAATGTTATGCTTGTTATGATCTACTGAGAACAAAAAAGTAACATTAACTAAAAATGCATATTTAATGCCTTTTAAAAGATAGATTTCTGCTATTGTTCTTTTTCTTCCACCAGCTAAAAAAGTTAGACCGAGATCAATGAAAAACCAAAGAAATCCATAAATCGAAAATAATACTCCAAGTTTAAAAATCAAATTTAATAAATCCACAATCCTTTAATTTTCTTCAAATTTATTAATATGTTTCATTTAGAATACAATTGTTAATATTAATCCATGCATTTACAAGGCGGATCCATCTTGATTTTTACATTTGGTAAACTAGCTTTTAGCTGTGACTGAAATATTGTACCATACATTACACCTCTTAAATCCAATAAACGCAATTCTTTAAGTTTATAGAGTCCTTTTCCAATGTCCTCAATTAAATTATCATACAAATCTATTTCTTCAAGTTTCTCACAATTTTCAATATTATTAGATATATAGTTTAGCTTATTACTTGAAGCTTTAAGCACTTTTAATTTATAAAGTCGCGTTATTGGAAGTGGGAAAACTGTAAATCTATTGTGACTAATATCAAGAAATTCTATTTCTGTCAATTGCTCTAAATTACCGGGCAAGGTTTCAAATCTATTTCGTTTAAGATTTAAAGCCTTTAGCTTTTTAAATTTCCAAAGTTGAATGGGGAGTTCGCTTAATTTTTCTTTTGCAAAGCTTATCGAAAAAATAGTGTCTGGATTAGCTCCCTGAACTTCACTCCAATTATAAGTAATGAATGTTTCTTTCTGTGAAAAAAAACTAGACCAAAGGGAGCTCAAAAAAAGCACGAATAAAAGACGCATCAAGTTGTAATTGTGACTTTAATTCTTCTAAATTACTGAAATATTTTTCTTCACGAATATGTTTATGGAAAGTAATTTTAATCGGCAAATCATAAATCATTTCTTCAAAGTCAAAAATATTTACCTCTATTGTTTTTGATAGCTGTTTAGAAATACTTGGTCGCGTTCCAATATTTAACATTCCGAAATAATTTTTATCATTCACTAGTATTTTTACGGCATAAACTCCATTTTTTGGAATTATTTTATTTTTATCTGCTATCTGAATGTTTGCTGTAGGAAAATCAATACTCCTTCCAATTTCATTTCCATGAACTACTGTGCCATTTATTTCAAATGCAGCATTTAGAAAAAGATTTGCCGTTTCAATATCACCTTCGTTTAATGCTGTTCTAATTTTAGTAGAGCTTACATTGATTTCATCGATTTCTTTTGCTGGAATCTCAATTACTTCATAACCAAATTTATCGCTGTATTCTCTTAAAAAATTAATATTTCCTTCACGAGAATTCCCAAACTGATGATCATAACCAATAATAATTTTCTTTGCACGAATTTTTTTCACAATTATTTCTTCAATGAATTCAAGAGCGGTAAGTTTTGCAAATTCATGAGAAAATGCTTGTACAATTATGTTTTTTAAACCTTGTTCAGCTAACTTATTGTATTTTTCTTCTTGCGTTTGGATTAATTGTAAATTAGTCTCTTCTGGAAAAAGCACCATCCTAGGATGAGGAAAAAACGTGAGCAAAACACTATCAGAATTTGTTGATCTTGCCTCTCTAATAAGATTTTTAATTATTTTTTGATGCCCAAGATGAATACCATCAAAAGTCCCAATCGTTAAAACGGGATTAATTAATCCTTCTAAATTTTCTACTCCATCAAAAATTCGCATGCTCATAATTCGGTTTGCAAAGTTAGTGAATAGACTTGTTTTAAGCACAAAATCATTTAATTGAAAAGAAAGAATTATTTTAGAGGATTATTTCAAGTGCTTATGACTTTAAAGCTTTTCAAATTTACATTTCTCTTCTTATATTTAAGTTCTTTTCCGTTAAGAGCAGAAGAGGGAATGCTCATTCCATCGTTAATTGCTGCCTTTGAATCAGATATGAAAGCGAAAGGAATGAAACTATCTGCCGCCGATATTTATAGTGTTAACAGCACTTCTATCAAAGATGCAATTTTACAATTTGGTGGTGGATGTACTGCCGAGTTGGTTTCAAATCAAGGATTATTATTGACAAATCACCATTGCGGCTATTCACAAATTCAAGCTCACTCGTCTTTAGAAAATGATTATCTGAAGTATGGTTTTTGGGCGAAAACAAAAAATGAAGAATTGACAAATCCAGGGTTAACAGCTTTAAGAATTGTTCGAATTGAAGATATTAGTCAAGCAGTATTTAATGGGACCAGCTCTAAAAACGATCTTGTAAAGATCCAAGAAAATATTAAAAAATTAGTTGCTTTAGCAGTTGCTGGAACACATTATGAAGCAGAAATCAAGGCCTTTAACTACGGTAACGATTATTATTTAATGGTGAAAGAAGTTTTTTTAGATGTCCGTTTTGTTGGTTCACCACCTAATTCAATCGGAAAGTTTGGTGGCGACACTGATAATTGGGTTTGGCCTCGGCATACTGGAGATTTTTCTGTTTTTAGAGTTTATGTTGGCCAAGACAACAAACCCGCTGCATATTCAAAAGATAATAAACCATACACACCTTTACATTTTCTTCCTATTTCTTTTAAAGATAGAAAAGCTGGTGATTTTACAATGGTCTATGGATTTCCCGGGCAAACAGAACAGCATGTGGTTTCATCTTATTTGAAGTTTATTATCGAAAAAGAACGACCAGCAAGAATCAAAATGCGGGATCTTTCTTTAAGTGTAATTGATGCCGGAATGAAAAATTCAGATTTAGTGAGGATACAATATTCAGCAAAACAGGCAAGTATTGCAAATGCCTGGAAAAAATGGATCGGGCAAATTGATGGCTTAAAACAATTGGATGCTGTTTCAATCAAAATAAAGCAGGAAAAAGAATACTCGGATCGCGCCAAAAGTAATCGCGAATGGAATACTAAATATGGCTCATTGGTTGAAAAAATGAATGAGTTAATCGCCCAAAAATCTGACCTCGAATTTCAATATGCGATGGGAGCGGAATATTTTTCATACGGACCAGAATACTTTAAATTGGCGCGAGGAATGAATGATTTAATCTCGAATTATTCTAAATACAAGGAGAAAGGTGAATTGAAGGCAGTAATAGATAAATTAAAAATCAGTGGGGAAGGGTTCTTTAAAAATTATGATGCTCAAGTAGACAAAAAGATTTTTCGTCTGTTGACTCTCGAATATTTTAATCAGACTTTTGCATGGAAAGAAATAACAAAAGAACTTCCATATTCAATTACTGAAAATTGGAGTAAGTCTTATTGCGATAATTTAACAGAAGTTATTTATACTAAATCAATTTTTACAAATAAAGATCGATTCCTTCTCTTTTTAGATAAAATAAGTGATAAGAGCATGAAAAAACTTACTAAAGACAAAGGCCTAGAGCATTACACCAGCTATATTAATAATTTTAAAAACAATGTCGTTCCAGCTTTCCAGCTTTTTTCTTCGGAGATGACAGCACTCTTACAAGTTTATGTAGAAGGAAAACTTATAATGTTTCCAGATGCAAAGCATTGGCCAGATGCAAACAGCACCCTAAGAATTTCTTATGGAAAACTAGAAGGTTCTGCTCCAACAGATGGCATGATGTATACAGAGCACACTACTTTGGATGGAATTGTAACAAAATACAATACTGGAAATCCAGATTTTGAATTACTACCAAAAATGTTGGAGTTACACAAAACAAAAGATTTTGGACCTTATGCTCAAAATGGAGAGTTATGGGTTTGTTTTACAGGTTCTAATCATACAACTGGAGGGAATTCAGGTTCGCCAGTTTTAGATGAAAATGGGTATTTGATGGGCTTAAATTTTGACCGCACTTGGGAAAGTACTATGAGTGATTATATGTTTGATGCTAAACGCTGTCGCAATGTTGTTGTTGATATTCGCTATGTTCTTTGGGTCATGGATAAATATTCTGGTGCAAAACACATTGTAGATGAAATGACTTTAATGAAAGAATAAATTTATATTTGCTTTTTTAATTTTTTAGTTTGATGAATATTTACTTCCACAAGATTATTTTTTCTTGCTTTTTATCGCTTTTTATCGCTGAAATATCTGCTAAAACAGATAGCCTTCCCTCTAATGGGATATGTAAAGTTATAAAAGGGCAGTTAGCTGATTTTACAACTAAAAATGATGCTGAGGAGGTAGAAATAAATTTAAAGTCGTTGGTAACAGGGGAAATTTACACCACTGAAACCGATGAAGAAGGCAATTTTTATTTTTATAATATTCCACTTGGAAAGTGTTCTCTTAGAATAGTAGATAGAGATTACCGACCAGAAACTTTTGCTTTTGAAACAAATAAAGATCACTTGAAAAACTTTACTTTTTCTGAGCCTTTTAAAGTTAATTTGAAGGTTTCGTGGATGTTTAATTGGGGAGATCGTACGATTATGCTAAAATCAGGTAAAAAGTATGTTCAAGAACATTATTGGTCTCATATGTTGGCAAAAATAGTATTGGGAATTTATACTGCCTGTTTAATTCTGATTTTCTACTATAGTTGTATTCAAATGACACTTGCAATCGCTTATGTGAGAAACCGTAAAAAACGAAAATTAGAGGAAATTCCATTTTTTGATTCTGCAAATACTCCAAAAGTTACAATTCAATTACCAATGTATAACGAAATGTATGTCGCCGAGCGAATTATTGAATCCGCTGCAGCCTTTGATTATCCAAGAGATAAATTTCAAATTCAAGTACTTGATGATTCAACAGATGAAACCAAAGATATTATTGCAGCTAAAGTTGCTGAATTAGCGGCTACAGGCTTGAATATTCAACACATTCATCGAATTGATAGAACGGGATACAAAGCAGGAGCTTTAGATGATGCTATGGATCGTGTTCAAGGTGAATTTATCGCAATTTTCGATGCTGATTTTGTCCCAGACAAAGATTTTTTAATCCGAACTATGCCTTATTTCAAAGAAGGAATTGGTGTTGTTCAATCTCGATGGGGACATTTAAATAAAACCTATTCCTTGTTGACAGAACTTCAAGCATTTGGATTAAATGGTCATTTTGCAATCGAGCAAGGTGGAAGAAATGCTTCTGGTCATTTTATTAATTTTAACGGAACTGCAGGGATTTGGCGGAAAACATGTATTGAAGAAGCAGGAGGCTGGGAACATGATACGCTCACAGAAGATTTAGATTTGAGTTATCGCGCTCAAATGAGAGGGTGGAAATTCAAGTATCTAGAGGATGTAGAATCTCCGGCTGAATTACCAATAACAATGTCGGCATTAAAAAGTCAGCAACATAGATGGATGAAAGGTGGAGCTGAATGCTTCATAAAAATGTGGAAAAGTTTAATAACCTTCCCAGGAGTAAAGTTTTCAGACCGTATTCATGGTTTTGCCCATTTGTTTAATTCTTCTGTGTTTGTGTTTATATTAATCTTATCAATTTTAAGTCTTTTTGTTCTTCACATTAAAGATTCTTTCTCTGACTTAAATTGGTTTATTCAATTTGGTGCTTTCTTTATTGCCAGCACACTTTTCCTTTCCTTTTATTATTGGCATTCTTGGAGGGATAAAAAAGGGCCATTTTTAAATGATTTATTTCGATTTATAGGCCGTTTTATTCAATTTTTAACAGTGTCAATGGCACTTTCAATGAGCAATGCTGTTGCAGTTATTGAAGGATATTTAGGAATCAAAAGTTCTTTTGTAAGGACACCAAAATTTAATGTTTTAATTAAAACTGAATTTAAAGGAAATAAATACGATAAAAAAAGTCTTTCTCTTATTAATATTTTAGAAGGGTTACTAATGTTAGTTTTTGGATTTACAGCAGTACAAAGGGCTGTTTATGGCGATTTGGGGATGGTTCCTTTTCATCTTATGTTGACCTGTGGATATGGAATTATCTTTTTTTCAACTCTCAAAGAAAATCGTAGTCAAGGATAAAATTACGTAGTGCTAAATTTTTTCCGTCTCACTTTCCAAAATCAAAAAAGCCTTTATTACTCCCTTTTTTTTACATTTGTAAAAGGAATTAATAGTTATGATTGATAGAAAAGGATTTTTACAAATCTACAATACGCTTTCTGGTAAAAAAGAAAAATTTGAGCCACTACATGAAAATTTTGTAGGAATGTATGTTTGTGGGCCAACGCTTTACAGCGAACCTCACATGGGGAATATGCGAACCTTTATTAATTTTGACTTGATATATCGGTATTTATTACACCTAAATTATGAGGTAAAATATGTGCGAAATATTACAGATGCTGGACATATAACAAATAGTGCTGGAGATGAAGTTGATAGTATTGGAAAAGCGGCACGCTTGGAGCAAATACAACCTCTTGAAATTGTATACAAGTACAACCTAAATTTTATAGAGTTACAGCGAATTTACAACTTATTAATGCCCAGTATTGAACCTACTGCAACTGCACATATTCAAGAACAAATTGAGATAATCGAACAAATAATTTCCAATGGATATGCTTATTTAATAAATGGTTCAGTCTATTTTGACACGAAAAAATACATGCAAGATTTTGACTATGGAATCCTAAGTGGCAGGAAGGTTGATGAATTAGAAAATGAAACGCGGGTCTTAAACGCACAAGAAGAAAAGCGTTTTTTTGCTGATTTTGCCCTTTGGAAAAAAGCCGGAGACGACGATATGCAAATTTGGAGATCTCCTTGGGGAAATGGAAATCCTGGTTGGCACATAGAATGTACTGCCATGAGCACAAAATACCTTGGTAAACACTTTGATATACATGGCGGCGGAATGGATTTAAAATTCCCACATCACGAAGATGAAATCGCTCAAAGCTGTAGTTCTCTGGGGTGTAACCCTGCAAAGTATTGGATGCATGCAAATATGCTGAATGTTAACGGTCAAAAAATGAGTAAATCTTTAGGGAATTTCTTTCTTCCTAAAGAAATAATTGCTGGAGAAACAGCACTCTTTAAAAAAGCATATTCTGCTGATGTTATAAGGTTTTTTATGATGCAAGCACATTATCGTAGCACTTTAGATTTTACTGAAGATGCTTTAAATGCGGCTGAGAAAGGATACGAGAGATTAATGGAAAGTTTGTCTTTATTAGAAAATATTTCTTGTGGAGAAGTTTCAACTTTAGAAACTAAAAAACTCGTAGATAGTTTCTATTCCGCAATGAATGATGACTTCAATGCACCAATTTTAATCGCCAACTTATTTGAGGCGGTGAAGCAAATTAATTTATTGACAGAAGGAAAAATCACCTGTACAATTCAAGAGAAAGAGGAATTAAAAATTCAATTGGCTGGATTTATCTATAATGTTTTGGGCCTTAAAGGAAATACTACAAATTCAGATGCTAAATTAAATCCTGTTATGGATTTAGTACTTGACTTGCGTCAAGAGGCTCGAAGTAAAAAAGATTGGTCTACATCCGATAAAATTCGCGATGGACTTGCTGCGGCAGGAATTGAAGTGAAAGATGGAAATAACGAAACTACTTGGCGTTAAGCAAGTTGCTTTTGAACACCATCCCAAAGTCTTACTCTATAGAGCAAGGCAAGTTTCGCACTCTCTAAAACCTCATCCCATTTTTTCTCATCGTTTTTACACAACTCATCAATCATTTTAAGAGAAATTGGTCCATGATCACCTCCATCAATTTCAATGTGTCTTTCCAAATAATAGAGCAGCTTAGAAATATCTTCTTGCCCATTCTCTTTCATTTCACGAAGGATTTCAATAAACATATCTGGAATTAAATCTTCTCTTCCAAAGGTAAAAATCGAAGCTATTTTGTGTAATTCTCCTGTTTCAATCATTGAAAAAGTAAAGCGTACAAACTCTTTTGTTTCTTCTTGTATGTTTACAAAAGTTAAAGCCGAAGTAACAGAGTATCCTTCTTCAACAAACGCAATAAGTTTTTTTATCTCTGTTGTTTTTGCACCAATCTGTTCCATAGCTTCGAGGTACAATTCAAAATGACTTGCAACCTTCCCATTGGTATCCATGTCACTTTCTTCTCCAAGTACAATTTCATTAATAAATCTTCTAGTTGTCGGGCTGCCAACAGGCGACCATGGAACCTCAACAGATGTAAGTCCGCGTTGCAATGATTTTAGAAGACTCATAAAATCCCACACAGCAAAAATATGCTGCTCCATAAATCTTTGAAAATCTTCTACAGTTTTAATTTTAGCATACATTTTATGCTGAATAAGTTTTTCACGCAAAGTTGAAATTTCTTGCTGAATTTTATCGAGAGGATTCATTCTAATTCTTTTTATTTTTAACAAAAATCAATGATAAAAAGTTTAAAAAAACGCGATAATTTATCATTTTTAGACATGAATTTCTACTACCTTAATTTAATCCCTAATTCTTTTAACTGAAGATCATTTAAAGGAGATGGCGCATCAATCATTGTATCGCGGCCACTATTGTTTTTTGGGAAAGCAATGTAATCTCGAATGGATTCTGAGCCTCCCATTGTAGCAACAAGTCGATCTAAACCAAAAGCTAAACCGCCGTGTGGAGGAGCTCCATATTCAAATGCATTCAATAAAAATCCAAATTGAGCTTGCGCTTCTTCTTTTGAAAAACCCAATAAATCAAATAGTTGAGATTGTAAAGTCCGATCATGAATTCTAATTGAACCGCCACCTAATTCTACACCATTCATTGCTAAATCGTAGGCATTTGCCCTAACTTTTCCAGGATCTGATGCAAGTAAATGGAAATCTTCAGCTTTTGGGGAAGTAAAAGGATGATGCATTGCATGATAGCGCTTATTATCCTCATCCCATTCTAATAAAGGAAAATCAAGAACCCATAAAGGTTTAAAGATTGTAGCATCTCGTAAGCCTAGTTCCGTTCCCAAATGCAAACGCAATTCACTTAATTGTTTGCGGGTTTTATTGATTTCTCCACAAAGAAGAAGAATTAAATCTCCTGCTTGCGCTTGTGCTTTTTGAGCGATAGCTTTTAAGTCATCTTGCGAATAAAATTTATCTACTGAGGACTTAAAAGTTCCATCTGTGTTATATTTAATATAGACTAATCCAGAAGCACCGATTTGAGGGCGCTTAAGCCATTCTGTTAATTCATCCAATTGTTTGCGTGTGTATTCTGAACAACCTTGCACATTAACTCCAAGAACAATTTCTGCGCTATCAAAAACAACAAATTCCTTCCCTTGTGTTAAATTAGTAAGGTCAATGAATTCCATTCCAAAACGGATATCTGGTTTATCAGAACCATATTTTTCCATGGCGTCTGCATAGGTCATTCTTGGGAACGTTTCGACAAGCTCAACGCCCCTTACTGTTCTAAAAAGGTGCTTTATCAATCCTTCGAACATTTCCAAGATGTCGTTTTGCTCAACAAAGGCCATCTCACAATCAATTTGTGTAAATTCTGGTTGCCTATCTGCTCTTAAATCCTCATCACGGAAACATTTTACGATTTGGTAATACCGGTCAAAACCAGAAACCATTAATAATTGCTTGAAAGTTTGCGGAGATTGTGGCAAGGCATAAAATTGCCCTTCATTCATCCTACTTGGAACCACAAAGTCGCGTGCTCCTTCAGGTGTAGATTTAATTAATACAGGGGTTTCAACATCAATAAATTCCTTAGAATCCAGGTATTTTCTTGTTTCTAAAGCCACTTGATTACGCAAACGCAATTTTTGTAAAACCGGCGCTCTTCGTAAATCTAAATATCTGTATTGCATCCTTAGTTCGTCGCCACCATCAGTTTCATCTTCAATCGTAAAAGGTGGTAATTTTGAGGTATTTAAAATTTTGAGTTCAGTTACAGTAATTTCGACATCTCCAGTTGTGATATTTTTGTTTTTACTGCTTCTTTCGATAACAGTTCCACTTGCTTGAATTACAAATTCTCTGCCTAATTTCCGAGCTTGTTCTCCCAATATAGCATTCGTTTCCATATCAAATGCTAGTTGAGTTAGACCATATCTATCTCGCAAATCCAAGAAAGTCATGCCCCCTAAATCTCTAGATCGTTGCACCCAGCCAGCAAGGATGACTGTTTTCCCAACATCTTCTAATCTTAATTCTCCACATGTGTGCGAGCGATACATACCGTATAATTTAAAATACAAAAATAATAAACTAAAGTCTTAGCAGGTAAATAAAAAGCAAATTAAAGCGCTTTCTTCTTTTGAGCTAAATAAATTCGATAAGTTAGTAGTGCTGGAAAGCCAAAAATGAGGCAAAATGCAAGCAAATAACCTTTTGGAAGTAAATAAAAATCTTTTATGCCTTCCATATCTTGAGAATTATATCCAAAACCAATAAAATAGGATAAACTTAAAGGAGCCTCCATTTTGGTTTCAGAAAGCCCGTTTTTCATGATAATTTCTCCATCAAAAAGATTTATTGGAAAAATAAATAACGGAATAGCAATAAAGATAACAGCAAGACAAAAAACAAATAAGGGTTTTTTAAATAAGGATTGCATCATTTAACAAAATTACGCTAATTCAACAAATTTTGGCAACTTCGCACTAGAAATCAGTAAAATAAATGATGCATAAAATTGCTTATTTGTGTGGAACTAAGGCTTGGGGCGGTTTAGAAATGAATCAGATTCGAAATGCAGAATGGATGAGAGATCGCGGACATAAAGTAGTTGTTTTTTGCGTTAAAGATTCTCCGGTTTACAATGCTGCTATTTTAAAAAACCTCTCGATTTCTATTATTAAGCAACATCGCCATCACTATGATTTTTTTAATGCATTTCTTCTGTATAAGGCATTAAAAAAAAATGCTATTGAGCATTTAATTTTTCGTGCAACTTTTGATATGAGTATTGCAGCAAGTATTGGGTTTTTATCCCGCAAAAAAATTCGTGTGCATTATTTCATGGAAATGGCATTTGAAAAAAATAAGCGTCATTTTTTCAGAACATGGCGCTATTCTTTTTTTGATTCTTGGATTTGCCCCTTAACTTATTTAAAAGAGCAGGTTCTAATTAATTCAAATTTTCCAGAGAAAAAAATACTTGTTATTCCATCAGGAATTGATTTAAAAGAATTTAAACCAACTAACAAGGTTGAAGCAAGAGAAAAGTTGGGACTTCCAAATGAACGAAAAATTATAGGTTTAATCGGTCGATTTGAATCTAAAAAAGGTCAAATGTTGGCACTTGAAGCAATGAAATATGTAACAACTGATTTTCTTTTATTACTAGTTGGTGAAGAAACATTGGACCAAAAAAGCAACTATTTAAATGAACTCAAGCACTATATTAGAGAGCAAAAATTAGAGGATAAGGTACAATTCTTAAATTTTACTCAATCTCCAGCTGATGTGTTTAATGCGATAGATTGGACCTTAATGGCTTCAGATTCTGAAACTTTTGGAATGGTAACTTTGGAATCAATGGCCTGCGGAACTCCAGTTATTGGAAGTAACACAGGCGGGACAAAATCATTATTAAATGAAGGGGGATTAGGCGTATTATTTGAAACAAAAAATCCACAAGATTTAGCTGAAAAATTAAATAATGCACTGTCATCAAATTTTAAATTTAGTGAAAAGGAATTAATAAATTTTGCTAAAGAATTTGATTACAATCTTGTTTGTGAAAAAATAGAGAATTTAATTAATTGATCTAGCTTGAAGTTTTGGTTTAAGCCCCGCTTATTTTTTATAAGACTTTCCAAAAAATGAATTAAGCACAATTAATTTGTAAGTTTATGGTCTAAATTTTAATTAAATCCCTCACTATGAAAAACATCCTTTTTTTTCTTGCTGTAATCTTGACTTTTAACTTAAGTGCACAATGGACTTCTTTAACAGATGTAAATACTGAAGTTGTTACATCTAACTCTGATGATATAAAAGCTATTGGAACAGCAAGCGGTAAAACTTACATTGTTTTTTGGAAAGTAGTTGGCGCCCCAGTAAATTATGAGTTGCGACTTCAAGTTTTAAATACTATGGGAATTAAAGAATTAGGCGAAGACGGAATTCTTGTTAGCAATACCTTACCGATGAGTACCTCAACCGCAATTTCCAAAATTTCAATAGACCAAAATGACAATATTTACATTGGCGTTACTGGAACAAATACAGGTGAAGGTTTCGCTTTTAAAATGGATATCAATGGAAATCATTTGTGGAATCCCAATGGAATTAATCTAGGAAGTGGTTATGTTGTAACCATTCAGCCATTATCTAATGGAGAAGCTGTAATCGCTTGGTATGCGAATGGACAAACATTAATGCAGAAGTATACAGCAAATGGTTCACCTATTTGGTCTGCAAATCAACAAGTGTCGAATGGTCTTTCTGGAAATAAAGCACCTGCAGATTTATTTGAATTGTCAAATAATGAATTCGTTTTGATTTTTCATGTCATTACCTCTCAAATATATTCTAATTTATATGCTCAAAAATACGATGCCAGTGGTTCTCCACAATGGGGTGCACCTATTCAATTATCTAATAAAACAACAACTTACAATTCATCTTACAGTAGCGCTAAAGACAATGATGTAATTTATTATGGTTATAAAGCAAATGGATCTAATCATTTCGATTCTTATTTACAACGGATTAATTCTGATGGCACGCTTCCTTGGGGAATAAATGGGATGGATTTTGATATTAATCAAACAGATTATGAGATGGATACAAAAATTGCGTTTGCTCCAGGGTCTCAATTTGTTTGGTCTATTTGCAATTACACAAATACAGGGCAAAGCTCTTTTGGTGTTTCCATTCAGAAATTTGACAAATCTTCTGGTGACCGACAATTTACCGATAATGCTCGTGTAATATATCCAATTGGCAGTTCTAAAGTTTTTGCGGGTGATTTACAATTAATCAACGACCAAGCAATTTTTTTAATGAAGAGTGGCATGGATAACGGCGCATCTCCTACAACTTTACATGCGTGTCTTTTAACAGCAAATGGCGAATTTGAGTGGCCTACAGAAACGAAACCTATGGCAACTTTTAGCGCAAGTAAAGGAAGAATTCACTTTATAAAGTCTATAAACGGGGAAGTAGTAGCTGTCTTTATAGAGCAAAAAACACCAGGAAGTTCAAGGATTTATGCTCAAAGTACAGCGACCGATCTTGCGATAAATGACAGTACAGGGACTGATGTAATTAGCGCTTGCAACTCATATACTTGGATAGATGGAATAACCTACACAGCTAATAATACTACTGCAACCTATTTATTAAGCAATTCTAATGGGGGAGATTCTTTGGTTACTTTAAATTTAACAATAAACACACTTGATTTATCTACTAGTAATTTAGGTTCAGTAATTACAGCTAACACATCGATACTTGGAATCCCAACAAGCTACCAATGGTTGAATTGTGCTACTAATTTTTCACCAATAGTTGGCGCTACTAATCAATCATTCACTGCTATAACCAATGGTAATTATGCTGTTCAAATAACCCAAGGGACTTGCACAGGTATTAGTGAATGTACAACAATATCAAATGTTTCACTACTTGAAGAAAATAAAAAAGAAGTGATGATTTTTCCTAATCCAAGCTCTGATATTATTACTATTAGCACTAATTTTAATGAGGCAACAAACTATGAACTTATAGATGCACAAGGACGTATTGTATTGAAGGGTATTTTCAGTGAAGCAAAATCTATTTTGAATCTTGAAGCACTTAACCCAGGAGCTTTTTTCTTAAAAATAGATAGGATTCCTGTTCCATTTATTATTGTAAAAAAATAAGAGTTTTATCTGCTAAAATAAATTAGCGCAATAAATCTAATTTTATTTCAATTTCATAGCGAATTTTATTCTTAAAGTTCGTGTATGCTTCACCTGTGGCTGGACCGTTAAATCCGGTGTGTATACTCCAAACATTACCATCTTTACCAATAAAAATAGATGTTGGAAAACTCATTACTTGATTTAGCATTCCAAAATCAGATGAAGCAAGCTCTTTATTTGCAAGTCCACCATAGAGAATTGTGTATGGAATTTTTGAGCGTTTTTTAAAGTCCTTTAGTTTTTTAAGCTGTTTTGTTTGTCCTATATCAGCCTCATAACAAACACTTATTATTTCTAAACCATAGCGATGTAAATCATTATATAACTCTTTTAAGACTTTTGTTTCATCTAGGCAATTCGGACACCAAGTCCCCATAATCTGAATAATTATAACTTTATTTTGATAGTTCTCACTTGAAAATAAAAAAGGCTTGCCATTCAGTTGTTTTGCATGGTTAAAGACAAAAGGTTGATTTTTGGAAATCAAATAACTTAATGAATCTGGATTCCGCAAACTTGCATTTTCATTTCGTAAAGCAGTCCAGGTTGTTCTGTATTTTGAACCACTATAAAACACACCATTAATACTATCTCCCTTAATTTCTCCTGTAAAAACATATGCGTGAGCTCCATCAAAAGATGAAAGCGCAAAGTTTCCCCCACTAATATTTCCTTCTAAAAAACGATAATCTCCCGTTTCTGTTTGAAAAGTCCCACTTATACTATTTCCATTAGTTTTAAAAATCCCAAGAGCATTACTTTCATCTTTTTGAGAAGGGCTAAGCTTAACTTCCCATTTCCCATCTATTACAAATGGCTGAGTTATAAAATTAGAAGCTGGGAAAGAAAATCGTGGGTCATTTGAAAAATAAGCGCTAAAGGGAATTTTAATGTTTTTGTGTTTTCTATTATCTAACCAATATCCCCTTAAATATTTTCCAAATTCATCTACCTTAAACACCAATTTCCCATCCATTTCTGGGAAATAAGCATGGATTGAATCTGATTGAAAACGAATTTTTGTAAGCTGGATTTTTTCGGCAGCATTGATTACAGCAATTCCAAACTTTTTTACTTTAGAAAATTCTATGTTAAAGGGTAAAAATAATCTGTCGTTTAATGCTAATTCAGCATGCCAGTTTCCTAAAGTAATATTCTTTATTTTTTGAGAAAACACAAGATTTGTAATTGTAAGAAATAAGATGATGAACTTTAATTTCATTTATTTTTTGAGTCTTGAAAAATTAAATTATTTAAAGAATAAATGTAATGCGTAAATTAAGATATAGCAAGAAATAAGCATAACTTTGCTAAAATTAATCGTATGTATCGAATATATCTACCACTTATTTTTATCCTTATTGTTCTAATTTACTTAATCTACGGATTCATCGCAAAGAAAGATTCTACCAAACATTTAGCGATTTTAAAAATCACTGCTTTTTTTTCATTGTTATGGTTTGTTCTATTCTTTGTATTTTTATTTTAGAATACTTGTAAAAAGATTATGGGAGAAAAAATAAATACATCAAAATCAAATTCTATAGAGAAAGAAACCTTAATCAAGGCATTTCGATTGATGAGTACTGCAAAGTTTTTAGCAGAAAAATACGAGGAAAATAAAGAGCTTACTTCAAAATATGTTCACGCTACATCTCGAGGGCATGAAGCAATACAATTAGCGCTCGGACTTCAACTTAAACCTCAAGATTGGGTCTCTCCTTATTACAGAGATGATAGTATTCTATTGGGAATTGGTATTTCACCATATGAATTAATGTTGCAGGTTTTTGCCAAAAAGGATGATCCTTTTTCTGGAGGACGCACCTACTATTGTCATCCCTCATTGAACCGTGATGACATGCCAAAAATCATTCATCAATCTTCAGCAACTGGAATGCAAGCAATTCCGACTACTGGAATTGCAATGGGAATTCAGTACCAAGAAAATACAGGATTAACAAAACCTGAAATAGGAGAAGCACCAATAGTAGTCTGTTCTTTAGGAGATGCTGCATGCACTGAAGGAGAAGTTTCTGAAGCATTTCAAATGGCAACTTTGAAAAAATTTCCGATTGTTTTTCTCGTACAAGACAATGGCTGGGATATATCTGCAACCGCCAAAGAAACTAGAGCGCAAGATATTTCGGAATATGCAAAAGGATTTAAGGGACTTGAAGTTAGAACGATAGATGGAAGTGACTTTGTTGAATCTTATTCTACCATTCAAGAAGTGTTTGAAATCGTTAGAAATGAAAGACGCCCATTCATTATTCATGCAAAAGTTCCCTTGTTAGGACATCATACATCTGGTGTCAGAAAAGAATGGTATCGTGATGATTTAGATGAAGCTGCAAAGAATGATCCCTATCCAAAACTAAAATTAGAACTAGAAAAAAGAGGTTTTAGTTTAGCTGAATTTATAAATCTTGAAGCTGCGACAAGAAAATTAGTAGATTCAGAATACGAAAAAGCACTTAATTCTGAGGATCCAAGTCCTGAAAGTGTAACAGATTATATTTTTGCTCCAACATTAATTTTGGAAGAAAGTGGCGTTCGAGAACCAAAAGGAAAGAAAAAAACTGTAATGGTTGATTCTGCCTTGTTTGCCATGAGAGAAATATTAGAGAAACATCCTGAAGCTTTATTATATGGCCAAGATGTTGGTGGGCGCTTAGGAGGAGTTTTTCGCGAAGCTGCAACTTTAGGGCAAACATTTGGTGAATTGCGCGTTTTTAATACACCCATTCAAGAAGCATTTATTATTGGTTCAACGGTTGGAATGTCTGCAGTTGGATTAAAGCCGATTGTTGAAGTTCAATTTGCCGATTATATTTGGCCAGGATTGAATCAATTGTTTACGGAAGTTTCAAGATCTTATTACCTCTCAAATGGAAAATGGCCAGTAAGTTGCGTAATTCGTGTTCCAATTGGTGCCTATGGTTCTGGTGGGCCTTATCATTCTTCAAGTGTAGAATCTATTTTATGCAATATTCGTGGAATTAAAGTAGTTTATCCCTCAACAGGTGCAGATTTAAAAGGCTTGTTAAAAGCTGCTTTTTACGATCCAAATCCAGTTGTAATTTTAGAACACAAAGGCTTGTATTGGTCAAAAATTTCAGGAACTGAAGGAGCTATGTCGATTGAACCAAGTGAGGATTATGTGATTCCTATTGGTAAAGCAAGAATCGTTCAAGAAGCTACGAAGGAAAATATCTCTAATGGCACTTCCTGTGGTGTAATAACTTATGGACGAGGAGTTTATTGGGCAGTTGAAGCTTCCAAAGAATTTCCTGGTCAAGTGGAGATTTTGGATTTACGAAGTATTAATCCTCTGGATCACGAAGCAATGAATACCGTGTGTCAATCTCATGGAAAAATAATGATAGTTACTGAAGAATCGATCGAATGTTCTTTCGCTTTAGGATTAGCTGGAAGGTTACAAAGAGATAATTTTAATTTCTTGGATGCACCGATTCAAATTGTAGGGTCTGTTGATACTCCTGCGATACCATTAAATTCTAGTTTGGAGGCGGAATTACTGCCAAATGCCGAAAAAGTAAAAAAGATAATACAACAACTTTTAATTTATTGATTAACTTTAATGAACGTAAACTGCTTTAATCTAACGAAATAAAAAAATGTTGCGAATATTAACTATTATCATTTTATTGTTTTCCCTCAAAATTTGTTATGGGCAAAGTGGTTCTTGTGGAATAGAAGCAAATGTTAGCATAATAAATAATTCAATTTGTGAACCTTGCAGCTATAATGGTCCGCCAATTCTTATTAATGAATTAATGATTTCACCATCTGTTGGAGATGGATCAATCTCAGGCTCTGGAGGTAATGGAGAATGGATTGAACTTTATAATCCTGATTTGTGTGATTCAGTAGATATTTCTTGTTATTATTTGGGAAATTCCACTGCTGAGGGAACTGGGGGCTTTAGACTTCCGGCAGGTACAGTTATTCCTCCTAATGGCTTTGCAATGATAAGAGGTGAAAATGCATCTCCAGTGGCGAGTAATTTATTAGTACTAAATGGCGGGAATGTAGTTGAAATTGTTGTTCCTATTCAAATTACAGGATTAGGTGTCTGCTGCTCAGGAACAAGGGTTTGGTTTCCAAATGCTGGAGGTTGGTTTGCATTTTATGACGCAATTGGAAATCCAATTGATGCTGTTAGCTGGGGGCCCGGAAATACAGCTTCCTTAGCGGGAAATCCTTGTATTTCAAATTCAAATTCTTGTAATTCTGCCTCTACTCTCTCAAGTTATAATCAAATACCAGACATCTTAAAATTTTATGCAAGCCCAGCGAATGGAAGTGACCATTTTAATCTAAGTATTCGTAGATTCCCAGATGGACAAAATTGGCAAGGTGTTGGGAGTGCAACTTATGCTATTTGCAACGACTCAAATAATTGCCTAACAGGAACTACAGTTGGATTTTGTAATGGTGAAGCAACTGTTACTGTCACTGATTCAACAGGTCTAGCTCCATTTACATTCCAATGGAATGATGATTTAAATCAAACAACGCAAACGGCAACAAATTTATGTGAAGGATCTTACCAAGTTATAGTTAGTGATGCAAATAATTGTACAGATACATTATTGGTAAATGTTATCACAATTCCTTTTGATTTAAGCACAAGTATACAACAGCCAGGTTGCCTGCAAAGTAATGGCTCTATTTCTATTGATCCCTATGATCCGAGTTATTCTTATATCTGGACGCCAAATGTATCTTCTTCAAATTCTGCCAGTAATCTTACTCAAGGAACCTATAACATTGTTATTTCTCAAGGTTTCTGTACTTTAGATACGACAATTGTTCTTCAAAACCCAGTTCCTTTTTCTACTTCAGTAAGTGTAAATCAAACAACTTGTGGGAATGATAATGGAGTAATCGTTTTTACGAATACTCCCTCCGGAAACTACACTTATAGTTGGACAAATAATATTTCATTAACAAACAATGCTTCAGGAATTTCACCTGGAATATATCAAATAAGTATTTCTGATAATGTTTGTGTTTTTGATACCTCAATAGTAATTCAACCTAGTATTGGATTAAATTCAACTGCACAAACACTCAACTCAAGTTGTGAACAAAACAATGGAGCAATTAACCTAACTATTTCCCCTCCCGGCACCTACTCATTCTCTTGGAATCCGAACGTTAGTAATTCAGCTAATGGAATTGACTTATTAGCAGGAACATATGCGATTTCTTATACAGATGGTTTATGTTCAAATGATACAATCATATCACTACAAACTACTCCATTGCCAACATTAATACAAAGCACCTTTTCAAATCCATACTGTGGTTTAGAAAATGGTAATATGCTTATAAATGGAGCAGTCGGTGGAATAGCGCCATACTCCTACTCTTTTAATGGCCTTCAAGTTCAAGAAAATGATTCAATCTTAAATATTGGAATTGGAAACTATCCAATAACAGTTATTGATGGAAATGGCTGCTCCTATACTCAAACAAGTTCTTTTATTATGACTAGTGGAATTTCTACTATTTTTATTCCAAATGTGTTAACTGCAAACGATGACCAAGCGAATGATTTATGGAAGATTCAAGCAAGTTGTATGGATAAAATGGAATGTCAGATTTTTAATAGATGGGGAAATAAACTATTTGAGTTTGAAGATTTAGATTCAGGTTGGAATGGTAAAACAAGCGATGGATTTCAAGTTGAAGAGGGAGTTTATTTTTACAAGGTGACTTTCGATTACTTTGGAGATGATAAAGAGGAGGGGGTTTTTCATGGACATATTACCGTAATTCGATAGAAACAAAGCAAGAAATAGTGTTTCTATTGAATAAAAAAAGGCAAATCATAAGCCGGGTTCTGTAATCTTTGTTGAACGAATCAACGCAGTTGTCTATCATTTATCTAGTTCCAAACTCACGCTTGGAATCCATCAACCTACCCTCCGAGATTGGGCGAGCAACCCTCAAGCCTCGGTATATTTGGTCTTTCAGTTCGTAAGGTTTACCTTGCCTTTAACATCACTGCCAAAGCGGTGAGCTCTTACCTCACCTTTTCACCTTTTCCTTTGAGCGAACTCAAGGGTAGTTTTCCTTTCTGTGGCACTTTCTGTTCCCAATGGATTGATCCACTAAGACCTTCCCGTTAGGAAGTACGACGCTCTGTACTGCCCGGACTTTCCTCTCCTTATTATAAAAACAAGCAGCGATAGACTGATTTGCCTAAAGCAAAGGTAGGGAATTAAAGTTTTATGAATTTAATTTTCTTACTAGTATTCTCTGAATTCAAAGAAATAAAATAGGTTCCGATTAGAAGTTCAGAGATATCAATTTCTAATTTAAATACATCAATGGAATTTTTCTGTGAGATAAGTTTTCCAGTTATATCGTAAATTTCATAATCACTAATTGATGAAGAGGATGAAATAGTTAGCTTATTTTCTGCAGGATTTGGAACAAGAGAAAAATACAAGCCATCTCCTTGATCGTATAAACCACTAGCAGAATACGAATCTTGGTAGTCAATAGATTGTAATTGTTCCGTGCCATTTGTAATTGAAGTAACTATTTTCAGTAAAACATCTTTTTTACTTTCTCCAATCCACTCGTATTCTACTGTTTGAATTGGAGGTGTGCCAATCCATGTAGCTGGAAAACCAGGAATTACGCCTAAATAAATAGAGTCTATTTCATTAATTTGATGTTTTAACCTCAATACATTGTAAGTTCCATTTGGTAAAATTAAAGAACCCCATCCGTCAACAACAGAATAGCGTTGGCGGTGCTGTTTGAACTTAAAATCTGCAACTGGGTTAAAATCCACCAAAGTATAACCCCTCGAATTGTAAGAGTCATTATAATCTAAGGGTAAACTATAGCGCGTTTCAATTGTATCTGATTTAAACGGTACAGCTTGAGAATTGACACTAAGAGAATAACCTATAGAAGAAATTTTACTAGAAGATGAATGCGTGTAAGCATTCAAATCAGACACAGAAACAGGTAGAAAAGTGCTTAATAATTCAACCGGTAAATCAGTATTTTGGGTAAAATAACTTGCTTGGTAATTCTGAGGCGCAAAAAAACCAAAAGTAGCTTGAACAAGTATAGAACCAAACCCAATAGGATTGAAGTTTTTAACGTATTGGCCAGTTGATGTTAGCGAACTAAAATTCCAGGTGTTATTTTGTCCAGTAGTTGAGAAATCTATTCCTTGATCCATTGCTTGACTATAGCGCACCGTGTCATTTGGATTGGCAAAATCTGTTTCCTGCAATGAAATCTGCCCAAAAGAAAAATTGAAATAGAATAAAAACAGAAAAAACTGAATAAAAGATTGAATACTATTTTTCATAAATATGAATTTAAGCAAATGTACAAAAGAATCAAAACAACTTAAAAATAAATACTTAGAATTAAGTGATTTACAATTCACTCTTTGATCTCTTTCTTTTTTTCTGGAACCGGATCATAACCATTACCGCCTCGAGGGTGACATGAAGCAATTCGTTTTATTCCTAAGAATGTTCCTTTAATTGGCCCCCAAACTTTTAATGCTTCAATCATGTAATGAGAGCAAGTAGGAGTATATCTACAAGAAGCTGGTAAAATTGGAGAAATAAACCATTGGTAAATCTTCACCAAGAAAATAAGAGGAGAAATAAGGATGGTTTTTAAGCGCATAGTTCAAAGATACTTTATATTTAAACACTTTTATGTTGCTAACATTATTGTAACAAATTTTACAATATAAGTTTGGAGAGTATCTTTATTAAAAAAAATAAAATATATGAAAACTCTCCTTTCATTACTTTTTCAGTTTTATCTTTTTCAATTTTATTCACAGCCCCTAAATTCATGGTCTGATGAGAAAATAATGGTGAAAAAAGCTTCAGAAGTAAGTACAATTATGAATGCAGAAATGATTTTTACAGAGCGTTGGGACATTCTTCCACAACCACAGTTTTGGAAACAGATTATGCTTTTATCTCCAGATTCGTGTTTAATTAATATAGCTGCGACAAGAGTTGTTCTGAAAAAAATGTCTAATAAAGATTGGAATAGTCAAAGTGAACTTGAAAAAGACAGCGTAAGACAGAATTTACGAAAAGAATTCGGGCTAAATAGTTCTGATAGGATATATGTTACAACAGGAAAAAATGATTTCTTTAAATTCAAAGAAGTCTATCCATCTTTATCAAAGGGAGTCGCTGCATTTGAAAAATTTGGTGTTGATCCTTGGTATGCTCAAGCAATTCTTCTTATTGAAAGTCCTGGTCAATTAAAAAAATCAATTTCTGGTGCTTACGGAGCCTTCCAATTAATGCCAAATGTTGCACGTGCTCAAGGATTAACAGTAAACAACACAATCGACGAGCGGGCTAACTTCGAACGCTGTGCTTACGGCTCTGCGAGATTAATTCAAAAAATTTGTATTCCAGAAGCCAAAAATATTTTAGCGCCTTATTCACTAAAATACAATGAAACTGATCTATGGTTTCGACTTTTTGTTATGCATGTATATCATGCAGGAGCTGG
>CAMDDR010000033.1:0-23180 GCA_945892995.1 Chitinophaga pinensis | reverse complement strand
TGGTGCTAATCTTGCTTTGTAACCATAGGCATTTTGTATGTCCAAATAAAAATTCATCGTTAATTTTTCAAGAAATATCTTTTTGTCGACACGAAGGTTTAACTGATGAAAACTTGATTCACGCTTTGTATTTAATTGAGAATAATCTAAAATTCCTTGTCCATTGATATCCCAATTCTGTTTTAATCCTGAAGCAGCACTATAGGGCGTATAAGGCGATCCTCCTGAATAAAGCCATCTCAATCCAAGTTCCCAACCTTTTTTAAAGCGTTTACCTCCGGTTAAAGAAACAATGTGTTTGCTATCCCAGGCTGTTGGAACATAAACATTGTCTTTATCCTTAAATTCTGAATTCACAAATGTATAAGCAAAGACAGCATAGAAACCTTTGTATAATTTTTGTTGGTATAAAAATTCTACGCCATAGCTACGTCCTGTTGAAATAGATTTAACTTCTTCGTTTCCGACAATTCCAAAGTCAGAGCCAATGTTTGCTAAACACAAAGAATCTTTAACCGAAAAAGGATATTTATCATAAGACTTGTAAAAACCTTCAAGTGTAAATCGTGCATTTTTCTTACTTAAAAATTCTGCACCTAGAACAAAATGATCTGCGCTTATGTATTTTAAGTCATTTTCTTTGTTAACCAAAGTGCCAGAAGTATTTCTGTAACCAAGTATCGTGTATGAAGGCAATTGATGGTAGCGCGCTACATTTCCATTTAAAGCCCATTGTTCATTTATACGATAATTTATAGATAAACTTGGAGAAAGTTGTTCTAATGGGTTCATCATGCTTCTAGAATAGGTGTTTATATCACTTCTTAATCCAATTGATAAATTTAGTCGCTCATTTATAAATCCTTTGCTTAATTGTCCAAAAATAGCTGCTTTACTTAAAAATAAATTCGATTCAAAATCTACAATAACTGGAGCTCCTTGAACTGTAATATTATTATATGTTTTATTGTAGTACCTGCTATATTCATAAGCAAAACCGGCATTTAATCGCCATCCATTTTTTGTGTAATTGTGTTCAAAACGAAACTTATTTTCTGCTTCAAAGGAAGCGTAATTGAAAAGTAAATTTTCGGGTGTTTCTATACGATATTTGTACCTCGAAGCACTATTATTTAACATATTTCTACTTAAAACAACTGTTTGATACGAGTTTTTAGAGTAGTGAAGCCAATTTACTCCCATTGTATAGTTCCATTGATTTTGTATAGGAAGATTTCCAAGAATAAAATTGTTTTTCTCAAGCGTGGCGGTGTCTGTGACATTTTCATTTACTTTATCATTTAAACGAAAAACATCTATAGCTCCTAGACCAATAAAGGTTAACTTATTTTTTTGATTGATTTTATAATTGATTTTATACTGAAAATCATTGTAAGTTGGAAGAATCGGTAATTTCAATGCAGCAAACAAAAATTGCAAATAAGAACGTCTTACTGAAAAAATAAAATCTACTTTTTTTCCAATAGGCCCATCCAAAGTAAGAGCTGCATCACTTGATCCCAAAGCGAAATTTGTTATAACAGCATCTGGATTTCCATCTTTTTGTTTGAATGCTAAAACTGAACTTAAACTATTAGCACGATTTGCGGGAAAGGCACCCGAATAAAAATCAACTTCTCGAATGAAGTTTATGTTTAAAAGTCCAACTGGTCCCCCACTCGACCCTTGTGTTGCAAAATGATTGATGTTTGGAACTTCTATGCCATCCAAATAAAATTTATTTTCCCCTGGAGAACCTCCACGAATAATAATGTCATTTCGGAAAGTTGCACGAGAAGCAACTCCAGGAAGAGAAGCGATTACCTTACTTGCATCTCTATTTGCGCCGGGTAAACGTTCAATTTCTGTTGAATTTAGGGTTTTTAAAGATACTGGAGATTCTATTTTCCTGATAAAAGGATTTGCCTTCACTATAACTTCTTGTTGCTCTATAACGATTTCTTCCAATGCAAAATCCAAGGAAACCGAACGAGCATTTGTTACTGTTATTTCATTAATTTGGAAAGCTTTATAACCAGAAGCAACAACTTTAAAAGAATAAACACCAGGTTTAATTCCAGTTATTTCGTAGATGCCATTTTCATTTGATATAGCACCCAATTGCTGATCTAATACTTGGATTTTAGCTTGTTCAATTGGCTTGTTATTTAGAGTATTTGTAATTAAACCTCTTACAATTCCCGATTGTGAAAAAGCAAGTGAATAAAATTGTATTAGTAAGAATGATAAAATAATTTTCATTGTTAACTTTTTGATTCTTTTAATACAAGTAAAAATAAATATTGTTCGCTAATTCAATATAAACTTATAAAGATGTTAAGCATTGCAACAGCTTATAAAATTCTTTAAAATTTCCTTCCCCATTTCTGTCATTATTGATTCTGGATGAAATTGTACAGCATAGATTTTTCGCTTTTTTGATTCAAGAGCCATAATGGTTCCATTTTTACTTTTAGCCGTGATATAATCTTCATGAATTCCTTCTAACTTCCAACTGTGATATAAACCAACATTGATTTCATTAGGAAAACCCCGAAACAATCCTGTTTTATTTAAAATAGTTATTTCCTCTTGAACTCCGTGCTTTACAATCTCTTGATTGACTAATTGACCACCTAAATACATTCCAATCCCTTGTAAACCCAAGCAGATTCCAAAAACAGGAATAGTTGAATCACAGATGGATAGAATCTCAAATATATTAACTTTTTCATTTGGTAAACCAGGACCTGGTGACAATAAAACCGCTTGAAATTCCGTTAAAGTGTTAAGTTCTAAAAAATCGTGTTTTATAACTGTAACATTACAATCTAGAGCTTCTAAATAATGAACAAGATTAAAGGTAAATGAGTCATAAAAATCAACGACAAGAACTTTCACCTATTTTGAATTTAGTATGTTTGCAAAAGTAAAAAACAAATTGAATTTATCT
The DNA here is from genome assembly GCA_945892995.1 of Chitinophaga pinensis. Classification (GTDB taxonomy): domain Bacteria; phylum Bacteroidota; class Bacteroidia; order Flavobacteriales_D; family Crocinitomicaceae; genus UBA952. The sequence goes on along the minus strand of CAMDDR010000033.1, from coordinate 20,227 downwards.
AAAAGTAAATATGAATAAAAAAGCACTTCAAATACCAAATGCTCCAGCTCCAATTGGACCTTATAGTCAAGCAATTCTAGCAAATGGAATGCTGTTTATTAGTGGACAATGTCCAATTAATCCTAAAACTGGACTTTTAGAAATGGAAACAATTGAAAGTGCGACTCATCTTGTTATGTCAAACATTGAAAAACTTTTACATGCAGCAGAAATGGACTTTACGCATATTGTAAAATGCTCAATTTTTTTAAAAGATTTGGGCGACTTTCAAAAAGTAAATGCTATTTATGCGACTTATTTTGATTCTGTTCCGCCAGCACGAGAAACAGTCCAAGTTGCTCGCTTACCACTCGATGCGACAATTGAAATTTCTTGTATTGCAATGAAAAGTTAATGAGTGAAAGCACCCAAAAATATGATTTATCGGTAGTTATTGTAAACTATAACGTCGTTTTCTTTTTGGAACAATGCTTAAACTCAGTTTTCGCGGCTTCCAAGAATTTAAATGTTCAAATTTTTGTTGTAGATAATAACAGTGTTGATGGTTCTATTAACATGTTAAAAGAAAACTTTTCGAGTGTTGTATTAATCGAAAATAAAGAGAATGTTGGTTTTTCAAAAGCAAACAACCAAGCGATTAAAAGGGCGAATTCTCCATATGTTCTTTTACTTAATCCAGATACAGTTATTGAAGAAGATACATTTGATAAATGCATTGACTTTATGAATTCTAATACCGATTGTGGTGGCCTAGGATTAAGAATGCTTGATGGTAAAGGGAATTTTCTTCCTGAATCAAAGCGTGGTTTTCCCTCTCCCTCAGTTGCTTTTTATAAAATTTTTGGCCTATCGTATCTTTTTCCAAAATCTCAAAAATTTGGTAGGTATCATTTAGGTTTTTTAAGTGAATTTGAAGTAAATGAAGTTGATGTTTTGAGCGGTGCTTTTATGTTACTCCGATCCGTAACTTTAGAGAAAGTGGGACTCTTAGATGAGCAATTTTTCATGTATGGAGAAGACATTGACTTATCCTATCGTATTAAATTAGGAGGATATAAAAATTATTACTTCCCCGAGACAAAAATTATACATTACAAGGGTGAAAGCACGAAAAAAAGTTCAGTGAATTATGTCTTTGTTTTTTACAAAGCAATGATTCTCTTTGCGAGAAAACACTTTTCAAACAAGAATGCAAACTTGTTTTCTTTCGCGATTAATCTTGCTATTTATATGCGGGCTTCACTTTCACTTATAAATCGTTTTGTCAAGAAAATAGCAACTCCATTTCTGAATGCTGTACTAACTTATTCAGCTTTATTGTTTCTTGCGGATTATTGGAGGAATGCCGCTATTAAATTTCCTGAATATGTTTTTTATATCTCAATCCCCTTATATATTTTTGTTTTTATTCTTTTTGCCTGGTTAATTGGAGTTTACGACAAGGGAATTCGAAATCACATTATTTGGAAAGCTACAATTTTTGCAAGTATTTTTATTCTTGTGATTTATGCTCTTTTACCGAAAGATTGGCAATTTTCTCGCCTTTTTATTTTGACGGCTTCTCTTGTTTTTGTTCTTCAGCATTATCTGGTATTGATAACTCAAAATTTATTGAAAACTCATAAGATTGGATTGCCTTCTACTCCGAAAAAACACTTTGCAATTATTGGAGACCAAGCTGAATTTATACGAGTGAAAAAAATATTGGAATTAACGTATCCAACAATTGAAAGCATTATCGGTGTTTACATTGCTAAGAACTATGAGGAGGCCTCAGGAAGCAATATTCAATTAAATGAAATTATTCAAGTTCACACGATCAATGAAATTATTTATTGTGCAAAAGATGTAAGCGCAAAAGATATTATTGAGGGAATGACAAAAATTGAAAGTCAAGATATTGAATTTAAAATTGCTCAACCGAATACAAGTTATTTGATTGGCAGTAATTCAATTGACAATTCAGGAGATTTTTATGCGCTAAATTTTTCTGCTTTAAGTAAGGCTGAAAACATTCGTTCAAAACGCTTATTTGATTTCTTTTTTAGTATTATTTTACTTTTTCTTTCGCCTATTCTATTGGTAATTATAAAATTTAAAGTAAAGTTTATTTCAAATCTTATTAGAATCTTGAGTGGAAAAAAATCATTTGTTGGTTACCTCAATCAAAGCGATGGAACAAAAACAAATCTTCCAAAAATAAAACCTGGAATTCTAGAGCCATTTTCTGTCTCTGAAGAACTTTCAATTGATAAAAAAGAAGAGTTAAATCTACTTTACGCTAAAGAATATAGTTTTATTTTTGATTTTGAAGTGCTCGTTCGTAAATGGAAATTACTCGGTGAATAATTCCTATTTATTTTCTCATATCAAGTATGTTTGCTAACTTCGCTGTGCTGAATACTACAGTAAATTAATTTTATGGCAGAAATTGAAGTTCGTCTTCCAAAAATGGGAGAAAGTGTAACAGAAGCAACAATTACCAATTGGCTTAAAAACATTGGAGACAAAGTCGCTATTGACGAACCTTTAGTTGAAGTTGCAACAGATAAAGTTGATAATGAATTGCCTTCTGAAGCTTCAGGGATTTTAATTAAGCGATTTTTCGAAAAAGATCAAGTTGCCCAAGTTGGCGATGTAATTGCAATTCTTTCAACGGATGAAATACCAGCTACGAAAGAAGTAAGTCCTGAATCTATTGATCCTGTAAAAGAAATTGAAGTCATTGAAGAAAAAAATAGCCATGTATTAGAAATTACTGCGCCGCCTACTATTTCTCAAATAGTTGCAATAAATAGTAATTCAAGCGGTAAATTCTTCTCGCCTCTTGTTAGAAGTATTGCTAAAAAAGAAAATATCAGTCAAACTGAATTGGAATCTATTCAAGGATCTGGTCAAGATGCTCGCGTTACAAAAAGTGATCTCTTATCTTATATCTCTAAGCGAGGTACAACCGTTATAAGTAATGCTATTACTCCAACATTAGCTTCTTCTGTTAATTCAGGTGGCCATTTCTTAACAAACATTAAAGAACCTATTGTGCTTCCAAATCCAGGAGATGAACTCATTGAAATGGATCGTATGCGCAAAATGATTGCTGATCATATGGTAATGTCAGCGCATATTGCTCCGCATGTAACTTCCTATGTTGAAGCTGACATGACGAAAATTGTGGAATGGCGTAATAAAGTCAAGAAATCATTTATGGACAAAGAAGGCGAAAATATCACCTTCACTCCTATTTTAATTGAGGCCGTAGTTAAAGCAATAAAAGATTTTCCGATGGTAAATGTCTCTATTTCTGGAACTACAATCATTAAGCGAAAAGATATTAATATCGGAATGGCAACTGCTTTGCCTTCAGGGAATTTAATTGTTCCAGTTATTAAAAATGCAGATCGTCTCAATTTAATGGGTTTAACGAAAGCTGTTAATGAATTGGCGAATAATGCACGGAATAATAAATTAAAACCTGATGACACGCAAGGCGGAACCTATACCATTACAAATGTTGGTTCATTTGGGAACGTAATGGGAACTCCGATAATCAACCAACCACAAGTTGCAATTTTAGCACTTGGGGCAATTCGAAAGGTTCCTGCAGTAATTGAAACAGAGCAGGGAGATTTTATTGGAATCCGTCACAAAATGTTTTTATCTCATTCCTACGATCACAGAGTTGTAGATGGTGCTCTTGGTGGTCAATTCGTACGCAGAGTTGCAGATTACCTCGAAGCTTTTGACGAAAATCGTGAAGTTTAAGCAAGTCTTGACTATCTTTTCATTAACTGTAATTATTTATAAATGAATTTAATTTTAAGAAAACCACTTTGTTTTTTTGATGTAGAGGCAACTGGACTTCAAATTACAACTGACAGAATTGTACAAATTGCAATTATTAAATTGACTGTTGACGGTGAACAAGAAGAATTAAATGAACTGATTAATCCAGAAATTATAATTGCAGACGAAATCATTGCAATTCACGGTATTAGCAATGAAAAAGTAGCAAATGCTCCAACTTTTAAGCAATTAGCGCAAAAAATTGCTGATTTTATCGGAGATTCCGATTTAGCAGGATATAATTCTAATAAATATGATATTCCTTTATTGGCGGAAGAATTTCTTCGTGCTGATTTTGAAATTGACTTATCTCAACGAAATTTTGTAGATGTCCAAAATATATTTCACAAAAAAGAACAACGAACACTTGCAGCAGCTTATCAGTTTTATTGCCAGAAATCAATTGAGAATGCTCATGATGCTTTATATGATACTCGAGCTACACTCGATGTTTTTTTAGCTCAAATAGCACGCTATCCGGATTTAAAGAATGATGTTTCCTATTTAGCTGATTTTTCAAGAGCAGGAAATTTTAAATCCTTAGATTTTGCCGGTCGTTTAGCGATTAATGAGAAAGGTGAGGCGATTTATAATTTTGGGAAACACAAAGAAAAAACAATTGAGAGTGTAATGAAATCTGAACCTGGTTATTATGGATGGCTGCTAGAAGCTGATTTTCCACGCTATACTAAACTATGCCTTCGAAAAGAAATGGAGCGCATAAAACAAGCAAACACTCCAAAAGAAAATACATCAATGGAATCTAAATTGGATGACCTTAAGTCAAAATTCAATACAAAATGAAAATAATTTGTATCGGGAGAAACTATGCGGAACATGCAAAGGAATTAAACAATCCACTTCCTACTTCTCCACTATTTTTTATGAAACCTGATGTTGCGCTATTAACAGACTCTAAATTTTACTATCCTAATTTTACGAATGACCTACATTTTGAATGTGAAATTGTAGTAAAGATTGATAAAGCGGGGAAAAATATCCAAGAAGAATTTGCTCATAAATATTATTCGAAAATCACCTTAGGTATTGACTTTACAGCTCGTGATTTACAAACAAAATGCAAAAGCGAGGGTTTGCCTTGGGAAATGGCAAAGTCATTTGATAATAGTGCGCCTATTGCTTCAAAATGGATTGATTTAAGCACCATAAATTTTGATTCTACAAGCTTTAATTTTTATCAAAACGACAGGCTTGTTCAACATGGTAAAAGCAGCGATATGATATTTAATATAAATCAAATAATTGCTTATGTTTCTGGATTTGTAACACTAAAAACTGGTGATTTAATATTTACAGGAACTCCTTCAGGAGTTGGTCCAGTTGCGATTGGTGATCATTTAAGAGGAGAGCTAAACGGAATTCAATTATTAGAACTTAGCGTTCTTTAATCTGCTTTCACACTTATTTTTCGTGTAATTCCAGTATTTATAAATTGTAAGAAATAGATTCCAACAGAATAATTCTGAAGATCAAGTTCATTTGTTCCTTGATTTAGAATTAATTCATCAATCTTTTGCCCTATCACATTGTAAATAAACAATTTATCCCCTATTAATTCAAGTCGAATTGTTAGACTTTTAGTCGCTGGAACAGGAAAACATTCGATATTTTGAGTGGGAATAATTTCAGTATGAATTCCAAGATTACTATTTTCATCGTGTTCTAAATGAAATAATCCCCCTAAATCTTGACCAACGAATAAGTTTAGTTTATTGTCACCATCAAGATCAGCAACTGCACAAGAACTGTAACCTCCGATTGCTTTTGATAAAGAAAGAAAGTCAGCATCTCTGAGATTAAAAGAATTTCCGATAGAAAGAGCGTTATCAATCGCATCATAAAAACGAATAAATCCATCTGAGGCACCAAGTAATAAATACGTTGTGTCTTGAACTCTAAAAAAATGTGGTGTCGGATAACCGTCTGGTGTTAAGGTTGAAACATCAATGTTTCCTAACATAGGATTTGTTAATTGAAATTGTGGAGTTGATAAAGAACCAATATTCTTATAATACATTAGTTCTCCTGTTTTTTTTCCTACAATTAAATCTAGTTTTCCATCATTATCTAAATCAAAAATTTGTGGCGTTGCATATTGACCTGCAGAAATTACAGAACCTAAATTATCTGTATAATTTAAAACTGGTGGAGCAAAAATGAGAGAGCTCGAACTTGAGTTATTTTTATAAAAAACCAATGTTCCATTTTCTAAACCAAGAAGAATATCAATTTTTCCATCATTGTCTAAATCACCAAAGCTTGGACTTATTTTAAAACCATAATTTAAAGTTGAAAGATTTATAAAATCACTGTCTATAAGGGTAAATTTTGGGTTATTTAGAGTGCCTGTGTTTTTGTAGTACGCTATTCTACTTTCTTTGTTTAATGTGGGTTTATAGGCATAGAAATTAGAAACAAATAAATCTTTTAATCCATCATTGTCGATATCTACTAAAAAAGGGACAGAAGCAGTTCCATGTTCAATCATATCTTGCTGTAAGAAGGCTTTTGTCTCAAAAACAAAATTTGCAGTACTTTGTGTACCAGTATTTTTATATTTACAGATACTCTTTTCATTTTCAGATACATTTTTTGCATTTGGGGCAACCAATAAATCTTTTTTGCCATCAAAATCAACATCAACAAAATATGCTGCAGGAAATAAATTAATTGCAATTGGCGTTGAATTAGAAGGAAATGCAGGGTCAGAAGAAATCATTAAAGAGTTTGTATTCGGTGCAGTTCCTCCATTTATTAATAAATTCATGTTTGAAAAAGCAACATCACCAATAACTACATCCATAACTCCTGAACCATCATAATCTAGCGCCAATACTGTTGATCCAGAATGCGCTTTGTCAACACTACTAGTATTTGGCTTTATTCCAGGATTTGGGACATTACCAGTGGTACAAGGAAGTGTAATATCATTTAAAATTAAAAAATTTGTATTCACATCTTCTCTGAATCCACCCCAGCATTCATTTTTTAATTTAAAAATGAGAGAATCAGAATGCCCATATAACTCTTGACTTTGATTCTGATGGTACTGCAAATATTCACCACTTATATGGAAGGTTAAAATATCAATGTCTCCATCAAAATCTACATCAACTATTGCTGGAATATCGGATGAACTGACATACAAATTTAAATTAGCACCTGTATAATCAGAGTACAAAAGATCTTTTGCTAATTCCCATTGCAATCCTATTTGAGGACTTCCTACATTTTTAAAAACTTTTATTCCACCAATTCCATACGTAAATAAATCATTTTTACCGTCACCATTGTAATCAATTGAAAACACTCTGTACCGAATTTGCTCAGGAAATTCCAAATAAGCCAATGGATCAAGTTTATAGAATGAGACACCACCCTCTATTTTTTGTTCAAAAACTCGCATTTGATCATTACTTCTGTCAAAAACCAGTAAGTCCATATCTCCATCGTAGTCATAATCAATTTCTGAAAATTGAGCGTAATTTAATCCGCCTGTCCAAGGATATTTTAAGGCAGAATTTGTCCTATAAACTTCTATTGAATCATTAAAATTAAATTGGAACTGTGCTTTAAAAGAAAAGCAAATTAGTAGCAAGAGATAAATAAGAAAAAAGCGACGCATTGATTGAGTTTATTGAGTCAAAATTACAAAAAAAAGAGACTAAGCTTCAAATAACATTATTCGCTTGTCGTCACTACAACTTGCAAAAGATTTAGCTCCAATTTTTATTAGTTTATTAACGGAATAAAGATGACCGCCATTTTTAGCTTCAATTCTTTGAGACAAAGAAAAAGTTTCGGAATTCCATATTTTTATGGTCTTATCTCTACTACAACTAATAAACTCAGTATCAGAAATGAAAAGCAAATCATAGACACTAAAATTATGTATTGGAATCGCTTTAAAACAGGAGTAATCGTTTAAATCCCATGCTTTTAAATATGCATCCTTTCCTCCAGAAAGACATTTTGTATCATCACCCGGAAAAAAGGTCAAGGACGTAACAGCAGCAGCATGTGCTTCAAAAGAATGTAAAAGATTAAAGAATTCCGCTTCTAAAATACGAATTATTCCATCATTACAGGCGAGAATTAGCTGTGATTTATCATGATTTAAGCTCATTTTACGAATTTTACCACAAGCAAAAGGCAAGAAGAGTTCTAATTCAAAACTTATAGTATTCCAGACTGCTAAATTGCCTTCAGCGTCAGCAGTATAAAGTTGATTTTTAAGAGGATTTTCAAGAATTGAAAAAACACCTGATTTATGTTGCTTAAAAAATTTAACTTCTTTTCTTTCAGAAAGATTAAAGAAATGTAAATCTCCATTTTCCAAGCCAACTGCTAAATGTGTATTTTGAGAAAATAAAGCGATACAAAATGGTGTATTTTTAAATTGAATAGCAAATTTATCTTGTTTCCCAGTTTTAAAATCCCAACGAGTAACAAATCGATCACCTGCTGCAGAATAGATGTAAATTCCATCAAAATCTAGAGAATAAATTGCTGCAGAATGACCTATTAAATCTTTTGACTTTTTATAAAGTGAAAAATCTTGCATGAAATTAAATTTGCTTGTCTCTAATCAGCAGAAAGATTCAAAAAATCTTGATCATCCAATAATTCTGGATTTATTTCAAAGATTGTTTTTGCTTTAGCACTATCCTCATTCAAACAAGCAGTAAATAAAATGACAGCCTGTTCCTTTTCTCCTAAAATCCAATATAAATTAACTTCAAGAATTCGAGCAATTGGATTATTAGTATTTTCACTCATAAATTGCTGAAGCACCTTTAATGCTTCAATTGGTGATGTTTCAATTAGAAATTCAATATAATCTGAAAGGCATTCTTCATCAGTTTCATCTAAAGACAAAGATTTTTCATACTGCTGTTTTGCAATGTCTAATTCTTCTAACTTTTCATAAGCCCCAGCTAAAACATGGTGAATACCAGCATTATCAGGATCAAATTCCAGAGCTTTAAGAATCATAACAATTCCTTCTTTCGTATTTCCGTCAATATCTTCAATAATCCCAAGTCCTAACCAAGCTTCTGAAAGCATCGGTGCAAGTTCAATACTTCTTTTGTAGAAATGTCTCGCTAAATCTAATTCATTTAATTGCTCATGTGCTTCACCAATGTAACATAGTGCCATGGCGTCATCTCCATCTAATTTCATGCACTCATGAAAATGTTCAATAGACTTATGGTATTTTTCAAGTGATAAATAAGCATTGCCAATATTGAAATGAGCAGGCCCAAACTCATAATTAATTAAGATTGAGAAATCATAGGCCCATATTGCTTTATCAAAATTCTCTAATTTACTATATGCATTACCAAGATTATACCAAGCAGTAAATGAAAAGGGATTGTCATCAATAAAATCAGTATAACATTTAATAGCACTGGTATAGTCGCCTAATTGATCGTAGCAATAAGCAATTTCATATAAAGCTCCCTCATTCTGACTATTAATTTTTATTGCTTCGATAAGAATTTCAATTGCTTCTTTAAACTGAGACATATTTTGATATTCTAGGGCAATATCCATATAAATATCATCTTTATCCTCTGGATCACAAATTTCCATTGCTAATCTGTAATATTTTATTGCGTTTTTGGGATCCCTTAATTGACTGAATAATGCTGCTTTTGTTAAGAAAATTTCTGTATTAGAATCATTTGCTTTTTCTATACTATTTAGTAATTCAATCGCATCCTTCAACAAGCCCATTCCAGCCATTGCTTGGGCTTTTCGCAAATGAAAAAGAGAGTTGTATTGAAAATGATAAACACCTAATTCAGCTGCAGAAAGCGCTTTAGAATATTGGCTATTAACTAGATAATGATCTATAACGGCTTCTAACCTATCGCTATCTAGAAAACCAATTACATTGCCTTTAAGGTGCGACTCAAATTGTTCGAGGTCTTCGTTTAACTTATTTTCTAAAAAATCATCGTCCTCGTCGTCAAACATTCGCTTCAATTTTTAATAAAATTACGAAGAATGTGTAGATAGAAAAAATTCTAAGAGCTGAGTTTTCAACAAATACAGATTTTGTTGAAAAAAATTATTTTGTCAAAAAAATTGAGTTAATTTCTGAGTAGCGATGGGATTTAATTTGCTCAGCTAAAATTGGATGGATTGATGATAAGTGTTTATTTGAACTATAGATTACTCCCCCATTTTTTTTGGCAGAAATTGTAAATTCATCATACTTTTTCTCATATTGATCAATTAAATTTGAAAACCTTGTCCTAATATTTTTATATATTAGCTTAAATTCATTATTATTTTTTAATTCCTCATAAAGCTCTGGATAATTAGATTTAGCATACAGTAAATATTCTTTAATGAAAAAGTCAAACTCATAAAATGATTCGGAATTAGATGTAAATTGACTTGACCAAGACCAAAGAAAATTATTTCCATATTCTTCTTTAAAAACTGGTAGCAGATCAAATATGACCTTTGAACCGTGATAATATGCATTAAACTCTTCCATTAGACCAATTATACCCTCACTCTGAGTAGATTGATTACTGGAAGATGAAGTGATATAGGTCGGAAAGCGAAAAGTTCGAAGTTCTATTGGAATAGTCTTTATTAATTCTGCACTTGGAAATAGCTTATTTTTTGGGAATTTAAAAGCAACCTTATAAAGATCATCAAAATAAAAGCCCTCGCTATTACCATCATTCCAAATAAATGAGCCCTGTTTTGCAAGCATATATGGAATCTGAGAATCATATCCATGAGTTGTTTCATGAACTGTCGTTGAAATAGAAGAAAGAAATTGCTTAATTGATGACCTATCACAAAATTCTAAATGGTGCATACCAAAAGTAGATGATCTGTGATTATAGGAAATTGAATTTCCATTTATTTTATATTGATTTATAATACCGTAAGATGTCGGTGAATAGGTTCTTAGTGTTTCCATTATCCAGCCTTCACTGAGCTGGGCAAATAAATTAGATGAATAGAATATTATCAAAACGAAAACCTTTTTTGCATTCATAACAACAAATTTTAGGTAGTCGTGTCTTCATATAATCCTATAATATCAAATAAAATATAGGTTACAAAAAAAGTGATTCCTCAATAATCTAATTCAACAAATTCTACGGTAAATCGTATACAAACGCGAATACATTTTCTCCTCGAAAATTGTATTTAAATAAATACATTTACATTTATATTCATTAATAAATTCTCTATGAAACTATTTATCGCATTTCTATCAACATTTCTCTCCGTAGTTTTATGGAGTCAGCCTATTATCTCTTGGGAGGAGGAAATTTTTGTAACCCAAACCAATCAATTTGGAAATACGCGACCAAGAATAACTTTGGCAGCGAATGATGTGCCAGTTGTGATTTTTGGAAAAACTTCGACAGGATTATTGTATACAGCAAGACTGAATGGTTCAATCTTTGATACTCCAGTGACACTTCTTCCAGGAACAGTTTCCAGTTATTTAACGACTTGGACAGGGCCAGATATTGCTTCCAAAGGTGATACGGTAATTGCTGTTTTTAAAGCAATGTCAATGGATCTAGGGAAAGTTTATGCTGTTAGGTCAATTGATGGAGGTATTACATTTTCAGATACAATCAGAGTTGACAATCATGATTCGGGTCATGCTTGGATGCCTTCTTTGGATATGGATGAAAATGGCAATCCTTCTATTGTTTACATGGCTCATGATGCATCCATGACAAATCCAAGATATAATGTTGTACATTCAATAGATCAAGGCATTACTTATCAACCTGAAATGGAAATTGCGCTTTCCATTCCTGATGAAGCTTGTGATTGTTGTCCTGCGGAATATGTCATTGATGGTGCGCAACATGCTTTGCTGTATAGAAATAACGATGCCAATATTCGAGATATTTATGCCGTTTATTCAGATGATGACGGTGCTAATTATTCCTCTTACACCAATGTAAACAACTTAAATTGGACCTTAAGTTCCTGTCCTTCTACTGGTCCGCATGGTATTTTTAATAATGGGAAATTGCTTACTGCTTCTGCAAGCGCGGCATCAGGAAAGTACAGAGCTTATTTGAGTGAAACACTAACAAGCCCATCACTTGTCTTACAATCCCAAACCATGATGACACCCCCTGGAAATATCAACGGAGTACAAAATTACCCAAGGATTTCTGGAAAAAATGATACCATTGTCTTGATTTGGCAAGAAAACTCCCCTTCAAACAACGATATTTTCTCTGGAATTACAGTGAGTGGCTCAATCCAAGAATTAGTAGATTCTAAAGCAATTGTTAATGATTCAACCTTGGGTTCACAAAGCAATCCAGATATAATTTATGCCAATGGGAAAATACATTGTGTTTTTCAAGATGCAATTTCTGGTAAGGTAATATACAAAAGAGGAATATTAAGTATGAATTCCATCAGTCAAATTCCTGATCAAGATATAATCGTTTTTCCAAATCCCTTATCTACATCACTTACGATTAAATCGAATCTACTAACTAGTTCTTATAAGATTTACAATGTCTTGGGAGAAATCGTACAAACGGGTGTTTTAACTTCATTGCAAACAGAAGTTAATTTATCTGCCTTGTCAAATGGGACTTACCAGTTAATAATCGGTAAGGATCAACTTAAGTCTTTTCAAATTATTAAGAAAAACTAAGTGATTACAAGGTTATAGGTAAATCTTTTTCAATTTAGCTTAAACATAAATAATTATAGGATTTAATTAAAAAAAGATACCAAAAGGCACCCTATTTTGTGACCCCAAAGGTCAAAAAATCATGCTTTTATAAGGATTTAAACACCCTAATTGATTTTAAATCTTCAACATTAAAAGTGCTGGAAACTAATTTACTTAAAAATTAATTTTTGCACCCCACCTCATAAATATATAGTCTTAAGCACTATTTTCTTTTTGTTACCACAATATTAACCTTCTGATACTATCAACATTTTTGATGTTATAACTTTTAATTCCTTAAAAATGGCTTAATATAAGTGTTAATCTACATGGATAATTTTACTAAAAAAATAATAATGGATAAAAAAAGACATGTTGAATTAGTCGTAATATCTGACATTCATTTAGGCACCTATGGATCTAGGGCAGGGGAATTAATCTCCTACCTTCGTTCTATTCAACCAAAAACATTAGTCTTAAATGGTGACATTATAGATATTTGGCAATTTAGAAAGCATTATTTTCCAACAGAGCACATGCAAGTTATTAAAGAAATAACTTCTTTATTATCAAATGGAACAAAGGTGTATTACATAACTGGAAACCACGATGAAATGCTTCGAAAATTTAAAGGGTTCAATATTGGATTATTTGAAATCCAAAATAAGCTAGTATTAAATCTTAAAACAGGAAAAGCATGGATTTTTCATGGTGATGTGTTCGATACAGTGATGAAAAACTCGAAATGGGTTTCAAAACTAGGAGGAAAAGGTTATGACCTACTAATTATGATTAATACAATTGTTAATTGGGTTAGTGAAAAACTTGGTAGAGGAAGAATATCCTTGTCTAAAAAAGTAAAAGATAGTGTAAAAGGAGTAATTAAATTTGTCAATAATTTTGAGGAGACAGTTGCAGAAATCGCCATACAGAATAATTATTCTTTTGTTGTTTGTGGGCATATTCATCAACCTAAAATTAAAAAATTTACTAATTCCAAAGGGGAATCTGTTACTTATCTAAATTCTGGAGATTGGGTTGAAAATTCAACTTCATTAGAATACAATAATGGAGAATGGACATTATATCAACATATTTCAAACCCCAAAAAGTCAGAAGCTTATGATAAAAGCGATTATTTCAAAGATGCATTAAGCTACGATCAGATCATAAAAGAAGTAGTTTCAAATTTAAATTTTCAGAGAGAATGAAAGTACTATATGCAATACAAGGCACTGGGAATGGTCACTTAAGTAGAGCTGAAGAAATTGTCCCTATTTTAAATAAATACGTTGATACCACAGTTCTTGTGAGTGGAAACCAATCTCAAATTCAATCAAATTTTGAAATTAATTATAAAAAAACAGGTCTGACATTCTTAAGCGGAAAAACTGGAAAAATTGATCTATTACAGACAGTTTTCAAGTCCCACCCTATAGATTTCATAAATGAGATACGGCAATTTCCGATTTCTAATTTTGACTTAGTCATTACTGACTTTGAACCAGTTTCTGCTTGGTCAGCTCTAATGCATGGAGTTCCATGTATTGAAATGAGTCATCAAGCGGCGGTGATAAATTCAAAAGCACCAAAGTCAAAAATTGAAAATCGCATTGGGAAATACATTTTAAACCACTACTGTCCTACTAAAGAAAAAATAGGTTTTCACTTTGAGTCATATGACAATACTATTTTTACACCAGTTATAAGAAGTAGCATTCGTGAGTCAGAACCAAAAAACATGGGGCATTACACTGTTTATCTACCGGCTTATCACGATGATATTTTACTTCAATTTTTAAAACAATTTCCTGTAAAGTGGGAGGTTTTCTCAAAATATTCAAAAAATAAATGGCAGCAAGATAATGTTCATTTTTTTCCAATTGATAACACTTGTTTTAATAATAGCTTTACAAATTCTACAGGTGTTCTTTGCGGAGCTGGTTTTGAACTGCCTGCTGAGGCACTTTTCTTGGAAAAAAAAATAATGGTTATTCCATTAAAAGGACAATATGAGCAACATTGCAATGCCATTGCTGCGCAGAATTTGGGTGTAAGCATGATAGAAAACCTAGATTTAATTAATTACAGAACAATTAATTTATGGTTAAATCAAGGACCATGTAATAAAGTAACTTATTTAGATCAAACTGATAGTATTATTCAGAACGTACTGACTGAATTTGAGCAAAACTATATTCAATCTAAAAGAGAGACTTTTAATTTAGATAAAACAACCTTTGAAAAGCTATCAGTACTAAAATATTTGTTTTAATCTTTATTCTCAAGAATATAACTTTTATACAACTCACCTTGAGCATGAAATGGAGGTAAATCTCTTTTAGAGTAAGTATTTTTCATGTCAGCGAGAATACTTCTTGCCTTTATACTTCCTCTCCACTGAAAATCAAAAATACGTTGAATTTCAGCTTGGATTTTAATATCCTTAATGACCACGCCTACTTCAATACGCTGATCTAAATTTCGCTGCATCAAGTCTGCACTAGATATAATATAGACAGCTTGACCATTGTTTTCGAAAATAAAAAAACGGGAGTGTTCTAAATAGCGATCAACAAGACTAATAGCTTCAATGTTATCGCTTAACCCTTTTACGCCAGGCTTCATACAGCAAATTCCACGAATAATCATTTGAATCTTTACTCCGCATTGACTTGCATAATAGAGTTTTTCAATAATTTTAATATCTGTAATATTATTTATTTTGATTTTAATACTGGCACTTTTTTTTGCTTTAGCATTTGCTATTTCATTATCTATATAAGAAATTAATTTTCTTCTTGTATTAAAAGGAGAAACCAATAGATTACGAAATTGATATCTTTCTAGATTGTTCTCCAATAATTTAAATACTTTATTCACTTCCAATGAAATTTCTCGATCTGAAGTTAGAAGTGCCAAATCTGAATATATACTAGCAGTTTTTTCATTAAAATTTCCTGTACCTACAAACGTGACATATTGATCTTTTCTATCTATAATTTTTCTAATTTGTAGCAGTATAGAATGAATTTTTAAATTTGGTGAGCCATAAATCACATTTACACCAAATTCTTTAAGTCTATTACTCCACCAAAGATTATTTTCTTCGTCAAAACGAGCTTGTAATTCAAAAACTACCGTAACTTCCTTTCCATTAAAAATACACGCTAATAGCGCATTCATCACATCTGAATTCTTAGCAATTCTGTATATATTAATTTTAATATCTTTCACCTTTGGATCTAAAGCCGCTTCACGAAGTAAATCTACTACATGATCAAATTTTTGATATGGAAAATGTAATAATACATCTTGTTCTAAAATTATATCTATGTGGCTTTTTTCACTTAAAAATAAAGGATGTGCTTGTTTTGGTTCAGGTTGATATCTAAACTTTTTGATGTTAAAATCAGGAAAGGACATAAAGTCCTTAAAATTGTGGTATCGACCACCTGGAATTTTATTGTTTGTACTATTTATACCTAAAGATTTTATAAGGAATTTTAATAAATCGCTTGGCATTTTAGAGTCATAAACAAAACGAACAGGATCTCCTTTCTTTCTTTGCTTCAAACTTTTTTCTATTTTATCAAAAAAAGACAAAGATAAATCATCATCAATGTCTAATTCAGCATCCCTTGTAAACTTAAAAGTATATGCCATTATCTCAATCGGATTAAAGATTGAGAAAATTTCTTTAAGCTGAAGACGAATAATATCATCAATTAAAATAAAATCAATTCTATTTTCCTCATTTAAAACAAAAAACCGACTGTATTCACTTGGAATTTGAATTAAAGCAAAGCGAATTTTATTCTTTGATTCTACAATTTTAACAGCCAAATAAATAGCATAATCGCGAAGTCTTGGAAAGTTATTTTTTTTTTCTAAAATAATTGGGAAAATAACGTGCTTTAAGTTTTGATTGAAATAATCTTTTATAATTATTGATTGTATATTACTCACTTTACTTTCATTCAGCATAAATATATTTTCCTTCTCAAAATCGTCTTTTATTAGTATAAATGCATTTTCAAATTGCTTTTGTTGCTTCATTACAACTTTTCGAATCTCTTGATAAAGTTGCTCAGCATTGCCATTAAAACCATCAATTTTTTGTTTTTTTAAATGCTCTATTCGCTTTAAATTTGCAACTCTAACTCTATAAAATTCATCCATGTTATTCGAGTAGATTCCTAAAAACCGCATGCGCTCAGTTAGTGGCACAATTGGATCTAAAGCTTCCTGAAGAACTCTTTCATTAAAGGAAAGCCAACTTAGCTCTCTGTTTATTATATTCATAATAAATTATAGGGTTTAGATTTATCAAGTTTATTGCTCAAGCAGAATTTTTTATTGCTAATCTCTAATTAACTAATAATTTAATTTTTTCATAATAGTCCTCTCCAAAACAAAACAGGTAAACTCCAGGCTTAAGACCTGATAAATCAATTTTGGTGTCTATTAAATTTAAACTACCATTCAACATTATTTTTCCTTCATTATTTGAAATTCTATAGTTAGAATTTACAAAATTACTACCTATTTTAATAGTTACAAAATCATCGGAGGGATTTGGATAGATTAAAAATAAATTTTCATTTATATCTGAAATACCGTTACACAATTCAATTGTAATTATGATACTATCAGTGTTAGAACAATTATTTAAGTCCGTTCCTGTAAGAAAATATGTTGTAGTTATGGTTGGAACAAAACTTTCTGCATTTACAACACTATTAGACCAAGAATAAGATGCTGCCCCACTCCCACTTAAAGTAACAGATTGCCCCAAACAAACTATTGATGCACTTGAATTTGCTGTAACATCTGGCAATGGAAATACGCTAATAATAATACTTGTAGTATCTTGACAGCCGTTTGGATCACTTCCAATTAAAGAATAAGATGTTGTTTCAACAGGATTAAATGCTAAGCCATTTGTAACACCATTCGACCAAGTATAAGTTGTGGCACCACCACCAAAAAGAGTTACACTAGCACCAATACAAATAGAGGAAGAACTAGCACTTGCAGTAAGCTCAAAATTATTTTCACCATTGATAAAAATAGAACTACTTACATCACCGTTAATTAATGCTGTTGAAGTATAGAAATCGTTTGAGGTTATTTCTGTACAAGATCCTAAAACAATAAATTTTAAAATAAGCAAATTTGTATTCGAAGGTATTAAGTAATTTATTGATGTTCCAGATGTTGTATTACTTAAATAGAGATTTGTGCTATTGAAATTAGAAAATGCATCTAAACCACTCAATAAAGAAGTTGTAGAAATATATGAAAGTTTTGATAGGTCAAATTGAAACCAAAAATCAAAAGAATTTACAGGATTATTACCAGCCGATAATTGAACTGGAATCTCAATAAAATTAACATTGTTGAAACTTGAATATGTTGCTTGACTGATATCAAAGACAATTGTATCAGATAAACTAGAAAAAGAAGTGAAACTTATTAATTGAGTACAAAAAAATAATATAACAATTTTTTTCATCCTAATAATTAAAAAACACTATTAATTAAAGAAAGCCGTGACAATACTGCCACGACTTTCCTTAACTAAAAAAAAAGGTTGTTATTTTGCAATAACGATTCTTTGAGTTGAACTTGAATTCTGATTAAAAACACGAATCAAGTAAACTCCTGCACTTACATTATCAAGATTAATCGCTTGCTCTTGATTTGATTTTACAGAAACTTCTTTTAATAATTTACCACTCATTTCCAAAATTTCTATGTTTACATCCTCAGAAGAAACTACAGTAAAGTTTCCGTTTGATGGATTAGGATAGATAGAAATTCTATCAAGAATAGATGAAGTAATTCCTGCTTTTTCAAAAGAAACATCAACTGGCTTACCATTTAAAAGTCCCATTAATGACTTGAAATCTTTTTTGTTAATTGTACCATCTGTTGATTCAAAAGAAATTAAAGCAACTGATTGATTTAATTTGAAGTTTTCTAATGTATATGCTGAATATCGGAAAGTTCTATCATTTTGATTGAAAAAACTTTCAGCTTCTATATTTTGAGCTAATTCAGAAACATTGTCAAAAGATAACTTGCTTTCATTAAATTCAAATGCTAAGTCTAATGCATTAACAGGCTCGTCTGAAGTAATTACTACTGGAACAGTAACCTTGTTACCATTAATTACAGCTTGACTTAAATCAATAGTAATTAGTGCATCTTCAGATTTTAACAATCCATCAGCAGTATAAGAAGCATAACTTCCATTTACATCACCTAACATAATTCCTTTGTATGTTTCAGTTCCTACTGTTGGACAAGTTGAATTATTAGAAGTATAATTAGAAACAACCATAGGAAGAATAAAAGGAACCTGAGGAACTCTTGCTTTTGAGAAACCTATGTTATCGTTTGCTGGAAATGTACCTGAAATAACATAAGCAGGTGTTGCAGTTCTAGCATTATCAACAAATATCCAATCTTTAGATGGTGAACCATTTGATACACCTTGGTTATTATAGTTCCAAGATTGCATATATTCAGGAATAGATAATGTAGTTCTTTGTTTCATTTGAGAAATATCACCTGCACTAACTACGCCATCTAAATTAACATCTAAAGCAATGATTTGATATACTGAAGGAGTAAAAGCTCCGTTTATCAATAACGTTTTACCCAATACAGCATCAGCAGCGTTAACTATTGCTTGAACACTATTTTCGTTAATAACATCTCTTTGTATTGAAAGATCAAGTCCAGAAGAAAGGTTACTTGTAAACTGTCCATTTTGATTTGGAGTTACAGGAGAACCAGTTGAACCATAGATATTTGTTATCAAAGCGCTAGATGGAGAAGCTGAATTGTATGTGATAGGACTTGAGTCTGACCAAAAAACTAGGTTTCCAGTATAACTTTGTATCGCTGTTGAATACATTTTAGCTGATTTAACAGACTTAGCTTGTACTCCAGTTATATAACTTTCTTGCATAAATGGAACTGAAACAATAGATGAATCAATTGCATTAAAGCCTACTAACTTAGTAAAACCTACATTAAAAATAGTACCAGTACCATTAAATTCAGCACTTGCTGGAGCAGATCCATTTAAATTAATAGTTAAGTTTAATACTCCAGGACTTGCAATTGCAGAGCTTGATTCAACATACGTTGAATTTATCAATTCATTTGTGATTGTAACATTTCCTGTTGGAACTAACTTTGTAGCATCATAATTTATTACAACATCATAGCCCTTAACATCATTTACTGAATAAGGAGAAGATGTAGCAACTGGAACTTGGTAAAGAGTCTCGCTACATATTGAAGAAGCAGAAAGCACTTTATACTCCGGTGCAAGAATTGTTAAATTCAAAACTTGAGCTACGCAGTTAACTTCGTTTCCAGTATAGGTTCCAGAAGCTGTATATGTTTGACCGTTGTTAGTCCAAGTAAATGAATTATATACAGATTGAGTTGTAGCATTTATTTCTTGAGTCCCAGTAAGCACCCAAGCACATGTACCTGTGTTAAAAGCTGCTGTTTGGTAACAAGCAGTTGTTGGTTGTACTGGCTGTGTTCCAGTAAGCACCCAAGCACAATTTGTGAAGGTTGCTGTTTGGTAACAAGCAGTTGTTGGTTGTACTGGCTGTGTTCCAGTAACTACCCAAGCAC
>CAMDDR010000032.1:0-23728 GCA_945892995.1 Chitinophaga pinensis | reverse complement strand
GTTAATTCTGAACCATGACTCCAATTTTCAACTTGTTCTTGTGTAAGTCGAGTATTCGGAATAATTAATACATTCCCCTCTCTAGTTTGAATTTGAGAAGTACGGACATTGATTTTAACAATCTTTGCGACAATTCCACTTGAAGACTTAGTTGAATTTTTTGAGCCGCTTGTTATTTCTACAATATCTCCCACACGAAGATTACCTTCAAATAGCAAGACAAAACCAGCAAAAACATCTTTAAAAACATCTTGAAGACCCAGACCAATTCCAACTAATAAAGCAGCGGATCCTGTTAATAACAAGGTTACATCAACATCTAAAATTTGTAGACAGAATATAATTGCAAAGACATAAATAAAATACTTTGCAATTTTGACATAAACATATTCGGTTGATAAGTCACTATTAGCAGCTTTTCGGAATTTTCTTCCAATAACTATTTTAGAAAAATTGACGAGAATTCTTGATGCAAAAAAGATGGTAAGTATTACAAATATGTCAAAGAAATTTAAGTGAAAAGATTTTAAATCAATTAATTTAAAATTTAAAAAATCCTGAAAAGTAACGAGCTTATTATTAAATTTTAAACTTAAAAAAGCTAAGTAAATCGCAAGTAAGTAAACACTCTGACTAATTAGGTTTAGCCAAGCAACACGTCTGCCCTCCATGTTAATATTTGCAGTTTCAACATACTTTTTAAGGAAACGATGGACTATTCTTTTAAGAATTGCGGCAATGAAAAAAATAAGAGCAAGGAAAACTAAATTCCAGAAACAAATTTTAAATGGACCAAGAGAAAAGAGTGTTGTACTTAGCATAACTTATTTTAGTATAATTCTACCTAATTTTTCTGAAATAACTTTTTTTACATTTTCATAGAGCATTTGTTGACCCAACTCGAATAAAATAGCTTCATCTGATAAATCTCCTTTACTTATAGTCGATTTAATTGAGAGCAAATGGTCTTCAACTTTCTTGTATTTAAAATTGTAAATAATATTCATTACTGTTGAATATAAATCATCGCTTTCAGATTTTGTGAAAATACTAAATTTGGTAATCCAATTTGTACTGAGTTCTATTTCACGACTCTCAATATCCGATACAAAAGAAACGATTTCCTGATCTTCAATTCGTTTGAAATAAGAAGCTGTGTAAAATGTTTTTTCGCTCAATCCTTCAATGATTTTATCATATATTTTAATAAACAATGGGTATTCAAAAGTCAAAAGATCTTGCTTCAATTCTTGATGAATTAATTCAACTACACTTGTTTTATGCAATTCATTTGAATCCAATGCTAAAGTTTCTATTTCTCTTGTTCCAAAGCAAATCATCATGCGCATTAATTCTTCTTCGTGTTTAAAACGAAAAGCGTCCTCTTTCGTTGGATCAGTAGTTTCCTGACTTTTTACAAGATCATTCTCAGGTAATGGAACTTGATTAAATTCGGGTTCTTGAAATTGTTTAGACAAGCTATTTCTTCGCAAACGCATCAATTCATTGCTAATAATAGATTCTTCAATATCAAATTGCCGAGCGATTTCCTTCACGTAAACACTTCGTGTTATTTGATCAGGAATAAGTCCTACCGATTGAACTATTTCTCGAATTAAATCTGATTTTTTTAAGGGGTCATTTTCACCATCTTTTAATAAAATCTGAGCTTTAAATGTGATGAAATCCTGTTTCTGCTCTTTAATAAATAATGCAAGTTCAGCATCGGAATTCTTTTTTGCAAAAGAATCTGGGTCTTCACCATCCGGAAAAAGTACAACTTTAACATTCATTCCCTCCTCTAGAATCAAATCAATTCCTCGAAAAGAAGCTTTAATTCCAGCAGCGTCTCCGTCATATAGAATAGTAAGATTCTTCGTATAGCGCTTAACTAATTTAACTTGCTCCTTTGTTAAGGATGTTCCTGAGGACGAAACTACGTTTTGAATGCCCGACTGGTGCATACTTATTACATCCGTATAACCTTCACAGAGCAAACATTCATCGTATTTTACAATTTCACCCTTGGAAAAATATAAGCCATAGAGAATTTCACTTTTATTATAAATAATACTCTCTGGAGAATTAAAATACTTTGCAACTTTCTTATCATTAATGAGTGAACGTCCACCAAATCCTAAAATACGACCAGAAATACTCTGAATAGGAAATAAAACACGACCACGAAAGAAGTCAAAATGCCGCTCATCCTTTGATTTAACTAAGCCAACTTTTTCCAAATAAGAAAGGGAATATCCTTTTGATAAAGCTGCTTTCGTAAAATCATCACTAACATTCAGGCAATATCCCAATTGAAACTTTTCGATTGTTTCCTTGGTAAATCCTCGTTCTTCAAAATAACTTAATCCAACTGCTTTTCCTTCCGTACTTTCTTGTAAATTTTGATGGAAATAATTTTTTGCAAAGTCATTGATAATAAAAAGACTTTCTCGTTCTGTTTTATCAGCTAATTCCTTAGCAGTTGGTTCAGACTCTTCTGGAATTTGAATACCGTATTTGTTTGCAAGAAACCGCAATGCTTCAGGATACGAAAAATGTTCTTTCTCCATTAAAAAAGTAACTACAGAACCACCTTTGCCAGTTGAAAAACATTTGAAAATTTGTTTTGCTGGAGAAACTACGAATGAAGGAGTTTTTTCGTCGGTAAAGGGACTTAAGCCTTTTAAATTTGATCCAGCTCTTTTTAAGTTCACAAAGTCACCAATCACATCTTCAATTTGAGAAGCTTGCATAATTTGATCGATTATATATGCTGATATTTTACTCATTATTTTCTATCGCCGTACTCTTTTTCAGTAATCAAATTTCCTTTTTCATCATAGGTTGACCAAAGTCCAATCATCTTATCATTTTGGTATTCCCCTCTGTAATGAATTCTTCCATTGGGATATTTTACGAGTGAAAAACCTTCTTTTTTTCCATGATCATAAAGGGTAAAAGATAATTCTGTGCCATTTTCAGCATAAAAAGACCATTTACCATCTCTATTTCCAAGTTCATCTTGGCCACCTTGAAATTTGATGCTTTTTTTACCGGGATACCACTCCGTAAAAACGCCATCTTTTACCTCCACTAAATTTTCAATTTTAATTTTCTTATCAATCTTTTTGTCAGTAGTATTTTCACATCCAAAAATTAGAAACAAGGTTACAAATACAAATACTATTTTTTTCATCTTATTTTTCGCGGTTAATTGTATAATCTAGAAGTCCTATTAAAGATTTTTTTGCTTCACTTTCTGGAAATACATCCAATAAAATGAAAGCCTCTGATATCATGGATTTCATTTTTTTATGAGCATATTCAAGTCCACCATTCTCACTTACCAATTGTACTGCTCGCTTGATGTGCTTAGAAGATTGATTTTTATTCTTTACAATATTTTTCAACTCATTACGAACCGAAGAATCACTATTATTAATAGTATAAATTAGCGGTAATGTCATTTTCTGTTCGCGAATATCAATTCCTGTTGGTTTTCCAATTTTACCCGGACTAGCGTAATCAAAAACATCATCCTTTATTTGAAATGCCATTCCTACAAGAATTCCAAAATTTTTCATGCGTTCACGATGTTCATGTGAATTTACGCTAATTGCAGCAGTTTCGCAGCAAGCTGAAATTAAAGATGCTGTTTTTTTTCGGATTACCTCAAAATAAATTTCCTCTGTAATGTCTAAATTGCGACTCTTTTCAATTTGCAATAACTCACCTTCGCTCATTTCTCTAACTGCTTCGGCAATTACGCTTAACAAATCAGTATTATTTTTTTGAATTGTGAGTAACAATATTCGAGAAAGCATATAATCTCCAACTAGAACAGCAATTTTATTTTTCCAAAGAGCATTCACCGAAAAAAATCCACGGCGCTCATTTGCATCATCAACAACATCGTCGTGAACAAGCGTGGCTGTATGAAGTAATTCAACTAAAGAAGCAGCATCAAAAGTAGTTTCGTTAATCGAACCCAGCATTTTTGCGCTTAAAAACACAAACATAGGTCGCATTTGCTTGCCTTTGCGTTTTATGATGTACTGAGTAACCTTGTCTAATAATCCTACTTCAGAACGCATCGATTCCTTAAAATGAATTTCAAATTCTCTTAATTCAGCTTCAATTGGCGCACTAATTTCATTCACATCAAGCATACTACAAATATAGTATTTTGTAAATCTTAATTCAAGAGAAAAATTGGGGTATTATGACATTCCACTCAAAAAGTTTCTTAGCGAGACAAATGCATATTTCTTTCCGAATAAATTTTCGTAAAAAATGGATCCTTTAAATCCTTAATAAAACGAATTGCTTCACCTGTAGATTTCATTTCAGGACCGAGTTCTTTTTTTACATCTGGAAACTTTTCGTAAGAAAAAACTGGGATTTTAATTGCGTAACCTTCTTTTTTTGGATTAAAAGTGAAGTCAGTCACCTTATTTACTCCAAGCATCACTTTCGTAGCATAATTCACATAAGGTTCATCGTAGGCTTTCGCAATAAATGGAACCGTTCGTGAAGCCCTTGGATTTGCTTCAATCACATATACTTTATCATCCTTTATCGCAAACTGAATATTAATTAATCCAACTGTTCTAAGTTCAATGGCTATTTTATGTGTAATATCTTTAATTTGAGTCATTACAAAATCGCCTAAGTTATATGGAGGCAATAAAGCATAGGAATCTCCAGAATGAATTCCAGCAGGTTCGATGTGCTGCATAATACCAATAATATAAACATTTTCCCCATCACATATTGCATCAGCTTCAGCTTCAATTGCTCCACCAAGAAAGTGATCCAATAAAATCTGATTATTTCCCATTTCATTGATAATATCAATTACGTGGTACTCCAATTCTTCTTTATTGATGACGATTTTCATTTTTTGACCACCCAAAACATAAGAAGGGCGAACTAACAAAGGAAAACCAAGTTCATCTGATAATTCAAGCGCTTGTTCTGCATTCTGTACAATTCCATACTGAGGAAAGGGGATATTATTTGCTTCCAACATTTTTGAAAAACGACCGCGATCTTCTGCTAAATCTAGTGCTTCAAAACTTGTTCCCATGATTTTTATTCCAAAGCGACTTAATTTCTCCGCTAGTTTTAGAGCTGTTTGTCCACCAAGTTGCACAATTACACCCTCCGGTTTTTCGTGCTGGATGATATCGTAAATATGTTCCCAAAATACCGGTTCAAAATACAATTTATCTGCTGTATCAAAATCTGTAGAAACCGTTTCGGGATTACAATTAATCATAATAGTTTCATATCCGCATTCTTTGGCAGCAAGAACACCATGAACACAGGAATAATCGAATTCTATTCCCTGCCCTATTCTATTTGGACCAGATCCCAAAATAACAACCTTCTTTTTATCGCTGACAACACTTTCATTTTCATATTCAAAAGTCGAATAGTAATAAGGCGTTTTTGCATCAAATTCAGCAGCGCAGGTATCTACTAATTTATAGACCCGCTGAATTCCCATTTCAGTTCTTTTTGTATAAACTTGAGATTCTAAGCAGCGCAATAAATGAGCTATTTGTCGATCGGCATATCCTTTTTGCTTTGCATCAAATAATAAATCTTTTGGAATTGTATTTATCGCATATTTTTCAATGACATCTTCCAATTTAATAAGGTCCTCGATTTGTTTTAAAAACCAAATATCAATTTTTGTTTTTTCTACAATTGTTTTAAAAGGAATTCCCAATTTAATCGCATCATAAATATGAAAAAGTCTATTCCAACTTGCATGTTCCAGACTTTCTAAAATCTCTGTTTGATTTGTCAATTCTCTTCCATCGGCTCCCAATCCATTGCGGTTTATTTCTAACGATTGACAGGCTTTCTGAAGCGCCTCTTGAAAAGAACGACCAATTCCCATCACTTCACCAACAGATTTCATTTGCAAACCAAGCTCGCGATTTGTCCCAGGAAATTTATTGAAATTCCAACGTGGAATCTTAACGATAACATAATCCAATGTTGGCTCAAACAAAGCCGAAGTAGTTTTCGTAATTTGATTACTCAATTCATCCAAGTGATAACCTATCGCCAATTTTGACGCAATTTTTGCAATCGGATAACCCGTAGCTTTTGAAGCCAAAGCAGATGAACGAGAAACACGAGGATTAATCTCTATGGCGATAATATCCTCATTAACATCCGGTGAAACAGCAAATTGAACATTACAACCACCGGCAAAATTTCCAATCGAGCGCATCATTTTAATTGCCATGTCACGCATTCTTTGGAAAGTAGTGTCAGAAAGTGTCATTGCTGGAGCAACAGTAATTGAATCGCCCGTATGAATTCCCATTGGGTCAAAATTTTCAATAGAGCAAATAATCACAACATTGTCATTGGAATCCCTTAATAATTCTAATTCAAATTCCTTCCAACCTAAAAGCGCTTTATCAATCATTACTTCATGAATCGGTGACAATTGCAAGCCCCTTTCTAATAAGCCATCGAAAAGTTTTGGATCGTGAACAATAGAAGCTCCTGCCCCACCCAAAGTAAAGGAAGCACGAATACATAGTGGAAAACCAAATTCTTGCGCAACTTCTTTTCCTTCCAAAAATGAACGCGCAGTTGACTGCGGAGCCATTGGAATTCCGATTTTCAACATTAACTCGCGGAATTCTTCTCTATTTTCAGTAATTTCTATTGCTTTTATATCAACACCAATAATTTTCACACCGTATTCCTCCCAAATCCCAATCTCATCGCATTTAATGCAAAGATTAAGAGCAGTTTGTCCACCCATTGTAGGAAGTACTGCATCAATCTTGTGATTCTTTAAAATTTGAATAATACTTTCCGGCTCTAAGGGTTGCAAATAAATATTATCAGCAACGACCTTATCTGTCATAATTGTCGCAGGATTTGAATTTATAAGTGTTACTTCTATTCCTTCTTCTCTCAAAGATCTGGCAGCTTGAGAACCCGCATAATCAAATTCACAGGCTTGACCAATAATAATAGGGCCGCTCCCAATGATTAGAACGGATTTTATAGAAGAATCTTTTGGCATAGGGGTTTCAATTTACACTAATTGAAGCGTACGTTCGCTGCAAATTGAGAACAAATTTAATTGAAATCGCTTAAGAAGCAAGTTAAAAGTCTAACTCTTTTTGAACAAAACAAATTAAATTGTTAATTAAATCGAAATAAAAAATATGAGTACAGAGTAATTAACAGAAAAAGCCTTTTCAAGAATTTAAATTTCCATTGTCTGCATCGCAACAGATTCTGCATAAAGACCTTTTTTAGCGATTAATTCTTTATGAGTTCCCGACTCCTTAATTTTACCATCTTGTAAAACTAAAATCTGAGAAGCATTTCGAATTGTTGCTAATCTATGGGCAATTACCAGAGATGTTCTTCCTTTCATTAAAATTTCTAATGCTTCTTGAACCAATCTTTCAGATTCTGAATCAAGGGCAGAAGTCGCCTCGTCTAAAATTAGAATTACAGGATTCTTAAGTAAGGCTCTTGCAATGGCAATTCTTTGTTTTTGACCACCAGAAAGTTGAATTCCACGATCTCCAACTTCTGTCAATAAACCCTCTGGAAACGTTGAAATAAATTCCCAAGCATTCGCTTTTTTTGCAGCTTCAATGATTTCATCTTCAGTAGCACTTGTTAATCCAAAGCGGATATTTTCTAATATACTTCCTGAAAACAAAATAACCTCTTGAGGAACAATTGCCATATTTTCCCTTAAAAATTCCAGATCGTAGTTATTTATTTGAATTCCGTCAATTAGAATCTCACCACCTGTATTGTGATAAAAATTCAGCAACAAACTAGAAATTGTTGACTTTCCGGCGCCACTTGGACCAACAACAGCTACAGTTTGATTCTTTAAAATAGAAAAAGAGACATCTTGAAGAACAGTAACATCCGAGCGTTGAGGATAGGCAAAGGAAACATTTTTAAATTCGATCATTCCTTCAATCAATGATTTTTCTTTCCCCTTACTGAGGTCTTTTTCAGATTTTTCTCCGATAATATCCATTAAATTTTCAGTAGCACCAATTGATTTTTGAAGATTTGCGTACATATCTGGAAGAGATCCAATTGATGCACCCATCATAATTGTAAACAAAACAAATTGATAAAAACCTTCACTAGACAAAGTAGGATTTGGACCCTGCGTCATCAGTAAACCCTGCCAAATAATAAAAACGATTGCTCCAAAAAGGCAGAATATAATAAAGGAAACAAAAAGTCCTCTCCAAATTCCACTTCGGACATTTAGATCCCGTGTTTGCTGTGTTGAAGTCTTGTATTTCGAGAGCGTAAACAACTCATTGGTAAAAGATTTAACATTTGTTATCCCCGATAGTGCTTCCTCAATAATTGAATTTGATTCTGCAGTAAAATTTTGCGCCTCTTTACTTAACTTGCGGATAAATCGACCGAAAAATACAGCCACAATAGCCATAACAGGAACTGTAGCTAACATTATCAATGCTAATTTCCAGGAAATAAAAAACAAAAAAGCAATGCCACCAAAAACAATAATTATTTGTCTAAAGAATTCTGCAATTGTTGTGCGTAATGTTTCTTGAAGCTGAACAATATCAGAAGAAACACGACTTGTAAGTTCACCCACCTTACTTTTATTGAAAAAATCCATCGGCATATATACCAACTTCTCAAAAGCATCATTTCTTATGTCACGCAAAGCATTTTCAGTAACATTGTTAAATATTACAACCCTTACAAAAGAAAACAAAGCTTGAAAAGCAAATAGAATAAATAAAGACAAAGCAATAGAATTGATATTTTCCATGCTAATAAAATCAATAGTGCCAGAACTAGAAGTTTTTGAGCCGCTAGCTCCTAGTAATTTTCCCATTAAATAAGGAAAAACTAAACCTGCAGAAGTTGATAAAACCAGAAATACCCAACCAATAAAATAAACAAAAGCATAGGGCTTAAGATACGAAAAGATTCCCTTCGCTTTTCTATAGCTATCCTTTGTTAATTTAACTTTTTCAGTTTTTTCTTTCTTAGGTGATAACATTCATGATATTTGTCACAAAAATAGTGTGGTTTATTGGTATTGCAGTAATTTTAAATAAAAATTTAAAAAGAATTTGTTTTAAACAAAATTTTACTATCTTTGCAACCTCAAATTTAGCGACAATATTAAGTTAAAATCATGAAAAGAACATTTCAACCATCGGTAAGAAAAAGAAGAAATAAGCACGGTTTCCGTAGCAGAATGGCATCTAAAAATGGTCGTCGAGTTCTAGCATCACGTCGTAAAAAAGGAAGAAAGAAATTAACAGTTTCTGACGAACCGATGCACAAAAGATAGAAATTATAAAATATTTAAACCTCTTAATTCAAGAGGTTTTTTTTTGATTTATATTTTTTGAGAATATTTGCTTGATTTAAATATGTGAGCTAGTCAAAAAACCTCAATTTGCAAGCACTTTGGGGGAAGCTGCTAAAATATCACTGCTTGTTCCCTCTGCAAATTTCTCGAAATTCTTAACGAATTTTGCTGCTAAACCATTTGCTGTTCGATCATATTGATCTTTGTCAGACCAAGTATTTCTTGGATTTAACAATTCAGAAGGCACTCCATCACAAGAACTTGGAAATGCCAAATCAAATATAGGAAGAGTTTCATAGTGAACATCTTTTAATTTTCCAGTTAATGCAGCTGTAATCAATGCACGAGTATAAGAAAGCTTCATGCGACTTCCTACACCATAAGATCCTCCTGACCACCCAGTATTTAATAACCAAACATTGATATTAGCGCTATCTAATTTTTCACCCAATAATTCAGCATATTTAGCCGGATGTAAAGGTAAAAATGCAGCACCAAATCCAGCAGAGAAAGTAGTTGTTGGTTCAGTTACGCCAACTTCAGTCCCAGCGACCTTTGCCGTATAGCCTGACATAAAATGATACATTGCTTGGGCTTTTGTAAGTTTTGAAATTGGAGGTAAAACACCGAAGGCATCTGCAGTTAGAAAAAATATATTTTTTGGTGCAGCTCCAATTGATGGAACAGCAATATTGTCAATAAAATCGATCGGATAAGAAACCCGAGTATTTTCTGTAATTTTATTATCTGAATAATCAGGAGTTGATGACTCATTTTCGAAACCAATATTTTCTAATAATGCGCCAAATTTAATTGCATCATAGATTTGTGGCTCTTTCTCTCGGATTAAATCTATTGTTTTTGCATAACATCCACCCTCAAAATTAAATACAGTATCATCACTCCAGCCATGCTCATCATCGCCAATTAAGCGACGATTAGGGTCGGAAGATAAGGTAGTTTTTCCTGTTCCAGATAAGCCAAAAAATATTGCTGTATCGCCATTCATTCCAATATTTGCTGAACAATGCATTGATAAAACATTTTTTTCGTGTGGCAATAAAAAATTTAATGCAGAAAATATTCCTTTTTTTATTTCGCCAGTGTAACCAGTGCCTCCGATCAAAATCATTTTTTTTGTGAAGTTCAATACTGCAAAATTATGCTGTCTTGTCCCATCAATTGCCGGATCAGCTTTAAAACTCGGCACACAAACAATATGCCAGTCTGGATTGAAATTTTGAAGCTCGTCGCTAGTTGGCCGAAGAAACATATTGTATGCAAATAAATTTGACCAAGCAAATTCAGAAACAACCCGAATATTTAACCTGAATTTTTCATCAGCGCAGGCATATGTATCGCGAACATACACATCTTTTTCTACCAAAAAACTTTTCATTCGAGTATAAAGTGTGTCAAATTTCTCAGAAGAAAATCCAATATTTACATCTCCCCACCAAACTGCTTTTTCGGTAATTTCATCACGCACAATAAATCGGTCTTTTGGTGAACGACCTGTAAATTCACCCGTATCAATAGCAAGAGCACCAGTATCGGTTAGCATTCCATCTCCAGTAATTACACAATCCTCAATTAATTCAGAAGGCGAAAGATTCCAAAATTGCTGCCCTAAACCAGATAAGCCAATAGATTTTTTTAAATCATTATTTGTACCAAATTTCCCGCTTAACTCCATAGTTTAATTTCTAAGTAAATGCTATCAATTAATACTTGCAAAATTACAATTATCACAACTAAAACATGATTTAAAATTCAGATTTTTCCAACAAATCAAATTTAGAGTGTTGACAAATTAATTTGCTTAACTCTTAAAAGATTTGTATATTGGGTTAGTGTCATTCATACACTTTACATTCATTCAAATAATTAATAATACTTATCTGTTCATATTCTTTTGAGAGTAAATTAAAACAAACTTAATAATTGAATAAATTTGTAAACAAAGAAAAAATGTATCATCACAAAAAAATAGCACGAGTTTCCTTCATCTTGATTTTAGGGTGTATGTTTTCTTTTTGTGTAAATAATCATAGTCAAGAAAAAATTACCTGGGAATACCCAAATCTACCGTCAGAATGGCTATCAAAAGAACTAAGAAGTTTAAATTTTCTACCTTTAAATCAACAATATTTTGAATACGAGAAATCAATTACTCTTTTAGAGAATAAAGATAATTTACTCCCACTTGGTAGGCTGGACCTAAATATTGGTTTGGTAAATATCGGCGGGAATCCCAACGAGTTTTTGGAAACAAGCGAGCTTTTTATTTCTGGTAGTTCAATACATGCTCCAAATTTCAATTTAATTACAGCAAAAGACTGGGCTAAAATCATTGACAGTGAAATAATTTTACTAAGTCTTCATGCAAATGTATTTAGTGATGGGGGAAATATTATTGATTCAATAAACAGCCAACTATTTGAGAAACTTCCAAAATCAGCAAAAATTGTTCTTAGTATTTTTGGTGATGAGGAGATTTTAAAACAGATCGAAACAAAAAATATAGCTTCTCTGATTTTGGGTAAAGAAAATAATCCGATAGCTCAGAATCGTGTTTCCCAAGCAATTTTTGGTGCACTTTCTATTTCTGGTAAAACAAACAAGGAAATCATATCAAAAGATGAAAAATATGCTGGTAACTATGGACTAAAAACCTTAGCAAATGGACGATTAAAATTAAGTCAAGCAGAAGAAATCGGTATAGACTCCCAAAAATTAATGGAAATTGATCAAATAGCTTTAAATGGAATTTTTGATGGTGCTTATCCAGGTTGTCAAATACTTGTAGCGATTGACAATCAAATAATCTACCGAAAGAGCTTTGGAAATCAAACATATGAAAAAGACGCTAGAAAAGTTGAGAATGATGATGTATATGACATTGCATCCATCACAAAAATTGCAGCATCAACATTACTCGCAATGCATCTTCAGTCGCAAGAAAAATTTAACCTCAATAAAAAGTTAAAAGACTATATTCCTGAATTAATCAATAAAACTGAATATGGTGAAATTGGATTAAGAGAAATGATGGCACATCAGGCTGGTTTGACTCCATGGATACCATTTTATAAAAGAACACTCAAAAATGGTGAGTTAAATCCCGTTATTTATAACAATTTAAAATCGGAAAATTTCAAACTTCAAGTTGCTGAAAATATATTTATAAAACCATCTTACGTAGATAGCATGTATGCTCAAATATTTCAAACTCCATTGGGAGCAAAGAAATATCTTTACTCTGATCTCTGTTATTATTTCACTCAAAAAATTCTTGAAAAACAAATTAATTGCAAACAAGATGAATATTTACAAAAAAATATATACGGACCCATGGGCTTGAGGTTTGCGCGTTATTTACCATTAAACTATTTCCCAAAAACAAAAATTATACCAACAGAAAATGATTTAATCTTCCGAAAACAACTTATTCATGGTCATGTTCACGATCCAGGAGCCGCAATGCTTGGAGGTGTTGCAGGTCATGCAGGATTATTTTGTAATGCTACGGACTTAGCTAGCATTATGAATTTATTTCTTTTAAAGGGGAAATACGCAGGAGTGACATTCTTTAATGAGAAAACCGTAAATGAATACACAAAAGCTCAATTTTCAGGAAATCGCCGAGGTGCAGGATTTGACAGACCAAATAGTAGCGGTGGAGGTCCTTGCGATATTTTAGCGTCGCAGGAAAGTTTTGGTCATTCTGGATTCACAGGAACATTGGCTTGGGCAGATCCAAAAGATAAGGTAATTTTTATTTTTCTCTCAAATCGTGTAAATCCTGATGCTGAAAACTGGAAATTACGCGACTTAAATATCAGGACTAAAATTCAACACGTTGTTTACGAAGCTGTTCAATCAAGAAAAAAGTGAACTCATTAATCCAGATGATTTATTGATTTAGCTATATTTGTACAAACACACTTGAAATTATGCAAGTTATATTAAACCACCAGCAAATTGAGCAGAAAATCACTCGTTTAGGACATCAAATCCTAGAGAATTCTTTTGAAGAAAAAACACTTTTTATTGGAGGAATAATAGGAAATGGTAGCATTCTTGCAAAAAAAATTGTAGAAGTAATTAATGCTAATTCAACTGTAAAAATTGTTTATTTCGAAGTTTCAATAAATAAAGAAGAGCCGTGGAGTGAAAAAATCCGCTTATCAATTGATGAAAAGTTGTTAAAAAAAGGATATATCATTCTTGTTGATGATGTCATTAATTCAGGAAAAACAATGCAATATGCCGTTATGAAATTTCTTGAGCAAGCAACAAAAGCGATTAAAACTGTTGCTTTAGTTGATAGAGCACACAGACGATATCCTATTAAAACTGACTTCATTGGTTTGGGTTTATCAACTACATTAAAGGATCGTGTGGAGGTCGAACTAGTTGACAATGATTTCAAAGCATATTTAGTCTAGAAAAGTGAGAAAAATTACCGAATCTTCCTCGAATCATGAACATTTAGAAAAAATGTCGACTCTGGAATTATTGATCAACATAAATAAGGAAGACCAATGTGTAGCTCTTGCAGTAGAAAAGGAAATTTTAAGTATAACTTCATTTATTGATGCTTGTTTTGAACGGATGAAAAATGGAGGTCGTTTGTTTTATATCGGAGCAGGTACAAGTGGAAGATTAGGAATTGTTGACGCGAGCGAATGTCCCCCTACATTTGGAATTAAACATGGTATTGTTGTGGGAATTATTGCTGGTGGTGATGCTGCAATTCGAAAAGCAGTAGAATTTGCAGAAGATGATAAAGAACAAGCATGGAAAGATCTTTTAGAATATAAAATCACGAAAGATGATACAATAATTGGCATTGCAGCTTCCGGCTCTACACCTTACGTAATAGGAGGTCTCGAAAAAGCAAAGCAAAACGGAATTTTAACAGCGGGAATTTCATGTAATCCAGACTCACTTTTAGCGAAAACAGCTCAATTTGCTATAACTCCAATTGTTGGACCTGAATTTGTCACTGGAAGTACACGTATGAAATCAGGAACTGCGCAAAAACTAGTTTTAAACATGATTTCTACTTCACTAATGATTAAACTCGGACGTGTAAAAGGAAATAAGATGGTTGATATGCAATTGAGTAATGACAAACTTATAGATCGAGGAACAAAAATGATTATGGATGAAACACAAATTGATTATTCAGCAGCTGAAGTTTTACTGAAGAGATTTAGTTCTGTAAGAAAAGCAATTGAAGCTTATAAAAATGGTAACTAATGACTGATTTTGATCCAAATGGCGTTGGTATTGCAAATGGAAATATTTTTGGTTTCCCCTGCACTGAAGAAGAAGCAGATATAGTAATTATTCCTATTCCTTGGGATGCAACAGCATCTTATGGAAAAGGAACGAGTAATGGTCCAAAAATTATTTTAGATGCTTCAACACAACTAGATTTTTTTCATCCTGAACTTGAAAAAGCGTATACTACTAAAGTATTTATGTCACCAATTTCCAAAGAATGGAAAGAACTAAATGATAATTTAAGCGCTAAAAGTGTCAGCTATTTAGATTACTTGGAGACGAATGGAGAAAATGCAGCGAAAGAAAAATATAGCCCAGAAATCACAGAAATAAATAAAACACAAGTTGCACTAAAAGAAAATTTAAAAGAGCGCTGTCTAAAGCTAATTTCTACTGGTAAAATTCCTGCTGTTCTTGGTGGTGAACATTCTACACCACTTGGATTAATTGAAGCTTTAAATGAAAAATATTCAAGTTTTGGAATCTTACAAATTGATGCTCATGCAGATTTAAGAACTGCCTACGAGGGTTTTACGCAATCGCATGCAAGTATTATGTATAATGTACTCTCAAGCTGTGGTAACATGCATAAATTAGTGCAAGTTGGCATCAGAGATATTTCTGAAACAGAAGTACTTTTGTCACAAAAAGACAATCGAATTCAAACATTTTACGATTGGGATATAAAAAATCAAGCATACGCAGGTAAAACTTGGAAGGAACAAGTAAATGGAATTATTCAGCAACTACCCGAAAACGTATATATTTCCTTTGATATCGATGGACTTAACCCATCACTTTGTCCAAATACCGGCACACCTGTAGCTGGCGGATTTAATTTACACGAAATCTCTTACCTATTTTCGCAAGTTGTTGCTTCAGGTAAAAAAATTATTGGTTTCGACTTAAACGAAGTTGCGCCTGGAAAAGAAGGTGATTGGGATGCAAATGTTGGAGCAAGAGTATTGTGGGAGCTTGTTTGTATTACTGAAAAAAGTAGAAGATCACACTAATTTTAAGACAATTCACTCTATGAAACTTAAGTTAAGTGCGTTTATTGGAATAATTTTGGGACTCGTTTTCTTAATTAGTGTTTCCCAAATAATTCAAGGGGAATTGTTTCCTTGGTTAAATTTTACAATTGCCTCTGGTCTTCCATTAATTATATTCCTACTTTCCTTTTTAATTCAAGATAAAAAAATTATAACCTTAAAAGTAGTTTACAGCTTTATTATCCTTCAATTTTTTATAGCAATTTATTTTTTAATAAATCCTGCTTACCTCAAGTTGTATTGGAATTTACTTTTTATTCCCACAATACTTTTTATTTGTTTTCTCTTTTTAGAATTTGCCCTAAGAAAAAACAAATTGGTTTGCAACATCTTAAAAATCTGTATTGCGATTTTAGGGATTTCAATTCTTAGTAACCTATTATTTACCAACTATTTTATTGACTTAATAATTAAAGGATCTATTTTTTTAATTATTGTGCTTTTAATATCATCAGAAAATAAAGATGTACAGAAATAGAATATGATTTAATTTGTGAATTTCTTACCGTTACTAAAAACAATACTTGATTTATTGAATAATTTAACCAATACCTTGTTTCCATAAATTTCATATTCTGCATCCTGTAAATTTGTTATTTCTTCTACCCTACCGTTTATAACTGCACTTACTCCACCCATAATATTACGGAAAGCACAAATATTGTTTTTAAGTTTATAATCTTTTGGAATGTAATTGGCTATTTGTTTTTTCTCTCCATTTACAAAAGCAAAAAGGTAATTACTTTCTCCCCAAATCGTAATATCGTCTTTGGTATCTGTAAAATTGGGCGCAAAATTTGAAAGCTGAAATTTATCGTTATTAGAATAATAATATAGATTCCCATTGATATCTTGATACGTCACAAATCCTCTTCCTGATTTGAAATTCTGAGCTAACATTGATTCTACCTCTGTAAAAATCCCATCTTGAAAAACAACAAATGTTTGGGAATATGGATCATTAAAGCAAAAGACATCTGTGCCAATATTGAAATTCATTTTTTCATCGTTATACGTTCCTATTTCATAATTCTTTCCTCTCCAAAAAGCGTGATATGTGTTACTATTATCATTAAAAACCAAGATGTTTTCGCCAATAAAAGAAGGTAATTTCACTTCGTTAAGCAAGGTCATAATTGGAATCATTTGCTTGTTCCAATAAACGTTTACAGAACTATATCTTCTATCTTGATAAACAACTAAGCTATCGCGAACAGCAAAATCCATTGCAAAATTGGTGAGATTATATATTTGTCCTGCATCCCAAAGACGAAGAGCACCAGCAATTTTGTAGGCCATTAAATGATCTGAAATTTCATATTCTGCATTGAGAAGCGTGATGTCTTTGCGTTCCTTTCCATCATAAATCCTTAAATTACCTCGTGTATCTAAATAAGTAACAAATTCATCTCCCGCTTTTAAATTTGAAACTGGTTGAACTTCTATTTGACGAAAAAAACCATTTTCAAAAGAGACAAGGAAATTATTAAAATCAATTGTTGGCACAATACCTTGAGCAAAAGATAAAAAGTTACTGAATATAAAAATGCACTTGAAAATAAGCTTCATAAGAGTATCAAAAATAAGGAAAATTTATATCCTAAACACTAAATTAATATGTAGTATTAAAGTATTTTTTTTATTTTAACGAATCTCGGTTATATTTGCGTAATCAAAATCAATAAATGAAAAAATACATATTAGTAAGCTACTTCTTTGCAACAAGTCTAGTAGCATTTTCTCAAAAAAAAATAGACTACGTAGAATATGATCTTGCAAATGGGATACATGTAATCTTACATCAAGAAACATCAACTCCAATTGTAGCAGTCTCTGTTTTGTATCATGTTGGGTCAAAAAATGAAAATACAAATAAAACAGGATTTGCTCACTTTTTTGAGCATTTATTATTTGAAGGTTCAGAAAATATTGAGAGAGGCGAATACAGCAAAATTGTTGAAAAAAATGGTGGTGAACTAAATGCAAATACCTCTCAAGATAGAACATACTATTATGAATTACTTCCTTCTAATCAATTAGAACTTGGCTTGTGGTTGGAAAGTGAACGAATGCTACATGCAAAAGTTGATATAAAAGGAATTGAAACGCAACGCAGTGTTGTAAAAGAAGAAAAAAGACAACGGGTTGATAACCAACCCTACGGTTCATTTTTTACAGAAATGTTCAAGCGTGTTTTTACAACTCATCCATATAATTGGGCTCCAATCGGAAGTATGGAACATTTAGACGCAGCAGAAGAAACTGATTACATAAATTTCTACAAAGATTTCTACGTTCCATCAAATTCAACACTTTCTATTGCTGGAGATATTGATATTGAGCAAACAAAAAAGTGGATTCAAACATATTTCGGATCTATACCAAAAGGTCAAGCTCTAAACGTTTACAGAGATTTTATAGCACTTTCTGACGCTAATTTTGAAAAAACATACAGTATTTCAAAGTCAAAATTTGATGCACTTAATTTCATGAACCCCAAAGATCCCGAAGCTAAAAATTTACTTGCTACTTATGCTGCAAAACCAATTGAAATAAAACGTACTCAAAAAGATAAAACAGTTCTCACAAGTATTACTAAAGAAGTTATTTATGATAATATTCAATTGCCAGCTATCTTTATGGGATATAAATTTCCTGAACAATTAAATACTGATAGTTACGCAATTGAAATGCTAAACGAGGTTCTATCTGGTGGAAGTAGTTCTCGCATTAATAAAACAATTGTTGAGAAAAAAGAAATGGCAACTTTTGCTTTCTCATTTTATTATGGCTTAGAGGATGCTGGGATTGGGATTTTTGCAGCTATCGCATCAAAAGATGTGAATTTAGATAGTATTCAAAGAGAATTCGACTTTCAAATCGACTTAATAAAATCAGAATTAATTAGTGATGAAGAATTTAATAAAGCAAGAAATAAATTTGAAAATGACTTAGTTTCATCAAATTCTTCCATAGCAGGAATTGCAGAAAATTTAGCAGACAATCACGTTTACTACGGAAATGCAAATCGTGTAAATTCCATGCTAGACAATTATATGAAAGTTACAAAAGAAGATATAAAACGAGTTGCAAATAAATATTTAACACAAGATGCTCGCGTAATTCTTCATTACCTCCCAAAAGAAAAATAATTCCATGAAAAAAATACTATTTAGTGCTCTTTTAATATCTTATAGTTTTTTACAAGCTCAAGTTGACAGGTCTATTATGCCGAAGCCAACTGAAGCTAAAAAAATTAATATTTCTGAATCTCAAGTTTTTACTACGGTAAATGGAATTACAGTGATTTTATCTGAAAACCATAAATTACCTCGTGTGGCCTTTCAATTTATTATTGGGTCTGATCCAAGAATTGAAGGAGATAAAGCTGGTTTATCTGATTTTATGGGTTCATTAATCATGTCAGGGACAGAAAAACGAACTAAAGATCAATTAGACAAAGAAATTGACTTTATCGGCGCAAATTTAAATGCTAGTAATTCTGTTGTTAATTTGTCCTGTTTAACCAAGCATCTTGATAAAGGTCTTGAATTAATGAATGATATAATGCAAAATGCAAATTTTCCGCAATCTGAGTTTGAGAGAGTTAAAAAACAGCTCCAATCTAATTTATTATCAACTAAATCAGATGCAGGTTCAATGGCGAAAAATGCTGTTTCAAAACTAA
Organism: Chitinophaga pinensis; assembly: GCA_945892995.1. Classification (GTDB taxonomy): domain Bacteria; phylum Bacteroidota; class Bacteroidia; order Flavobacteriales_D; family Crocinitomicaceae; genus UBA952. The sequence continues at coordinate 4,311 of CAMDDR010000032.1, read as the reverse complement.
ATTTCCCAAAACATCCCTATGGAGAAATAATGACAGAAAGCACATTAAATAATATTACACGAGAAGATATCATTGCTAGCTACAAAAATAATTTCAAGCCAAATGGCGGATATTTAGTAGTAGTTGGCGATATTAATCGCATAGAATTGGAAGACTTAATAACTAAATATTTGCTTGCTTGGCGAACTAATGGTCCAATTTTTACCAATCCAGCAAATGATGGTGTTTTTCCTACAGGAAACCGTGTTGTTTTTATTAAAAAACCAGGAGCTGTTCAATCTGTTGTTTCTATTACTTATCCTGTTAAAATTAGAACAGGTGAGCAAGACCAATTGCCACTAAAAGTTCTAAATGGCATCTTTGGTGGTGGTGGTTTTGGAACACGATTAATGCAAAATTTACGCGAAGATAAAGCATATACTTATGGCTGCTACTCTTCTTTAAGAATTACCGAATTTGGTTCCTGGATGTCAGCTGGTGGGAATTTCCGAAATGCTGTTACCGACTCAGCTATTACTGAAATATTGAAAGAATTTCAAACAATTAAAACTGATTTGGTAAAAGATGAAGAATTAAACCTTACTAAATCTTCAATGGCCGGTGACTTCGCACGATCATTAGAAAGCCCAGAAACAGTTGCTGAATTTGCTTATTCTATTATAAAAAATAAATTAGAGAAAGATCACTATCAAACGTATCTTCAACGATTAGAATCAACGACAAAAGAAGATGTTTTAGTAATGAGTAAGAAATATTTTACTTCAACTAATTGTAACATTGTTGTTGTTGGAAATGAAGAAATTATTGAAAGCTTAAAGAAATTTGATTCGGATGGAAAGATTGAATTTCTAGATGCCTTCGCTGAAGAAGTAAAAGATATAAAACCTGCAACAATTTCTAAGGATGAATTAATTGAAAAGTATCTATTTGCAGTAAGTTTAACAAGTAGTGTTAAAGAACTTTCAAAGAAAGTGAAAAAAGTGAAATCCTATGAACGTGTTATTGACATGTCATCTCCTCAAATTCCTATCCCCTTGAAAATGACAGAATATTTTGTGTCTCCAACTACGGAAGCGCAAAAAATGGAAGGTCAAGGAATGGTATTTCAAAAGACTTTTTGTGATGGTAATTCAGGTTTTAAATTTGATATACAAAGTGGCAAAAAAGATATGACTTCAGACGAATTAGCATCTAAGAAGAAATCAAGTGGTTTATTTCCAGAAATGAATTATATAACAAATGGCGTAAATTATGAACTTACTGGTATTGAAAATGATAACGGAATTGAATATTATGTTTTAAAATTAAAAGATGGTGAAAATGTAAGCTATGACTATTATAATACAACTAGTTATTTAAAGGAAAAAAGTATTTCAATACAAAAAGTTGGAGAGGAAACAAATGAGTCAACTACCACATACAACGATTACAAGAATGTAACGGGGATTCTATTTCCACATAGTTTAACTATCTCTGTTGGGTCAATGAATTTAATTGGAAAGGTTTCTAAAATGGAACTAAATGGTAAAATTGATTTAAAAAGTTTGAAAGAATAAAACAAGTTTCTTTATTCAACATTAATTGAAAATTCTTTTTTAAGCTCAAACTTTCCTATTTCAAACAAGGGAAGTTTTTCAGTCTCAAATAATTTACTTACATCACCTTTAAAGTCAGGATGAACAGAAAATAAAAGTCCACCATTTGTCTGTGGATCACACAAGGTGAGTAACATTTCTCCTGAAATTCCGCTGACATCAGCTCCATACATTTTCCAATTTCGCATAGTATTATCAGGATAAACCCATTGTTTTGCAAGTTCAGCTGTGCCAGTCAAAAGTGGAATATTTTTATTCTTTATGACGGCAGAGATTCTTCCATTATCTGTCATTTCAATAAGATGGCCCAATAAACCAAAGCCAGTTATATCAGTCATTGCAGATACTGAAGGAAATTCAGCTAATTTCTCTCCCATGAAATTTAACTGGCACATACTCTCAGTTAGGATTTCTGAAAAATGAGCGCTTTCTAAACCACGCTTTATAGCGGTAGATAATATTCCAGTTCCTATTGCTTTCGAAATAAATATAATATCGTCAGCTTGTGCAGTATTGTTCTTCTTTATCTTATTTTTAGAAACAATTCCATTTACAGCTAAGCCAAATATTGGCTCATTATTTTCAATTGAATGACCTCCAGCTAGGGAAATCCCAGCAAGTCGGCAAGTTTCTGTTGCACCTTTTAATACCTCTGTAGCAATAGCAATTGGCAATATTGAACTTGGCCAGCCAAGGATACTCAATGCTAAGATTGGTTTTCCACCCATGGCATAAACATCACTGATTGCATTTGCTGCGGCAATTCTTCCAAAGTCGTAGGGAGAATCTACAATAGGCGTAAAAAAATCTGTTGTACTTATTAAACAAAGGTCCTCGTTTAATACATAAACTGCTGCATCATCTGAGCTTGAATTACCAACTAATAGCTGCTCTGTATTTACTGCATTGACTCCTTTTAACAGCTCTTTTAATTCCTGAGGTGGAATTTTACAACCACAGCCGCCACCTTTGGTGAATTCAGTTAATTTTATTGTGTTATTTTCCATTGCTTAATTCAAAAAGGTGTTTTGCAATTTGAGAATTGTTTTTCGATGTACATTCTATCTGAAATTTCTTTCCCAATGGATGGATTTCCTTTTGATAGGTATAAGTCTTGTCATAGTAAATTAAAGCGATTGAAAAAGCTTCTCGAAGCTCCCCAATTTCTATATGATTAATCGCTTTTTTTGCATGTTGAGGTCCAAGGCGCTTGGAAATTCGGTCCATACAAAATTGTAAATCTTCTTTTGAAAATGCACCATAATCTTCCATAATTTGATCTAAACGCAGTTCGAAGGTCTTGTCAAGAAAATAATGTGGTGCTTGACGCATTTGATTCCAAATTCCTTCAGGGATAATTCTTGCACCAACCGTTCTACTTTCATCCTCTAACCAACAATTCTTTTTATTTGATCTAATTAGTTGGTAGGATAGATTATTTTCAAATTGTTCTTGACTTGGTTGCTTCTCCCTACCTAAAGCTCCAAAAGAAGAACCCCGATGATTTGCCAAACCCTCCAAATCTATTATCACTGTATTTATTTTATCTAATTCGTGTAGAATGTGTGTTTTCCCACTTCCAGTCATGCCACCAAGAATAGAAAAGTTATAGTTTACCTCAAAAGATTTTATAACTTGTTGTCTGTAAGACTTGTAACCTCCTTTAATTATAGTGACTTTTAAACCAAAAAATTCCAATAGATAAGCAAAAAAGGAACTTCTCATTCCTCCTCGCCAACAATGAACAACTATATTTTCTTTGTTTTCTACTAATTTTACTGCCTGTTTTAAGCGCTTGCTTAAATGAGGGCCAGTTAACTCTAATCCTTTTAAAATAGCGTGTTTCTGCCCTGCTTGTTTAAAGGTAGTTCCAACAATTTTTCGTTCTTCAGTGTTTAAAATAGGAATGTTTACAGCACCAGGAATATGCCCTTTTTCGAATTCTATTTCGCTTCTAACATCAATGATGAATGAAGTATCTAATAAATCCCAGGAGAATGCAATGCTTCCCATTTTTTACTTAAAATTATGCTGATTTTCTTATAAACTGAATAGAAATAGCGTTAAAAACCTCCGCTTGTTCAATGTTTACTACGTGTCCGCAATTTGGAACGACATTTAATTCAATCCGCGGATTTAAATCCACAATAGCTTTTACAGGCTCGAGAAACATGTGATCTTCACTACCCATTATATAAATAGTAGGTTTATTATTGCTTTCATGTTCCACAAGATTAAGGTAAGTTGTTAATCTTGCTGTTAATTTAAACCAGCGATTAAATTCCTTTGTCATAAGTTTTTTTGCCTCATTAATAAACAAGATACGAGATGTCTTATGGTTCTTTTTAGGCATGATAATTCTTGCTAACAAAGCATATAAAGTCATGTAAGGCAGAAAAGGATTAAGTATTCTACCAATTCGTAAAAGCAACCTCGACTTAATATTTAAGCGTGTAATTGCTCCAGAGAAAATCATTGACTTAACAATACTTGGTTTCAGGGCGAAAATTTGGTAAATTATAATTGTCCCTAAAGAAACACCGATAAAATGTGCCGAAGCTATTTTATTAAATTCTACAACCTCAATTACATCTTGGGCAATCATTTCAAAAGAGTAATTTTTGGAAGTTTTTAAAGCTTTTGATTTTCCGTGACCTCTTAAATCAATTAGCAATAGATTAAAATTTTCGGAATAGGCCTTAACTTGCTTATGCCA
>CAMDDR010000031.1:0-24514 GCA_945892995.1 Chitinophaga pinensis | reverse complement strand
GTATCCCAATCTCCTTTTTTATATGTGCTAGTTAGTACATTTTTAACCAAAGAAATTTTACCATCAACAACACCAAGAAGAGCAGTTTCAATCACTTGTCCATTTCCTACGTGAAGATATCCATTGGTAAATAGTATTTTCTTTGCTTGACCAAATAGCAGGAATGGACACACTATAAATAATAAGATTATATGTCTATTTTTCATAATTCTAATGTTGATTTTCTGATTCTTCGCCTTCTTCTCCATGGGTATCACAATGATAGAGCCGTCGTCCTTTCTTAATAAAAGGTTTTGTAGCTTCCCCTTTTTCATTTGATTCAAGCATTTTATTAATTAATCTAGCTCTTTCTTTCGTATTTCTTTCTTCAAGAGCTAAATTATTGTTTCTATTGTAGAGAATTAAACCATCTATCATTGTAAGTTCAACCTTACTTTCGATACTTAATGGATTACCTGTCCACAAAACTAAATCTGCGTCTTTTCCAATTTTTACACTTCCCATTCGATCGTCAAGGTGCAATAATTTTGCAGGATTTAGAGTTACCATTTTCCATGCATCTTCTTCACTCATTCCTCCATATTTTACACTTTTTGCTGCTTCTTGATTCAAGCGCCTTCCCATTTCTGCATCGTCGGAATTAATTGCAACAACAAGTCCTTGATCCTGCATTAATTTTGCATTGTAGGGAATAGCATCATTCACTTCAAATTTATAAGCCCACCAATCTGAAAATGTTGATCCTCCTGCACCATGCTTTTTCATTTTATCAGCTACTTTATAACCTTCTAAAATATGGGTAAAAGTATTTATCTTGAATCCCATAGAATCAGCTACGTGCATTAACATGTTTATTTCTGACTGTACATAAGAATGACAACTGATAAATCTTTTACTGTCGAGAATTTCATTTAAGACTTCTAACTCTAAGTCTTTTCTTGGTGCTAAAATAGTAGAAGCACCTTTTTTATCAAGATTAACTTGATAATCTTCCCATTCCTTTTTGTATGCTTTTGCCCGCGTAAAGCCATCATAAAAAACTTGTTCAACTCCCATTCTTGATTGTGGAAAACGGACAGTATTAAAATCGCCCCAATTTGCTTGTTTTACATTTTCTCCCAACGCACATTTAATAAATTTTGGAGCGTCTTTAATTAACATTTCATCTGGTGACCCCCCCCATTTTAATTTAATCAAAGCAGATTGTCCTCCAATTGGATTTGCAGATCCGTGAAGTAATTGTGCGACTGTGACACCTCCAGAAAGTTGACGGTAAATATTGATGTCATCAGGATTTACAACATCTCCAATACTCACTTCTGCAGAAACTGCTTGCCCCCCCTCATTAACACCTCGTGAAATTGCAATATGTGAATGTTCATCTATAATGCCACTTGTTAAATGCTTTCCTTTTCCATCTATTATGAGTATGTCTTTTGCTAGTTCAACGCTTTTTTTAGGATCAATCTCTACTCTTTTAATTTTTCCGTTTTCGATAAAAATTGTAGCATTATTAAGAATACCTTCTTGTTCATTTGTCCAGACTGTTACATTTTTAATTGCTATACTTTGGAATTTTGGAATTGAATCCATTCCGTAAGCTAAATTTGGCAACCAAGGTTTAGCAATACTATCTGTGTTTAATTTAATTTCCTTTTCAATTTCTTTTTCAATTTCTTTTTGAGCTCGAATCGCAGACCATGTTATCCATTTTCCGTTGGGAAGTGTCCCGTCACCTTCTAAAACACTTCCTTTTCCTGCTATTTTTCCATGAAGATTGAAGCTGCCTTTGTATGCATCGTCATCGCAATTAAATTGAATGGTAATGTCATTTTCATTTAATAAAATAAGTGCTTTTTGTTGAATCGTATCCTTTGACTTAAAGGTTTCAACTTTCCCTGCAGGTTTTTCATTTGTTCCTGAAATTTCTATACGGTAACTTTTTCCATTAAGATTAATGTTATATTGCCCAATAATTGAGTTTTCTGAAATGCTTTTTTGTACTTTTCGTTCACCCAATAACCAAGATTCTAGAATACTTGCTTCGCTTGTGAAGGGATCAGAACTATAAACCGAAAAACTAGCTATCTTTCCAATCTCTAAACTTCCAATTTCACTATCCATCTTCAGTATTTTTGCTGGCTCCATTGTTAAAGCTCCCAATGCATCGTCAACTTTTAATCCACGAGTTATAGCTTTTCTTAAATTTTTCCAAAAATCTTCGGGAGTTTTTGAGCCATTATAGGTTAAGCATATTGTATTCCCATTATTCTTTAGCAAATAAGGATTAGACGCTGCAAGTTCCCAATGTTTCATATCACTCAATGGAATCTGGCGAGCTAGATATGGGTCTTTTACGTCATATGCCTCAGGAAAATTAAGAGGGATAATTAGTACTCCTTTTACTGATTTCAGTGAACTCAAGGCAGCATATTCATTTCCTGATCCAATGTAATTCATTTTCAGTTGGAATTCATTTGCTATTTTCTCTGCTCGAAGAATTTCCCATTTTTCATTGACTCTAAAGAAACTTGGCAAGCCAATATCTGTCTTCCATTTTTCAAAAGAAATAGATTGCTCATGTTTTTCATTTTCTGAATAAAATTTTAAATCATATAATGCTTGACGCAGTAATGCAATAGATCCCATTTGAGAGGAAGGATAACTTTGCTTAGAAGTCCCTTTTGAAAAGGAATAAAACATTCCTGATTTAAGACTGATTGTATTTTTACTGCCATTTTCATCACCCAAAGAAACCAAAGTTCCACTTCCTCTAGCAATTCCATCTTGAACATGAGAGACTGCAAAACCAAATCCTGACTTCAAATAATTTTCATTTGCTTTCGAATCAACAGTGAAAAAATTATGCGCTTCAATTTCAGGATGAATTGCTTCATTCCAATAGTATGGGCCTTTTTTACTAGATTCTATTTGTGGTCGAGGGGAATAATTTTGTTCGCTTCCTTTCGGCATACCAATATTAGTATAAAGTTCTATAAAAGCCGGAACAATTGTTTTCCCCTCTAAATCATATTCTATTGCATTTTTAGGAATAGTAATCCTTTTTCCTATATCGATGATTTTTCCATTGGAAATCAAAATACTTGCTTTTTCAATTTTTAAGTCAGGACGTATGTAAACACTAACATTTTTTAATGCAATAAATTCTGGATTTGAAGCTATCGTTCCGTTTTGAGGTATTATTTGAGCTTTAATTTGTAATGCACAAAAACAAATTAAATAGAGGAGTATTTTTTTTTTCATTGTTAATTTTATTCGCCTGTGAATTTAATAAAACTATTTCTATTTCATTAGAATATTTAAAATTTACTGTCTTTATTCGTTATAGAAAGATTAGTATATTCGCAATAAAAAATAAAATACGATGACATTAAAAGAAACTATTTCTGCTGTTGAAATTTTCCATGACGCTTTTGGGATTAAAAATAATTATGAACCAACAATCGATTTAACTGAAAAAGACATTGAATTACGATATAATTTAATGAATGAGGAAAATTCTGAATACCTTGAAGCTGCAAAAAATGGCAATATTGTCGAAGTTGCGGATGCTTTAGGAGATCAATTGTACATTCTTTGTGGTACTATTTTAAAACATGGCTTACAGCACAAAATAGCTGAGGTTTTTACTGAAATTCAACGCTCTAACATGTCTAAATTAGATATAAATGGTATGCCTATTTACCGTGAAGATGGTAAGGTTCTTAAATCTTCACTTTATTTTCGTCCAAATATTAAAGCAATTCTTGAAAAATAGAGTTATTCACTTGGTAGTCTTTAATACTTTATATTAAACAAGTACTTAGATAAATCCTTAATTCTTAGTTTTGATTAAATTTAATCTATGCAATCATAAAAATGAAGGATATCTCTATCTATTTTAGCCCTGTTGATATTTCAGGAGAATGGCACGAAGATCAAATAGGGTCAAAAATCGTCACAAATCACAGCTCCTTTCCAGAAATTCAAAAAAATTCTTGTGCCTTAATTTATGTTCCTGAATTTCGCGGGTTCAAAAATTCTGACATAAAACAAGATGTCCAATCTAAGTTTAGAGAAGCATTTTATGAACTGCAAATTGGCACAAATTGGAATAGTAATTTATATGATCTTGGGGATATTCTTCCCGGCCAAGATTTAAAAGATAGCTATTTCGCCCTTTCTCAAGTGGTTTCAGAATTAGTAAAAATAAATGTAATACCAATTGTAGTTGGTGGAAGTCAAGACCTTATTTTAGCGCTTTATTCAGCTTATGAAAAATTAGAGCAAATGATAAATATTTGTTCTGTTGATTATGCCCTAGATTTAGGAGCCCCCGAAGATGAGATAAATTCAAATGGTTACTTGAGTCATTTGTTATTAAAGCGCCCATGTTATTTATTCAATCATGCTAATATTGGTTTACAAGTGCCTTACTCAAATCCTAAGGAATTAGCACTGTTTGAAAAACTTTACTTTGATATTTGTCGCTTAGGAGAGTTTAATGCTGATTTTAAGAAAGCGGAACCTCACTTAAGAAATGCAGATATAATTAATATTGATTTTGAATCTATTAAAGCATCTGAAACACTCAGTAGAAGTGGCCTGCCAAATGGCTTTTATGCCGAACAAATTTGTCAGATTGGAAAATATGCAGGAATATCAGATAAAGTTTCTTCTTTTGGCATATTTAATTATCTAAGTCAAACACAAGTTTCTGATCAACTTTTAGCACAGCTGATTTGGTATTTTATTGATGGTGTCGCCGCGCGTTTTGGTGATTTTCCTATTGGGAATAAAGTAGATTACAAAAAATTTACTGTTGTCATGGAGGAATCCAATAATGAATTGATTTTTTTTAAAAGTAATAAGTCATCTCGGTGGTGGATGGAAGTTCCATTTCCTCCCAGCAATCAAAGTAAATACGAACGTCATTATCTTGTCCCATGTAATAAAGAAGATTACGAAAATGCTATGAAAAATGAGTTGCCTGATTTGTGGTGGAAAACCTACCAAAAACTTTCTTGAAAAACCTTTTTTTTTTAACAATTTTTTATTTTTCAATTAATATGATTATTTTAGCACATTATTTTTTACTCAAAAAACTCAATTAAGTCTTTTTGTTATTTTTAAAAATTTTATTATGCAATTAAAAAATACTCTAATAACCTTAATTTGTTCTTTTACGCTTTCGCATTTTTTTGCACAGCAGGATAAATTAATAACAAATTTTATGTTTGATAAAATGAGTATTAATCCAGGAAAAACAGGCGTAGATATGTACAACAGTATTTGTGCAACTTCGATCTACAGAAATCAATGGGACAAAGTAAATGGAGCGCCTAACTCAGCAGTTTTAAATATAGAAGGGAGTCTCGAAAGATTTTTTAAAGGTGGTATTGGTCTTGCATTTTATCATGACGCTATTGGATTTTCTCGTCAAAATAATTTATTACTTAATTATTCTTATCCAATTAGGATAAGTAATGTTGGAGTTTTGGGCTTAGGACTGGGTATAGGAATTATAAATTATGGTATCGAGCCAAATTGGGTCCCTCCTACAACTTTAACTGATAACTCATTGCCTTTAGGTTTTGCTGCTACGAATTTAGATGCAAATTTTGGAGCTTATTTTCAAGGTAAAGATTTTTATATTGGCCTTTCGTCAACACATTTATCGGAGTCTCTTTTAGAAAAATCGGTTGCTGGATTAGATCAGAATTATCAAACTGCACGTCATTATTATTTCATGGGAGGAAATACATATAATTTTAATGATGATGCAAATAGTAAAATAGATGCACAAGTATTATTAAGAACAGATTTAATTAAGTATTCTTTTGACATTAATATGCGCTATTTTTATACAGTAAACAATAACGAATTATACGGTGGATTAACCTACAGGAATTCAGATGCTATCGGAGTATTATTAGGATTTTCGCCGACACGAAAATTTACAATTGGATATTCTTATGACATTACAATTAACAAATTAGCATCGGTTTCAAGAGGTTCTCACGAAATAGTTTTGAAATATTGCTATTCAATCAATACGCCAAAACCTACAATTTCTCGTAATCCTAGATTTTTATAATAATTTAAAAATTGTAACCTAATAAATACATTTTCGTTTATGATGAATTCTAATATAGTTAATAATAGTATGTTTTTTTTAAGCAAACAAATTACCAAAAATATTACAATGAAAAATTTAATTTATTTAATCTTACTTTTTCCCATTTTATTTTCTTGTAACAACGGAGTAGAAGGCAATCTTGTTGGAGTTAGAGGTCGTGGAGCATTTTATCCTGATGTACTTGGTCCTGGAAAAGTGCCACTTGGTATGGTTTACATCCCATCAGGGGCATATCAAACAGGAGAAGATGATGAAGATATAATGGGTCTTCATTCAGCAAGGGTTAAAACGGTTTCGGTGCCTGCTTTTTATATGGATCAGACTGAAATTTCTAATAACGAATACCGTCAATTCGTTCATTGGGTTAGAGATTCAATAGCTAGAGAAAAATTATATCGGAGAAGCTATGATGATGAAGCTGAACGTTGGATAAATGTACCTGATAATTTCTTTAAAGAGCCTTATAGAACCTTTATAAACATGGGTTCTGATGTTCAGGGAGGAAATACTCCTTTTCAATTACTTTTGGACAGCACAAATAATGCTGAGGTTGATAAAACAATTCTTGGTTTATTAGGAGATATAGAAAGCGCAAAAATGAAGAAGATTAAATCTGAAAAGCCTCTGGACTTGATTAATGGTTATAAATTAGATCAAAAAAATAATATCCCTTCTACGGAAAAGAGACCTGAAGTTGTAATGACAGATGCTGACTTAAGAAGTATTTTTCAACAATATACCAACAAAGAAATTAATCAAGGAACCCGGAAGGTTAAAGCAGGTAGTTCAGACAAAGCTACTAAATCCCCTAAAGTAAATACTGCCTTCGATCAAGGCGGTAGGATAGAAAACAGAAAATACTTTACGCTAGATTGGACAGAAAAAATTGATTATAACGATGCGGAGACTTCTTTTCTTTTATCTGATATGTACTACTCAGAATCTGAACAATTTTACAAGAGAAAAGAAATTGATACACGTTTGTTATTATTTGACTATTATTGGGTTGATTTTAAAGAAGCAGCAAAGAGAGGAAAAATTATAACTAAATCTGTAGATTCAAGAAATAATTTTAACTATGATAGTATTTCTCCAACTCGTGATGGAGGAATATATAAAAAAGGAAGACGTGAACCACTTGGAAAAGATTATAAAGTATCCGACTTACATCGTTCTACTTTATATACCGACCAGGGTGGAGATAAGGTTTGGGTAGACACTACTGTTTTTGGAAAAGGAAAACAATATGGAGATCCTCAAGGTGCTGAAGTTGACAACAAAATATACAGTATTGCTGACACGAACAGTTTATATGGTACAGTTTTGCAAAATCCAGGTCAGGATTTAGATTTAGGATTTACAAATAGTAAAGGGCAACATAACGCTTTACGTGGACACACAGATAGAAGCAGGTTTATCGTAAAAGAACGAATTATGGTATATCCTGATACTTTATGCTGGATGAGAGATTTTACGTATGCTAGAAATGATGAAATGTCTCATAATTATTTTTGGAATAATGCTTATGATAATTATCCAGTTGTTGGGGTTACATGGTCACAAGCAAAAGCATTCTCAGTATGGCGCTCACAATTATTTCATAGTTGGCTGCAAAGTAATGGTGAAATGTTTGTGAATGACTTCAGATTACCAACAGAAACAGAGTGGGAACGTGGTGCAAGGGGTGATTTAGATTTAGCTCAATACCCATGGGGAGGGCCATATATTCGTAATGCTGCAGGATGTTTCTTAGCAAATTTTAAGCCTTTAAGAGGTCGCTATTTTGAAGATGGAGGATTTCATACAGTAAAGGTTTACTCTTATAATCCTAATGCTTTTGGTCTTTATTGTATGGCTGGAAATGTTGCAGAATGGTGTTCAACAACGTTTGATGAATCGATGTATGAATTTGGTCACGATATGAGTGGAGAATACGATTATCAAGCTCAAGATGGAGATCCAGCTGTAAAAAAGAGAAAAGTAATTAGAGGCGGTTCTTGGAAAGATATAGGTTATTATCTAATGAATAGTACTAGAGCTTATGAGTACCAAGATACTGCAAAATCATATATAGGATTTAGAAATGTTATGACCCATTTGGGTCGAGGAGGAAAAGATATCGATCAGGAAAATGGTGAAGAAATCCAAAGCGATATTCAATTAAAGTAGTTTATTCAATTTAAATTTTAAAAATTAAAAATTATGGGTGCTGAAGTAAATCAAAAAGTAAAATGGAATACACGATTTGGAACACAAAGTTTTAGATCAAGTACTCACGTAGTAGCAGGCTTTGGAGCCTCTGTTGTAATTGTTGGAGCATTATTTAAAATAATGCACTGGAAAGGTTGTGATACAATGTTAATTATTGGATTATTAACGGAAGCATTTATATTTGGTTTGTATGCAATTATGCCTTTAGAAGATGCTGGGCATGATGAACAAGCAGGAAGTCCAGGTGATTTGCTTGCAAAGCAATTAGAACAAGCCGGAATAGATCAACCTTTGCTAGCTAAATTGAGAGATAGCATGTCAAATCTTGCTGATAATGCTCGATCATTAGGAGCTGTATCTTCAGCGGCAGGAGCTACTGACTCTTATGTTAAAAGTTTAGAATCTGCATCAATTGGAATTAATAAGCTTGCAGTTGAGTATGCAGCTTCTGGTAAAGCTATAGCAGGAATTGTAGCGGGTGTTGATGGAAATTTTGGTACAGAAACTCAGAAATTAGGTCAAAATATTTCAGCTTTAAATAATGTTTATGAATTACAATTGAAATCTTCCCAAGATTATTTGAATAGTATAGGTCAAATGAATCAATTACAAGATAGTATAAAAAATGTAATGAACGACTTAGCATCCTCAGCTCAAGATACACAAATCTACCGTGAAAACATGTCCATGTTGTCTAAGAACTTAACCGAACTTAACACAGTATATGGTAACATGCTGAAAGCCCTTAAAGGTTAAATCAATCTTTAAGTAAATTAATTATTAAATAAAATTTAGAAATTATGGCAGGTGGTAAGGAAACCCCAAGACAAAAGATGATTGGGATGATGTATTTGGTGTTAACAGCTCTTTTAGCACTAAATGTATCCAAGCAAGTATTGGAGGCTTTTGCAGCTATTGAAGACAATACGCAAAGATCAAATGAGAATTTATATATCAAAGGACAAGAAAGTAAATCGACACTTGCTGAAGATTACAAAACTCTAAATGACCCAAAAGATAAAGCTAAGAAAGCAAAAATAAAGACATATCTTTCAATTATTGATAAGCTGGATAAGGAAACTGGAAAAATGATTCAGTATATTGATGGTATAAAGTTTAAACTTTTGACTGAGGCCGGAGAAGAGTTTGATAAAAATTCGCCAAAACTTAAAGATAAGGAATTCATTATTTGGTCAAAATATAGGAAAGAAGAACCTGTTAAGCCAATCCGTTTTAACTTATTCAAAGTAGAGCATAAAGATAACTTTGATGTGCCTATGAATATTTTAGTTGGTTCAGAAATAGGAACAATAACTTCTAAAGAAGGAATGCAATTATGGAATAATTTTAAGGCTCTTCGTAAAAGTATGGTTGAAATAGCTGGTACTTATGATGAAGGTATTGGTCAAGATGGAAAAAAGAAAAGTTGGAAACTTAAGGTTGGAGATATTAATAAATTTGAAGACAGTAAGGATTTGCAAAAACAGTTGCGTAAAATTATGTTTGCAAGTGGAAACAAAGTAAATCCAGAGGACTCATCAACTTTGCAATTGGTATATGAATTAATGTCTAAAAATGAGTTTGATGAGTACGGTGAGGATAAAGCTAATATTCATTGGTTAGGAAGAACTTTTGATCATGCACCTTTAGTTGGAGCATTAGCATCCTTATCATCCTTGCAAAATGATGTTCTTCAAGCTCGTGAAAAATTAATTGCGCTCTTAAAGAGTAAGGTAAGTACTGGTGAATTTTCGTTTAATCAAATTGAGGCATTTGTTGCCGGAGATGCTGTAATAACTTCCGGACAAGAATTGAACTTCAAAGTTACAATGGCTGCATATGATTCAGATAAAAATCCGACAGTTGTAATAAATGGTGGTGGCTCTCAGGAAACTGGAAAAGGTCTTGTTAATGTTAAGAAAATTGTGACAGGTAATGGAGAACAATCTATTTCTGGCGAAGTTACAATTCTAAGTAAATCATATATTCCTTATACAAAGAAATGGGAACATAAATATGTAATTGTTGCTCCACAAGGGTCCTTAGCTTTACCTGAAATGCAAACTTTTTATGTTGAATATGATAATATTATAATTCCTTCAGCAAGTGGTTATATTAGCTCACGCTTATCATCAAATGTAGGAACTTTAAGAAAGCAAGCATATGGTACTTACAAAGATGCTTATGTTTTAAGAATACCAAGAGGATCAAAGGGCCCGGTTAAAATTTCTTTATACGGAAAGACAAAAGAGGGTAGGGAGGTTCTGGTTCGTCCAGATGAGCCATATAAACTTAAGGAATTTCCAAAAGCTCAAGTATCTAATGCTTCTGGAACAATCTCCAAAAGTAAAGGGGATATTATAGTTGTAAATCTTGGTGACGGTTTTCCAATTTCAACTGCAAAATGTACAATTGTATCTTGGGAATTATTTGTAAACGGTGAATCTGTTCCAGGTTCAGGAAATATGATTTCTAATATGCAATTAAAGAGTGCTAAAATTGGAAAAAAAGTTTTTTTAGTTGTTAAATATAAAATGAATGGTTCAACAACAATAAAAGAAACTGAAACTTCATACAAAGTAGTAATTTAAATTATATAAAATGAAAAAGCTATTAATCTTAATATTTTCCATTTCAATAATTGGAAATATTTATAGTCAGACTCCTAAATCTATTCTAATGCCTGGTCCACAAAATTTTGGTAGTGGTATTATTGATGGTGTTGTGATGAAAGAAGCAGTCATAACAAAGGCGAAAGTACCTTATCAATATGTAAGAGAGGCAGATTATGTTTGGTCAAAAAGAGTGTATTCTCGTATTGATAGTAGAGAAAAAATAAATCATAATTTATTTTTACCTTATGACTTCATAAGTTCTGAGTATAATATTATGGATTTAATGAATAACCAAGACGATCCTAATTGGGAAAGAAATGCCGAAAGATATTCACTTTGGACGCTTATAAGATTACATGTTATTAATGGTGATTTACCAGTTTTTGCTCCTAGTAGTGATGAAACACCCGAAATAGAAGATGGTTATTCTTTCAAGTATGAAATTTTGTCTAATATGGAAGACCCTTTTTTCAAAGATGTCAATTATAGAAATAAAATTTCAAAGTTGATAGGTTTTACATCTGCTCCAAAGGTAGAGAGTTATTCATATTATGATAGTATAAATGAGGAAAAAGTATCAGTAACTGTTGTAAAAACTGGAAATCTTGAAGATTATTTAAATGATGCTAATTATGCACAATTAAAATTTTTGTATGATCAAAATCCTCAAAAAATAAAATCTTGGTGGGACGCAACTCTTGAAGGAGAAGAAATGAAAGGCGATGGTGCAAGTTATTGGGTGACATCTAAGTGTATTGTTGGTTATAATATAAAAGAAGATTGGTTTTTTGACAAGCAACGTTCTGTTTTAGATCGTAGAATTATTGCAATTGCTCCAGTTGTAAAGTTTGGTGTAGACTTAGATGATGATGGAAACAGTACTGGTGAAAGAGGAGATTTACTCCTTTATCCACCTACTGATCAAGAAACATTGCATTACTATGATGGTAAATCAGAAATATTACCTTACGAAGGGCAAGTTGAGGATAGAGAGTTATTTTGGCTTTATTTCCCGCATTTAAGAAATCATATGGTTCAATATTATGTCTACAATGACAAATCTGATGCTCAATGGATGTCATTTGACGATTTATTTTGGAAAAGACAATTCAGTGCTCAAATTTATAAAACTACTGACAAGTTTGATCGTGATATTGAAGATTACAAATATGGAGTAGATGCTTTGTATGAAGCTGAAAGAATCAAGGATGAAATTCGTAAATGGGAAATTGATGTATGGAATTATTAATTCTGTAAACTTTTTAATTTTCCTTACTACTTTTAATCTTTCTTGATTTTAGAAATGGAATAAATCGTGGGGTTATTTCTTTATAAGCCTTGTATTCCGGATATTTACTTTCTGTAATCTCTTCAGAAAAATCAGAACTACCTTTAAAAAGAATAATCAGTAATACACAACCGGCAATTGACCAATTAATCCAGGAACCTGTGATATGTACACTGAATAAATAAAATACAAGCCAGATTGCTTGTTCCATAGCGTAGTTAGGATGACGAACAATAGCCCATAAACCTGTTGAAATAAATCCTTTTTTATATTCTCCAAGATCTTCATTATTCGCTATTCTCCTATGTTTTTCTTGTTGAAAGGCATATTGCTGGTTGTCTGCAATAAATTCTATGTAAATACAACTTATCATAAGCAAAGCAAAAACTCCATCGATCCAATTTAAATTGTGGTCGACATTAGTGTTCAAGCATACTAGTATTGGTAAAGTAAATAAGAAGATTAATGTTAATTGATAAGTGCAGATAAAAAATAAGTTGAATAACATCCAAATGATTGGATTATTAAATCCTTTTCGTTTGCGTAAAACTTCCCAACGGTAATCTTCTTCTCCAGACCAAAATTTCCAAGAATAGGCTCCTCTTCTTGCAAAATTATAAGTCAATCGAATGCCCCAAAGACTAGCTAATACTGACATTAAAATCATTCTTGGATCCCAAAGCCCCAAAGCTGTCATGTGCCAAACATAATAAATTGGAACTATGCTCCACAGTTTATCTACTTGAGAATTATTTTTTGCTAACTCCCCGATTATAAAACAATAAGCAATTACGCCACTTAAAATATAGAGCATCTGATAAAGAATTGCCCATTGTAAGTCAGTGGGCGCGATTCCAAAATTGAAACAAACAAGTGGAACTATTATGAGTGTAAAAATTAAAAGTAAAATTGTTATGAGCATTGTTAAATCGTTAAATTAATAGTTTATTGAACTAAGCAAAAATAACAAAAATCTGCAATTTTTAAGAATAATAAAACTCAAAATTATACTTCAAATTGTCTATTCTAAGATTACGTTTTATATCTTAACTTTGCAATATGAATGATTGTGATTACATGCAAAGATGTATTGATCTTGCCCTATTGGGAAAAGGAATGGTAGCTCCTAATCCAATGGTTGGATGCGTAATAGTTCATAATGATCGCATTATCAGTGAAGCATTTCACATGCATTTTGGAAGTTCACATGCAGAAAATAGTGCGATAGAATTAGTTGAAGATAAATCTTTACTAGCAGAATCAACAGTTTATATTTCTTTAGAGCCTTGTGCTCATTTTGGAAAAACTCCTCCCTGCGTTGAGTTACTTATAAAGTATAAGCTCAAAAAAGTTGTAGTTGGTTGTAGGGATTCAAATCCACTTGTAGCTGGAAAAGGAATTGAAAAACTTATAAAGTCAGGGATTCAAGTGATTGAAGGAGTTTTAGAAGACGAATGCAAGGAGTTAAACAAGCGATTTTTTACTTTTCATGAAAAAAAACGACCTTATGTTATTTTAAAATGGGCACAGACAAATGATGGTTATTTAGATAAGTTGCGAGAAAAGGGAGAAGTTGGAAGTAACTGGATTTCTGCACCAGAAACAAAAGCATTGGTTCACAAATGGCGCAGTGAAGAACAAAGTATTTTAGTTGGTAGAAATACAATTATCAATGATAATCCATCCTTAACAGTTCGAGAATATAAAGGTAAAAATCCAATAAGAATTGTTATCGATAGTCAATTACAAATTAGTAGTGATGTAAATATCTATTCCGAAGAAGCACCGACCATTGTTTTTAATCGCTTGAAAAATGAACTGAAAGAAAATATCGAGTGGGTGAAAATTTCAGAAACCTCAACAGCAAATATTTTAGAGGAACTTTACAAAAGGAATATTCTTTCTGTTTTCGTTGAAGGTGGCAGTAGAACCCTACAATATTTTATCATTGATAATGTTTGGGATGAAGCCCGCGTAATTGTTGGTGACATTAGTTTTGGTGAAGGCATAAAAGCGCCTGTAATTAATAAGGTTCCTTATGACAATTATAAGTTTGGATCGGATATGATTTATTATTACAAGCGAAAATGACAGATTTATTTCTTGCCATCTTCTTATCAAGCTTAATTTTCGTGCTTTTTAAAGTTTTTCCGCGCTTTAAAATAGATACATTTCAAGCAATTGTCTTTAATTACATCAGCGCTTTTCTTTGTGGTTATATTCTTTATGGAAGTGACTTAAAAGAAGAAACTTGGGAAAATACAAACTGGATTTTCTATGCAGTTTTAGCCGCCTTACTGTTTATTTCGCTCTTTGTATTAATGGGAAAAAGCGCTCAGAAAAATGGAATGGCTATTACATCAGTAGCTGTAAAAATGAGCATGGCGGTTTCTGTTCTTGGAATGGTTTTTATTTACAATGAACAACTTCCTTTCTTAAAAATTATAGCAATCTTATTGGCATTTTCTGGGGTAATTCTTGTTTCATTCTCAAAGAAATCAAGTGATTCAAAACAGCAAACATGGTGGATGTTACTGATCTTATTTTTTGGCAGCGGAATTTTAGATTTACTGCTTAATTATGTCCAAAAAACACAGGTTGATGTAATCAGTACGGCTCTTTTCTCTGCATTTGGATTTGGTATTGCCGGTTTAATTGGTTTGGGGATTCTTATTGCTCAGATAATTAGGCGAAAAAAACGCATAGAATTCAGGAATGTTATCGGAGGAGTAATTTTAGGCGTACCCAATTTTTTCTCAATATTTCTCTTGATGCGCGCTTATAATTCTGTTACTTGGTCCGATTCTTCTGTTCTGGCAGTTATTAATGTTGCTGTTGTTTGTATTTCTACACTCTGTGGGACACTCATTTTCTCGGAAAAAATATCTTGGGCGAAAGGTCTTGGTTTGTGTTGTTCTCTTTTAGCAATTTACCTCTTTTATTTAGTGAATTAATTGTACTTTTGACTATGCGAATTCTTATTTTTTGTTTCATTTTTTTTGCTAAAAGCTATATTCAAGCTCAAGGCACATATCAATTAGCAGTTCTAAAATACAGTGGGGGCGGTGATTATTACGCAAATCCAACTTCGCTAACAAACCTCATTTCTTTTTGCAACAAAGAATTCAGTACAAATATCTCCAAAGAAGTTCCCTATGTAGAAGTCGGCAGTAAGGATCTATTTCGCTATCCCTTTATTCATATGACAGGACATGGAAATGTTGTTTTTTCAAGAGCAGAAGCTGAAAATTTAAGAACATATTTGCTTTCAGGTGGATTTTTACACATTGACGATAATTATGGAATGGATGAATATATTCGTGTTGAATTAAAGAAAGTTTTTCCAGACATTTCACTTATTGAGCTTCCTTCAAATCATGCGATTTACAATCAAAAATACACCTTCAATGGCCTACCGAAAATACACGAGCATGATGAAAAAAAAGCACAAGCTTTTGGCATTGTAGCAAATGAAAGATTAGTTTGCCTTTATACCTTCCAAACAGATTTAGGTGATGGTTGGGAAGACCCACAAGTTCACAATGATCCGCCTGAAAAACGAAAAATGGCTTTGCAAATGGGAGCAAATATACTTATGTATGCTTTTATGCGCTAGAATAAGTAATTTTTAAAAGTAGCATAAAAGAGATTTTATATTTAATCGGTTTCTTCGAGAGAGAATATTTCATTGACAGTTTTACCAAAGAAATTAGATAATTTTAGAGAGAGGACTGTAGAAGGTACATATTTGTTGAGCTCAACGGCATTAATTGCTTGTCTAGTTACTCCGATTTGTTTTGATAATTCCTCTTGGGTTATATTTTTAATAGCTCTTTCGACTTTGAGATTATTTTTCATAACTAGCTGATTTTTTAGATTGATATAGAACGTAATAAAATCTTGCTATAAATATTACTAAAAATGCAAGCGTACTTAATAGTGGGATTTGGATAAAAAACATGCCATAAATGAAAATAACAGCAAACAAAAAGATTGTATAATTAATATACATTGCCCAAAGCAATGATTCTAAACGCAGTTTGATTGTAAATTCATCTTCTGATTTAAGTTTAGAGAATCCGACCAACAGACATCCTAATACAAATAATGTGATACTTAACTCAAATCGAATGTCATCATATTTAAATCCCATAATCGGACTTTTAATTGTAGTGTCTTGTAAAAAGGGTCCTGAATCATAGACATAAAAGACTGGAACCTTTGTTAGTAATTTGTTTTCACCATTAATTCCAAAGAACAATGTTATTAAGATAGATAGACACAATAGAATCAAGCCAATTCTATTAAATTTGTTTGGAAAAAGAAATTTTGTTTTCATACGTTCAGATTTAAGATTACGGCACAAATGTAATGTATAAATTACACAAAAGCAACAATAGATTACAAAAAGAATTATATAGATTACATTTTTATAATAATTTATTGATAATAAGATAAATAAAACACTGCTGCCAATAAACACTAAAGCAAATGCGGGCTTGCGTTTTCGCTGAGACATTTGATTTTTATACATAAATTTGTGCTGGCTAAAATTTGAGCAATAATTTATTCTTGCACTTTCTGTAGCGTCATCCTTTAGCTGATATTTTACAGAAAATAACTCAAAATTTATACCGACCGCAAGAAAATATAAAAAATATAGTCTAATCATATATAACTTAAATCAAAAAATTATGAGCCTAAAAAATTTAATATTCGCAGTGATAACTTGTGCAATTTTACAATACTCTAATTTGTCAGCACAATCTACTGTTCAAAAAGTCAATCCATTGCTTTTTTTAGATGGTGCAAGTGTTACAATTTCTACAATTGCTTGTACTTTGTCTAATGGAACTAGCACAACTTGTTATAAAATTGTTTCAACAAGTACACCATCAGATCATGCTATGGGACCTTGGTGTCCAAATAATATAAGTGATGATGCAACTCAAGGTGGAATTTGGTTGCAAAGTGGAAACGTATATGATGTAGATGGTGCATTTATTCAAAATCTAGCTACATTTTATAATAATAGTACTTGGCAAATGTATAATGCATCTACTGGC
This sequence comes from Chitinophaga pinensis, assembly GCA_945892995.1. GTDB lineage: Bacteria > Bacteroidota > Bacteroidia > Flavobacteriales_D > Crocinitomicaceae > UBA952. The sequence continues at coordinate 7,195 of CAMDDR010000031.1, read as the reverse complement.
GTAATTACAAAAACATTAACGCAAGCTGACTGCGCCGCAGCTGCCAACCCAAATGTAGGAGTGGCATATCAGAATTATTGTGTAGAATGTTTGCCGGCTTATATTACTGGACTCACACAAACGTATGTTTTTCCTGTAACACCGGTTAAGCTGACCACCTCAACCGCATTTGGTATGGGGCCTGGAGCACCTGGACCATCGGTACGTGGGCTTGCTTTCAATGGTGTTCGTTTTGATGCTCCCGCACCAGTCAATGCAATATTAAATGCTTACACCTTAGCTCCTTTTGATGATGCTGGTGGACATATTAACTTAGCTGCAGGTTACCACTACCATGCTGCTACTGGTCTAACTACAAACATTGACCAATGCGACGGCCATGCACCAATGATAGGTTATGCTTTAGACGGTCACGGCATATATGCACATGCAAATGAAGATGCTACTTTACCATCTGATTTGGATGCCTGCTTTGGACATTACGATGATACACGAGGTTACCATTATCACGTTGACGAGGCGGGTAATAACAATTTTATTAATTGCATATACGGCGCATACGTGACTGCTAGCGGAAGTGCTACAACCGTCGATGCTGATGGTGATGGATTTTCTTTGTTGAATGATTGCAACGATAACAATGCAGCTATCAATTCAAATGCAATCGAAATAGATGGAAACGCTATTGATGAAAATTGCGATGGTATATTTTGTACTACACTTTCTATTTCTGAGAATGAGTTAGAAAAAACAGTGAGTCTTTATCCAAATCCTATGAATGGTGTTTTGAATTTGAGTTCGGACTTGTCAATCCTAAAAGTTGAAATCTATGATATGACTAGTAGATTAATTAATTTAAAAACAGCACCTGAAAACAGTATTAATGTAAGTGATTTAAAATCCGGAAATTATATACTAAAAATTTATACTGAAAAAGGATTTACAAATATTAAAATGATCAAAGAATAACGTTTTTCTTATCACGAACTAATTCATAAAATATAGATTTAGAAAAATTAGAAAATAATGAATAAAAAAACTTTCACAACTCCTGTTTTTGCAGTCATAATGTTGTCATTGCTATTTTTTTCTTTTAACAAAAAAAATCATGATGCCTCATATTCTAATACATTTTTGATTGAGCAAGGTGACGGCTCATGGGTTTTACAGATTCATTCTGCCTTGACAGCTTTCGAACATGAAGTTCACACAAATTATGGCAAAGATTCTTATAAAACACCCGAAGAGTTCAATACTTTGGTCATACAACATGTACTAAAAAATCTTTCTATTAAAATCAATAGTAATATTCCTTTGAATTTCAAAAATGGCTATGTGAAATTAGGACATGAAACTTCAGTAGTTTTTGAGGTCCTTGGAATTCCAAAAAAAGTAACAAAAGTTCTGTTTACTAATTCTAGTTTTAAAGATGTTTACAATAATCAAAATACTTTAATAATTTTAAAGAAAGACTTTAAAAAACAAATTTTTTTATTGAACGATAGTAACCAACATAGAATTGAATTAAAAGTGTCCAAAAATGAATTTGTAGAGAAATAATGACTTTTCTTTGCTTGCTATTTTGTGGTAAACATAAAGAAAAACATCAGCTAACAGCAGTTTTGCAAGCTTTGGCACCTTACTAAAAAATCTCCTATACTAAATTACCTTAATTTTACACTATTAAATAAACGCTAAGGACAAACAAATGAAAAAATTTATGCTTAATATCCAACTATAAAGATTGGACAATGATACAAGAATGAAACTACTCCCAAGAGAACAGGAGCTTGTAAAAGAACTAGAACAAAATGGGAGTATTGTAGAAACCTATATTAAACTTGATATGTCTGGTATTTTCATCGTAATGATGGCCAATGATTCTGAAGATGTGCATGCAAAACTTTCAATTTTACCTTATTATCCCTATATGAAAATTGAAATCATTCCTATTAGAGTGCTTAACAACATTAATCAATAAGTCTGTCTTACACATAAAAAACCCAAAGTTTAGGAGTATGAATTTTTGAAAGAATAATTAGCTCTAAACTAGTAGATCTTAGCTAATCCGTTTTATCACTAATTCATCTACTTTTTGGAAAAAATGTTGAGGTGCATAAGTTCTCCATTCAATTTCGTCAAGAGTTCCGCCCATTAAAAAATAATTATCGATGTTTACTTTATGAAATTCTGCGGCAACATGCACATGAAAATTTACTAGTGCAATCCAACCATCTTCCACTTCATCAAACCACTCCTCGTAGTAGCAATCATCAGAATAATGAAAATTAAGTACATTTTCGCCGATTAAAATAAATTTTGTGATTCCTTCTTCGATCATCAGCTCAATAAAATCGCGCTTTAACAGCATAATATCATTTTCTATTGCATCGTTCCATTCGCCCATCATTTCAAGAATTGCAAATCCTAGATCATAATCGCAATATAAAATTTTCAGAAATAAGGTTTCAGAGCCAATAGAATCCCATTGCGGATGAATACAATAATTATAGATGGAATTTGTAAATTCAAACTCGCTGTAATTCCGTCCATAAAATGGAGAACGCTTATCTTCTGAAGCAATGTAGTAAGCTCTCCAATTATAAAAAGGTTCAATAGAATGCACGTGCAAATTTACATTGGGATTTTCATTTCTTAAAACAAATTATAAATAATATAATTTTTGGAATTGTAACTTATTCTATTTTTTTTATTAAAGAATTATAAACCACAGGATTTATTTAGCGAAACCTAGGCACACTTTTTTTATTAATAATCTTTTTGTTTCATATTTTATTCTCAAATATTCTATTCGTCTTTTTTAAATATAAACTTGTATATCAACCACTTAAAAATTATGCCATGAAAAAGTTAGCATTTATTTTAGCATTAGGTTTCATTAGCAATTCTTTTAGTCAAAAAGAATCATTTATTAGTAGTAGTATCACTAAAGAATTAAATGAATCTAGATCACAATTAAATAAAAATATATTTAAAAATCATCCCGATTTAAAAATCGCTACCGACTTTTATACTAATCAGTTAATTTTAGATATTAGTAGTAAGATTGATATTGAATCTATATCCAAAAAATTCAAAATTAATATTGTAAGTGTAGAAGTATATCCGGTTAGATATTTTAATGAAGTAGTATGGAAAGAACAACTTCAATATATTATCGATGCAGAAACTGATAATAATTTACGTATAAATGACTCCTATTTTTATCGTTGTATTACAGTTAAGAAAAACAAGTTCGATGAATATATAACAATTGTAGCATACGGAACAAAAATAGCGATATGTCACAGGCCGGATTATTCAGAAGATTTATAATAAGCCATGAAAAATTTATTCTTTTCCGCAATTTTTGCGTTAGTAGCAGTAATATCGTTATCGCAAACAACAATGATTCCTGGCACAAAATATCCATTTTATTCTGATATTATAACATTTACAGACGGCACAGACGATAAAGTAGCTGGCTTAGGAGGAGTTTGGGAGATTGTGCCACTTAATAAAAATATTAAGTGGAATCCGAGCCCGATTCCATTAAATGAAAAATTAGTGCAACAAAATTTATTGAAATCACTTAATGCCTTTCGTAAACAATATGGTAAAAAACCATTAAAGTTAAGCAGTGAAATTTCAAATGATTTAAAATATTCTGTAGAAACTAACTCGAGTATTATTGATACCTGGGGATGTTATGGATTCTTTAATGAATTTAATATTGTTCAACAATTTGAAAATAGAGAAGAAAAATTCTGCGATTATCAGTTTGATGTAATGTCTATTGGTTCAGAATTATTTTTTACGATGATTAATTCTAAAGCAACAGTTGTTGGATTTTATTATAAACACAATAAACAGGAATCAACTTATAATTTTAAAGTATATATTAAGTAATTGTATAATAAGAACATAAAAAAAGTAACATTTATTAGTTTACCAGTTGGATAGTATATTAATAATTCTTTTATAAAGTTTAATTAACTGATTAAAAATTTAAGCCATGAAAAAGTTATTCCTTTCCGCAATTTTTGCGTTAGTAGCATTTTCAAATAATGCTCAAGTAGTTACAATTACTGTATTTCAAACAGCGGATGCTGTTGGATCAAATGATAGATCGTTATTTGAGATTTTAAATCATCCTGATATGGAACAAACGGTTGATTTACCATACACATTTTTATATGAGATTGACTTTACACTTAATGTGTGTATTTTAAAAAATGATGGGAATTCCGAGTTAGCCCGGGTTGGATTCGTTGTTAAAAATAAGAAATCAAATCGTGACTTCGAAATTGAATTTACAGACCCCAATGATGAATTTGATTCCATATATGGAATTGTAGTTTGCAATAGCAACGCTGCCTATTTTGAAAATAATGGTAGTATAACTGAATTATTAGTATTTAAAGCTTTTACTATTTTATAAAATTATTACATAAACAGTAAAAAAGTCCATCTTTAAAGTTATAAATAAAATCCTCTTTTAAATTGTAACTTATCTGAAAATTTTTATTAATCAAGTACTAACCTTTTAAACTTTTAAGTCATGAAACTCATTCTTTTTTTTTCTAAAAAAACTTTTTGTGCTATTTTTTTAAAACCTATAATTATTTCAGGTTTTTTTATTTTAATGTCAAACATTTCCTTTGCCTTTTTTAATGAAAATAAAAATTGCGAATTAGAGCTTATTAAAAATTCATCAGTAGAAAATTCTTTTGCGTATTCCAATTCTTCCAATTCTGATGAAAATTGTTTTAAATGGCCAAGAAGAAGAAAAGGATGTCACCCAGGAGAAAGTAAAAGGCACAGAAGAAATAGACTTCGCAGAGCAGGAAGATAATCTAAAAAACTATTAAAAATAACTTCACTCGATATTTAAATCACAATACTTAATTTTGTGTTCTAAATAAAATAAGTAGTGGGGAAAGATAAATTAAGACGCTTTGCGGCGATAAAATCTTTTGAAAATGTAATTGAAGCAAAACCTGAAGTTGATTTTTCACTGAAAGGATCTTGGCGAAAAAACTTTTTTAAGAACAATAACCCAATTGTATTAGAATTAGGCTGCGGAAAAGGCGAATATTCGCTAGGATTGGGAAAACATTACCCAAACAAGAATTTTATTGGACTTGATTTAAAAGGAAATCGAATTTATATTGGAGCAAAAGAAGCTTTAGCATTAAACATGAAAAATGTTGCTTTTTTAAGAACTAGAATTGATTTTATAACAGATTATTTTGCGGAAAATGAAGTGGATGAAATTTGGCTAACTTTTTCAGATCCTCAAAGAAAAAAGCCAAAAAAAAGATTAACATCTCCATTATTTATAGAGCGTTATCAGCAGATATTAAAGCCCGGAGGACTTATTCACCTCAAGACTGATAGCCAACTCTTGTTCGAATTTACACTAGATGAGATAGAGAAAAATAAATATACTTGCCTTGAAAATACATGGGATTTATATGGTGAATTGTCAGCTAAAATGGATGAGGAAACTCAAGCGATTTTTCATATAAAAACCCATTATGAAAAGTTATTTACTGCAAAAGGTTTCACTATTAAATACTGCAAATTTCAGATTAATTAATTCTTACTTACAAAACAAATTAGTAAAAGTTATCACCTTAAGCATTTGGACATAGAAAATTAGAAAAAAAAGCTTATTTTTGCCATCTAAATAATTAGAATATGGATAATTTAAGTTTTGAGGAGATAAAATCTAAATTTAGTTCAAATAAAAAATTTAAAATTGCAAGTTATGCCCTTGGAGGTTTAATTTTATTGGCTTTGATTTATTTTTTATACCGACAGTTTATATGGATGCCGAGTAATGAAAAATCTAACGATAGTTGGTGGGTAGGTCAGAATTTTATTTCGAAAGATTCAACAGATCAAGCAATTAAAGCACTAGAGCCTGTCGTAAAAAAATATGATGGTAAGTCAGGTGGAGAAATAAGTCAATTCCTTTTGGCTCGTCAGTACATGGAAAAAGGACAATTTCAAAAAGCTATTAAAAACTTAGAGGGTGTTGATGTGAATGACACCTATATTCGAATTTATTCAATTGGCTTACAAGGAGATTGCTATTCTGAGTTAAAAAAATATGATACAGCAATGGAAAAATATTTAGAAGCTGCAGATGAAGAAGACAATGAGTTTACAACCCCAATGTATCTTTTAAAAGCAGGTTTGTGTGCTGAAAAAACGAAAGATTACGAAGCAGCAACAACTTATTACACGCGTATTTTAGATGATTATCCTGCCTATGGATCTCAAAAAACTATTGAAAAATATATTGCAAGAACAAGTACAATTAAAAAGAAATAGGAATGGCGACAGCCAGTAAAAATCTTTCAAAATATAATAAGGAACTTGTTCCTAATGGTGCCGATTTTAAAATCGGCATTGTTGTTTCTGAGTGGAATGAAAGCATTACATTTAAACTCTTAGAAGGTGCACAAAAAGCTTTAGAAGAAAATGGTGTTGCTAAAGAAAATATTCATATTCAATACGTTCCAGGGGCTTTTGAACTTGCATTAGGTGCTCAATATTTTTTTAAAGAGCAGAAAATAGATGGTGTAATTGCAATTGGTGTTGTAATTCAAGGAGAAACTAAACATTTTGATTTTGTGTGTTCAGGAACTACAAATGGAATTATGGAGGTGATGTTAAAATACAATAAACCTGTAGCATTTTGCGTGTTGACAGATAATAACATTCAGCAATCGATTGATCGTTCCGGAGGTATTCACGGCAACAAAGGTACAGAAGCGGCAATTGCGTGTCTTAAAATGATTGCAAATAAGCAGCGTTTCATAAAATAAGAAACCATGACATTAATAAAGTCTATTTCTGGTATTCGAGGAACAATTGGAGGAAAGGTCGGCGAAGGACTTACACCCTTAGATGCAGTTTTATTTGCTGCAGCTTATGGAAGCTGGTTAAAAACACAAAATCCCTCAAAAAAATTGAAGGTCGTTATTGGAAGAGATGCACGTATTTCAGGTCAAATGATTTCAGATCTTGTATCATCAACCTTAATTGGCTTGGGCATAGATGTTGTAAATTTAGGTTTATCTACAACTCCAACTGTTGAAATTGCAGTTCCCATGGAAAATGCACAAGGTGGTATAATCTTAACTGCAAGTCACAATCCAAAACAATGGAATGCACTAAAGTT
>CAMDDR010000030.1:0-25104 GCA_945892995.1 Chitinophaga pinensis | reverse complement strand
ATCAATTTTTCTTCCGGCATAAGACTTGTAATTTCAGCATTTAAATACTTGCCGATTAGTTGTTCACTAACTATTGCAACGGTATCCGATAATTCTTTTGGTAAATCTTCCATCGTAGCAACGTTCAAGATCTTGTAGTCTTTATTTTGGACCTTCATTTGCGTAACAAGCTCGTTATCAATTCTAAAAGCAAAATTGTAAATTACACCAGATTGCGCGTAGGCAAAAATTAAATTGAGTGTCAAGCAAGCAAAGAGTAGGGCTTTTTTCATGGTCTTTAATTTCTATTTTTAAATTTAATAAAAATTATTAATCCAAGATATTTATATTCAGTGTTTTTTGTTTTTTCCCTTCACCAACTTCTAACAGATATTGTCCGCTATATAAGGTGCTCACATCAAAATAAGCGATTGTACTTCCTTGATAAATTATCTTTGTATCAAGCACTTTTCCTGTCAAATCAACTAAGTTAATCGTAACATTCTCTTTGATCAAGTTACTTAATTGAACCATAAGCACATCATTTGTTGGATTCGGAAAAACCTTAAGTTCGATAGCTGAATTTTCGGATAGTTCACTAGTTGAAGTATAAGTGGTAACTGTTTCTGTAATTGCAGTAACTTTAGCTCCTGTTTTTGTTCCGTAAAACGTTGGACCAACAACATAAGGGTAAGCAGAGTTCCAATTTGCATCTACGGTTGTGAAATAGCAATAAATACCGTTTGGATATTCTGGGGTAATACAAAAACGCCCGTTGTGAAAGTCTAAATAATCTTGACCTGCATTTGAAACGTACTCATAATCTTCTCTAAAATAGCCCAAAGGATAAGTGCTAGAAACCGCAGGTCCTGCTGTTACTGTTGCACCCGTAGAATAGGTAGTTCGCGTACTAATATTCCGTAATTGATAACTAGATTTAATTCTGGTAATACCTCCTGTTCCGTCTATGTTTTCAAATCCATAAGCACCATAAATCGGGAATCCATCGTATGCAAATCCAATAAGAGGAGAATGTACGGTTGGATTTATAGCATATAATCCGTCAGCTGCGTAAATGTCGCAAATGTTTGAAATTACCGTTAGATCTAAATTAAAAGCACTAGGATTTTGGTGGTGATGGTAATTTCCCATAGCAGGATGACCTTTAGCGCAATCAAAACCGACTTTTTCTGCTGGAATTGCATCTCTGTTCCAAACACCGTCTCCCATTCCTCCAAGTGGACCTCCAGCAAGCGCATTTGTTGAATTCTTCCACGAAATACCATCTCTATAATCAAATAAAGCAACACCATTTATAAAAATACCGATATTTCCTCCTGTTGTATTCGTTGGATTACCTGTGTTTTGAACTGGATTCAACGAAATCTTAAAAATCGCATTTTGACTCGTTGCTAGCGAAGGATTTCCATCTAAAAATGGTCCTGTAATGTAAGACGGAATTCCTTTTGTTGAAACATAAACCCAAGAAGCAGAATATTGAACCGTTTGAACATTTGCAGAAACAGCATCAACAATCGGCGTCGGATTTCCATTTACATAATGCCTGCCGGTAAGACCAGTTGTGTTAATTAACCAATTCGTTATTGCAGGATTTGTTTGTCCAAATAGTGATATGGTTAGCATTAGAAACGAGGGAAGAAATATTTTTTTCATTTGTATAAATTATGTTTGTTAATTAGTAGCTCTTTTTTGATTCATCTTGCGCACAAATTTATTTAATTGTTGAATATTTAAATCGCTCATCAAAAAGAAAGGTTTTATCCGTTAATGTTTTTAAAAAAGATAAGAGGTCTTTTTGTTCGTTTTCAGAAAGTTTAACTGGATTTTTCCTTAATTCTTTACTTAGCAATGGGTTTGAATAATCTAATAGCGTGTAATGTTTAATCACATCTTTCAGCTTTGAAATTCGCCCATCGTGCATATATGGAAAACTATATTCAATGTTGCGAAGCGTTGGCACCATAAAAAGTAATGAATCCCGTTTGTTACCAGTTATTGTCATTCTTCCAAAATCAAGAAGTTCAGGGTCAATCGGGAGACCATTGGATTTATAATCATCGCTTGCAAAAAATGGTGGTTTATGGCAAGAACTACAGAAATTATTAAAGAGTATAAGTCCTTTTTTCTCTTGGTCTGTAAATCCTAATCCATCTTCTCCGCGTTGTACCTTATCGTATTTAGAATTCTCCGAAATCAGCGCTACAGTAAATTGTGCAAGGGCTTTTACCAAATGAAAAGGTCGAATATCGACCGTGCCAAAAGTCCTTTTAAAAGCTGCCGAATATATTGGAGAGCGATCTAAGCGGTACATTAAGGAATCTAGCGCCATATCCATCTCATCGACATGCGTAATGGGATTAATCGCTTGCGCATTTAAATTTAAGACACCACCATCCCAATGAAATAATTTTCGCCACGCTAAATTAGCAAGACCTGGAGCATTTCTTTTTCCAATGCGTCCCTCAATACCATGACTTGTTTTGTGATCAACATGTGCAAAAGCAGTAAATTGCAAGTGACAAGAAGCACAAGAAATTGATGAGTCACGCGATAGAATCGGATCATAAAACAAGGCCCTTCCCAATTCAAATTTTTCGTAGTCTAGTGGATTACCTTTGAAATTATAAGTTGGCTTCGGCCATTCTTTAGGTTGATAAAATGGATGAGGAATCCCTTTTTTAAGTGTAAAAGCAAGAATTGAAAAACCCAAAAAACAAATAAACAAGAAGCTTGAACTCTTCATAACTCACTTAAAACAGGCAGAAATACCCTGCGAAATTAAGAAAGCATCTTTACACGGCAACATAATATGATGGTTTTTAGTAAGGTTTATGCTTTCTGAAAACAATTTTTCCAAGTCAAAATAAATGTATTGGTCATTTAAATCAACCTGAATAGTTTGTGCAGTAGCAAAAGGAGAACGGTAACCTCCCAGGTGAAATTCAAATTCGTGAGAGTTCGTAGGAACAGCGCTGCTTTCCCCCATAATTTTCAAGTTAATATATCCTGTATTCCAAGCCCAATACATCCCAAGAAGAGGGTCATAAGCATTTTCTAATTCACCAGAAACATTTTTTGAGCTGTCTAAACCAAGCGTAAAAGCGACAGATTCATAGTTTGATAAATTTAAATCATTAAAAAAACTATGCGTGGATGAATCAGATAAATCATAAAAAATTAGGGTGTCAATTGATGTAATTCTTCCACTTATTTTATCCTTAAAGCGAAAATCGGAGAAATATATTTTTAGTATAGAAAAGCTTATGGAATCTTTATTCTGGGTTAAATAAACATGCTGTAGCTCAAGGGATTTCTTGTTCCAAGTCGGAATGATACTAAGTTGTCCGTAACAATTTAAGGAATAAACAAATGACAAGAAAAAAAGGTAGAAGGAAACTTTCATTTTTTATTTCGCGGTCCTTCTTCCAAAACCCTTGTAAAAAAATCATTTAATTTCTCTCTTTCTTTTACGGAGCATTTGCTTTTAATATCCTTAAAGAAAAGATAAGTCATTTTATCCAGTTCATATTGATTGTCGCTAATAAGATGTAGAATACTATCTGCCTGACTTTCAGGGATTTCATTTTCAAAAGAAAAGAGAAGTTTTGCACGAAGTTTTTTTGATTTATCGATTAATTTTTTCTTTTTCGTAAAATGAATAATTTCAATACGATTTATTTCACTTGCTCGCGTGTCATCAATAGTTAGAATCTTTACAATTCTTGGTCGTTGGTGTGTCCTATGTTGAAGAAACATAAACGAAATTAAACCAATATTAATGATTACTAAAATCCAAATTATTGCCTTGTATCTTTTCATTTTTTCATTTTTTTAAGTCCATTCTTCGAAATATTCTGTGTTTTCTATGTTAATTTTCTTCGTTTGATTTGAGTACAAAACAGCAAATAAATTAATTGAAATTAGCAATACAATGGCAGCTGCGGCGTAATAAAATTGCATAATTGGAGCTTGCGACTGATTAGGAATTAGCGCTAATTTATTTGCTAATTCATCTGATACTTCAATTCTTGAAGAAAATTTAAACCCTTCTAATTCTTTCATGTTATTGAATAATAAATTTATGTTTTTGTCTGATTTTATCTCCTATTTTTAAATAATAAACACCAGCTTTCAAAGGAGAAGTATCAATAGAATTAGCTCCATTATTAAGCGATCCATTTCCTACCTCTTGCCCAAAATAATTGTAAATAAAATAACAAGCTGTTTCTTGTTTTGTATTCAACTGGAAATTAAGTCGATTTTTAGTTGGATTAGGATAAAGTATAATTGGCTCGTTGGAATTTAATTGTTCCGTTACGCTAAAAAGTGCCATTAAGGGAAAGCGAAAAACACCTTGTGTATTTGTTGCTGCGATTAGATAATTATCATTAAGCGCGAGATCAAAAATAGTTGTATCTGTCAATCCTGAATTAATTTGTGTCCAAGAATCTCCATTATTTGTAGAGTAGAAAACCCCTCTTCCAAAGGAACCAGCAACAATTAATTGATCGTTGCTAGCAAAACCTCGATAAGAACTGGTTGGTAGCCCACCTGAGAGTAAGGCCCAATTAGCGCCAAAATCTGTTGACCGATATACTCCTGTGCCAATCGGACCTGCAGCAAATACTGTATTTCCCTTGCATTCCATCGCTCTAAAACCGGATGAACTTCCTAAACCGTTATTGATTGACATCCAGTTTACCCCCCAATCAGTGCTTTTGTAAATCCCTGAATTTAATGTTCCTATGTATAAAGTATCTTGCATTGCGGTGATCGACCTTACATCAGTTCCTGATAAACCCGCAACACTCCAATTATCACCATTGTCTTCAGACTTATATACGCCTCCAACACCAACAAGAAATAATTTTGTGCCTACATTTATTATTCCATGGTTTAATAAGTTGGAAATACCTGAACTTGTTGACATCCATGTTGCTCCGTTATCTGAACTTCTGAATACTCCTTGACTTGTACACGTATAAACGTAGTTGTTATTTTTTGTGAAGCCTCGTGTAGGACCTACAGCATCGTTACCATTATTTGATAAAATATAATTTGCTCCGTTATCTGTTGAAAGGTAAGCGCCTGTTGATCCACCTGCAAAATTATACATGCCATTTGTTATCAATGACTGAATATTTAAACCAGCTGTCCCTGCAGCTTGTTGCCATTGACTGAAGCTAGTAAATGAAGAAAATAAGGCAGAAGTCAAAATAAAAAAATTGATACATGTTTTTTTCATTGTTATGGTTTTAGTTAACACTATTTAAATTAATTGTTTTTTTCAAATTCACTCGTGCTCTAAAAAGCAATGATTCTACTGCTGAAATCGATAAATTCATTGCTTCAGCAATTTCCAAATAACTAAATTCATCCATTGCAAACATCGTAAACGCAATGCGTTGGTTTTCAGGAATACGCTGCAATATATTTCTCATTTTTGTTTCTTCTTCATGTTGAATAATTCCTCCATCAGCATTTTGAGCACTAAGGTAAAAGTCAACTTTCTCAAGTTGAACGTGAATCCCTTTTCGCTTTTGTCGCAGCTCTCTCCGTATTTTTTCTTTGCATTTATTTAGCGTTATACTGTAGATCCATGTGGAAATTTTACTCTCTCCTTTAAAATTAGCAAATCCTTTAAATACTGAAAGAAAAACTTCTTGTGTAATATCTTCAGCATCTTCTTTGTTTCCTGTTAAATGATAGGCTAGATTTAGTACTTTCCCAGACAACATGAAGGTTAATTTATTAAACTCTTTTGCCTCACCGCTTCTTAATTTATCTATGTCCAACATGAATCTAACTATTTGTTGCTTAATTGTTTGGGAACTTGCGCAAAGGTATTATTAAAGATAATGATAAATAAAATAGCTGATGTAAAAAGAGCAAGACACTGGGAATTCATACAGAAAGTAATTCACTAAATGTGTTTTATGGCTTGGTGTTAGGTTTCTTCATCAAAAAAACTGACGCTGAGGTTCAGTTGGCGGTTTGGATTAATGATCATTCGTGTTTCCCAAATATACTTTATACATTGACCTGTTCCAATTATAAATAATGGCGAAACAACCGCTTATTAAAATGCTATAGATTAGTGCCACGCTATGGATATGTTTATAATAATCAGTATGGTTTATAAGTAACCACATAATTGTTGAGACTAAACCCGCAAAAGCAAGGCCTTGTGTCAAATTATGTCCCATCCATTGATTGAATCTATTTATATCTTTTGGAAACTTGTAAAATAGTGCGATCCACTTGTCTTTACGCCCTAAATAGGTAAAGGCGATGAATTCACTAAAAGTATAACCTTGTTCTTTCGGAAGAAAGTCTTTTGGTTTGAAAACACTTATATAATAAGCATAAATCAAATAAATTGTTAGAACTCCAATTGTAATTAAAAGAGGCGTCCAAGTCATGCCGAGAACAGAAACAAGAGGATTACTTTCTTTGCTTAGGTCAGGTGTTAGTTGGTTTGTGCAATAAGCATCATAACTTCTACTGAAAAGTATCCATGCTGTCGTAATTATAAATTTTGGTTTTTTAGTCATTTTTTGATATTTTTATTAAATAATTAATTCTCTGTTCTTCCGCAAAAATGACCTCTAGCTTATATTGCTGCTTTCTCCAATAAATCAATTAAACCAAGTTTAGCTCAATTAATGATTTTGCTGTAGCTTGAATTGCTTCTTTAGATGGAATTGGTGTAATATTTAAATCTTTTTTCATTTTTTCATTGCTGACATCATATAGAAACCCCAAATCATTTTTTATAGAACGAGCAACTGGATTAAAAAGTGCAAAGAATTTCATAAACCAAATTGGAAGTTCCCTTGCCTTTACTTTATTTTTGTATTCAGGGCAGACCTCAAGAATAGCCAAAGCAAGGTCTTTCATCCATAAAGCAGTATCTACTAAGGCATATCGCTGACCAATGGAAACCTCGTTTTCTAAAGCATTAAAATGAGCTGCAGCAACATCTCTTACATCAACCATTGACATTCCCATTTTAGGCATTCCAGGAAACTCACCTTTCATTATTTTTAATATTGCAATAGCACTCGTTCCAAGTTCTTTGTTTAAAAGCGGGCCTAATACAAATCCTGGGTTAATAACGGTGATTTTTAGTTCCGGATTTTCTTTTGCGAAGTTCCACATATCTTGTTCTGCAAAAGTCTTGCTTTTTGCGTAAGCACTAACAACATTTCCACTAGTAAGATTTGTAAAATCATGTTCATTAAAATTTGTTTTTCCGCTTTTATGTCCATACATGATAGCCGCAATCGAAGAAGTTTGAACAATCCGCGAAATTTTGTTTGCCAAAGCTGCATCCATAACGTGCTTTACTCCATTTCGAGCAGGTATAATTAAATCATCTTCATGTTTTGGTAGTTCCATCGGAAATGGCGAAGCAACATGTAAAACTGCATCACAACCTTTCATGGCTTCTTGCCAATTATCTGGGCTATTTAAATCACAATGATAAATAGTTAACGATTTTAAGGCGTCCTCACCGAGTACATTGGCAATGATTTTTTTTATTTCATCTTCTTTTTGCTGACTTCGCGTTGTTCCGGTAATCTGATATCCTCTTTTTATGCCTTCGATGGTAATGTGTGTTCCGATAAACCCAGAGATGCCACTAATAAAAATATTTTTCATGCTTTGTTAATTAATATATGTTTTCTGCAAAATGACCCCTAAGTTATACATTTTAAAAAATACTACACAAATATAAAGCTAAACTATTGTTCGAAAACTAAGCAGCTAATTTATTAACTCAGTTTACAAATTAGTAAATGAATACTAACACTATAATGGGAATTATATAGCTTGAAAAATCAAATTCTTATATTAAAAGTATTTTTACACCGTTTTTAGTTACTTTTTTAATTGAAAGTTAAACCTGATTTTTATTTACGATCAAGTTTCATTTCTTAGATTTACACTATAAATTTTTAGTTAAAAATGGAACGTCGAAAAGTTTTACGACTCTTTTTTGTTTCAACTTTAGCAGCAGTTATTGCGCCTAAATTTTCCTTTGCTCAGTTAAATACACTTGAAAAATTAGATTTTTCAAGTTTAGATTTTGGAACAGATTTCAAATGGGGCGTTGCTACTGCAGCATATCAAATTGAAGGGGCACATACTATTGATGGGAAATCAGCCTCTATTTGGGATACTTTTTCGCATAAAAAAGGAACCATTAAAACGGGAGAAAATGGCGATATTGCTTGTGATTTTTACCACAGTTATGAGAAAGATCTGGACTTGTTAAAGTCCTTGAATATGACTGTTTTTCGCTTCAGTATTGCTTGGAGTCGTATTTTACCAAATGGTAGTGGAACACCAAATCGATCGGGACTTGATTTTTACCATCGAGTGATTGATGCCTGCTTAGCTCGTGGAATAGAACCTTGGATTACTTTATATCACTGGGATTTACCACAAATACTCCAAGATAAAGGTGGATGGAAGAATCGAGATGCTGTAGTGTGGTTCTCTGAATATGCCAATTTGCTTACAAAAACCTATGGTGAAAAAGTAAAAAATTGGATGGTATTTAATGAGCCTTCTGCATTTACTGCTTTGGGTTATCTAATTGGTTACCATGCTCCCGGATTAAAAGGGTTAAAAAATTATTTGCCAACTGTTCACCATGTCTGTTTGTGTCAGGCAGAGGGAGGAAGAATAATTCGTAAAAATGTCGCTAATGCTAACATAGGAACTACTTTTTCATGTTCTCATGTGGATGTATTTAAAAGCGAAGAACGAGATGGAAATACAGCAAATCGTTGGGATGTACTATTAAATCGTTTGTTTATTGAACCTGCTTTGGGAATGGGGTATCCAACTGAAAGCTTAACGATATTGAGAAAACTTAACAAGTACATTCAACCTGGTGATCTTGAGAAATTACAGTTTGACTTTGACTTTATTGGAGTTCAAAATTATACCCGTGAAGTTGTAAAAGCAAATGCCTTCATACCATACATGAAAGGATTAGAAATTAAGCCTGTTAAACGCGATGCTAAGGAGATAACTGAAATGGGCTGGGAAGTCTACCCAGAGGGAATTTATAAAATCTTAAAACAATTTGCTGCTTATCCTGGAGTCAAAAAAATCTTTGTAACAGAAAACGGTTGCGCTTTTTCAGATGAAGTTGTTAATGGAAAAGTCAATGATACTAAGCGAATTGATTTCTACCAACGCTATTTAAAAGAAGTTCTACGAGCGAAAAAGGATGGTGTCAATATCGGAGGTTATTTCAGCTGGACTTTACTTGATAACTTTGAGTGGAGCGAAGGTTTTAAACCTAGATTTGGATTAGTCCACGTTGATTTTAAAACACAAAAAAGAATCATCAAAGATAGTGGCTATTGGTTTAGGGATTTCCTTCTTTCTCCTTAAACATCCGTGCAAAAAAGACCTTGTTTTTATCAAAATAGACATCTGTGTGGAAACGTATAAATTCCCCATTTCCATGAAGAGTAAAACCTTCAGATTGAAAAACAGCTAAATGATAATAAGGTAAAACCCATGAAAACCGATGATTTCTTTGCGAAATATGCACTATAATACCTTTTGGACGCAATTCGATATTACTGTAAAGTAAGTTTGAATTACGCTGAAGTAAATTTTCAAATCCACGACTATACCCTTTTACACACATTCGGTGTGAACCAATTCCTCCCATTCTTAATCGTACTAAAAGTGAGAAAGGCATGCCGACAAGATTATTTATTTTTCTTACTAAATCTGGTGTTATGGATGTGCTATCAATTATCATCAACAAAATAACAAAATTGCATTGAAATAGTTTTTATCTATGACTTAGAAAGCTAATTAACATTTTATATTACTGCTAATCTGACAAAAAGTCAAGACTACTCAGTTAAAAATCTACCATTAGGTTCAAAAAATATAACTAAATTTGTATTTTACTTATTTTTTAAAAATGACCGAAAAGAAATCGAAACTAGCAATATTAAAAACGAAAGAAACAGCAGAAAGTGTTGTAGAATTCATCAATAAAATTAGCAAGGAGGATCTGCGAAAAGATAGCCACATTATTTTGGAGATGATGGAAAAAGCAAGTGGAGAAAAAGCAAAAATGTGGGGAAGCTCCATTATCGGTTTTGGCAATAAACGCTATAAAAGTCTAACGAGTGGAAGAGAAGTAGATTGGTTTCTTATAGGTTTCTCACCCCGAAAAGCATATTTATCTCTCTATCTTATGACAGATCACAAAGAATATGCAACACAAATAGAAAAATTAGGGAAATTTAAAACTTCTGGGGGCTGCTTTAATATCAATAAGCTTCAAGATATTAATATAGCTATTTTGAAGGGCTTACTAGAAGCATCGCTGTGAAATAAACCAAATTTCACTTTACATCATTATCTCTGTAAAATAAAGATTCTGACTTTTTATGCAATAAAAAAACCTGAGCCAATGACTCAGGTTTTCCTTGTAGCGGGGGCCCGACTCGAACGGACGACCTTCGGGTTATGAGCCCGACGAGCTACCAACTGCTCCACCCCGCAATATATCTTGTTTTATTATAGTATTGAGATAACTTGCGCCTACAAAGATACAGCTTTTTTTGTGTCTTCGGCAAATTGAAATAAAAAATACGCTATTTTACTTTAAGCACTTGAAATAATCAAAGGGCTCTTGACACTCCGAGCATTGATAATGAGCTTTGCAAGCTGTACTTCCGAATTGACTGATTAAACGCGTATTTTTTGAGCTACACAAGGGGCAAGGAACAATGGTTGGCGAAGAAAAAAGAAGGCTTTTATCCTGTTCATCTTCCGGTGGTGCAATTCCATACGCTTTTAATTTTTTTCTTCCATTTTCTGATAACCAATCCGTTGTCCATGCTGGTGATAGTGTTGTTAAAATCTTAACAGTACTAAGTCCCCTTTCTTTTAATTTCAGAAGGATTTCTTCTTCCATCGTTTGCATTGCAGGACATCCGCTATAAGTCGGAGTTAGAGTAATTTGCCATGCGTTATTTTCAAAAGAAACATTTCTGACAACTCCTAAATCTATTATTGATAATACAGGAACTTCTGGATCACTGACTTCTTCTAGCCACAAATAAATTTCTTCTTTTGTTACCATTCCATGTTAGGATATGCGCGCTGCATGTATTGTAATTCAGTTAGAAGATAACCCATATGTTCGGAATGTCGTCCTTTTCTTCCACCTTCAAATTGCCAATTATTAGCAGGAATTTGAAGTGTTGCTTGTTCAAAAACAGCTGTAACATTGGCAGACCAGAGCTCTTTTATTTTACTAAAATCTGGAATAATTCCAAGCTCCACTAATAAAGTATCTGATTCATCGGTAAAAAAAAGTTCATCGGTATAGCGCCATAAGTTTGTCAATGAATTTTGAACACGTTGATGAGATTCTTCTGTACCATCTCCCAGTCGAATGATCCATTCTGATGAATGCTTAAGATGATACTTTGTTTCTTTTAAGGATTTCTCAGCAATTGCGGCTAATTGCTTGTCTTTGGAAAATTGCAACATTTCAAACAATGGCTTTCTAAAAGCATCAAATAAAAATTGACGCATCATTGTATCGCCAAAATCCCCATTTAATTGTTCAACTAAAAGAATATTACAATACTCTTTTTCAAGTCGCAAAAAAGCTATATTATCCGCATTTCGGTCTTTATTTTCGATAAGTGCAGCGTAATTAAGGAGATTTGTTGCTTGTCCAATTAAATCCAAAGAAATATTTGTTATTGCAATATCTTCCTCTAGAATTGGACCATGGCCACACCATTCTGCAAGTCGCTGACCTAAGATTAAGCTATCGTCGCCTAAGCGAAGGGTATAATTAAAAAGTGCTTCGGTTTTTGTCATACTTTACATGTGTGAAATGCCATCTGGCACATCGTAAAAAGTTGGGTGACGGTAAACCTTTGTATTGGATGGCTCAAAAAGCATATCAGCATCATTGGAATCTGAAGCATGGATATTATTTGATTCAATCACCCAAATAGAAATTCCTTCTGATCTTCTAGTGTAAACATCACGGGCATTTTCTACAGCCATTTCAGCATCCGCAGCGCGTAAACTTCCAACATGCTTGTGATTCAATCCTTGCTTACTTCGGATGAATATTTCCCACAAAGGCCAATCTTTTTTTGTCATATTCCTTGTATTTACTATGCTGATTTCTTTATTGCTCTTTTTGCAGAAAAAGCCATTGCTGCTTCTCGAACCCAAAGTCCGTTTTCTTTTGCTTTTCTTCTGGCATTTATGCGTTCTTTGTTGCAGGGGCCATTTCCCTTTACTACTTCGTAAAATTCATTCCAATTGATTTCGCCAAATTTATAATGTCCGCTTGCCTTATCAAATTTCAAGTCGGGATCTGGAATTGTTAAGCCAATTAAGGCAGCTTGAGCAACTGTTGCATCAACAAATTGTTGGCGTAAATCATCATTTGAAAAACGCTTTATTTTCCATTTCATCGACTGCTGAGAGTTAGGAGAATCGTCGTCACTTGGTCCAAACATCATTAAAGCAGGCCACCAAAAACGATTTAGAGCATCTTGAGCCATGTCTTTTTGCTCAGGAGTTCCATTCGCCAATTTCATCATAATTTCAAAACCTTGACGCTGGTGAAATGATTCCTCTTTACACACTCGAACCATTGCACGCGCATAAGGTCCGTAAGAACAGCGACACAAAGGAACTTGATTCATAATCGCTGCGCCATCAACCAACCAGCCAATTGCGCCCATATCAGCCCAAGACAATGTTGGATAGTTGAAAATAGATGAGTATTTGGCTTTTCCAGAATGTAAATCGTCTATCGTATCTTCGCGATCTGCGCCCAATGTTTCGGTAGCACTGTATAAATACAATCCATGTCCGGCTTCATCCTGGACTTTAGCTAAAAGCACTGCTTTTCGGCGTAGATTTGGAGCACGCGTAATCCAATTTCCTTCTGGAAGCATTCCAACAACTTCGGAATGTGCATGCTGTGATATTTGACGAATCAAGGTTTGACGGTATGCATCCGGCATCCAATCATTCGGCTCAATTTTAATATCATTGTCGATTTTCTCTTGGAATTTTCGATTAAGTTCTTCTGTATTTAAAACTTTCATATGTTCGAATATAAAACAAATATACTAAATAATAAGGCACTTTAGCGTTAGCTGAATCTCAAAACTGTAAAGAAAATAAAACACTTTTAACGTTCTAATGTTTATCTTTGACCGAAGAAAGTTGCACAAATGAACCCAAAATTTCATTTACTTACCATTAAAGACGTTAGAAAAGAGACAAAAGATGCTGTTTCAATTTCTTTTGAGATGCCAACTGAACTTATTCAAGATTTTCAATTTTCTGCTGGACAGTACCTTACCTTAAAGACTTTAATAGACAAGGAGGAAGTTCGAAGATCCTATTCGCTGTGTTCTTCTCCAAATGAAAACGAATGGCGTGTTGCGATTAAGGAAATTGAAAATGGAAAATTCTCGAGATTTGCAAATCATTCCTTAAAAAAAGGAAATGTGCTAGAAGTGATGATGCCAACTGGAAACTTTAAGCTAAAAACAACTAAAGGTTGCAGTAAATCTTATGTTCTTTTTGCTGCTGGTAGTGGAATTACTCCAATTTTTTCGATTCTAAAAACTGTATTATCAGATGAAAATAGTGATGTCACACTGTTCTATGGCAACAAAGGGTTTTACAGTGTAATTTTTCGCGAAGAATTGGAAGCTCTAAAGAATAAGTTTTTAAATCGCTTGAGAATTGTGCACTTATTTTCGCAGGAAAGTCTGGGGAATAAAGTTCAAAAAGGACGAATCGATAAAGAAAAGTGCGATGTGCTCTTTGAATCATTCCTAAAAAATCAAAGCATTGATGATGTATTTATTTGTGGCCCTGAGTCTATGATATTAGGAGTTAAAGCCTCCCTAATTGAACACGGTGTTGAAAAAGAGAAAATACATTTTGAACTTTTTGGTGTTGCTCTAAAACCAAAAGAAAAAGAGATCAAAACAGCTTCTATAGGAACTGAAGTGGAGATTATTATTGATGGAGATTCATTTAAGTTTGATTTAGATTCTAACGGTATAAGTATTTTAGATGCGGCATATAAGGCAGGGGCAGATTTGCCATTTGCCTGTAAAGGAGGAGTTTGTTGCACGTGTAAAGCAAGAACTATAACGGGTGAAATTCGAATGGATGTAAATTATGCTTTAAGTCCAGAAGAATTAGCGCAAGGATATATTCTAACGTGTCAATCTCATCCTACAAGTAAAAATGTTGTGATTTCATTTGACGATTAATTTAAAAAAATATGGGTCTATTTAAGCTTTTTGGAAATAAGGAAAAAAATACTGTCATAAGTAAAGGATTTTATGAATTACGTATTTCCGAAATTCAACGTTTGAGCAAAAGTGCTGTAAAGATTTCATTTGATGTTCCTGAGCAAGTTAAAAGCATCTTTTCTTTTCTTCCCGGGCAGTATTTAACCTTTGAATTATTCTTAAATAACGAGAAAATAAGACGGTCCTACTCAATCTGTAGTGCACCTAATGAAATACTCTCTGTTGCTGTTAAAGCTGTCGAAAAAGGAAAGGCATCAAATTGGTTCAACACAGAGGCAAAAGTTGGCGATCTAATTTCTGTCGCAAAGCCTGAAGGAAATTTCACCATAGATACTAGTGAAAATAAAATCGTGGCAATTGCTGCTGGAAGTGGTATTACACCAATAATTTCAATTGCAAAATCTTTGTCTAATGATACAGAAATGCACTTATTTTATGGAAATAAATCTGAGGAAGATGCTTTGTTTTTAGATGACTTAAAAAACCTAGCTCAACTTAAAATGACAAATTTTCTAAGTCGAGAAGAAAAAGAGGGATTTAGCTCAGGAAGAATTGATAAGACAACTTTTAAAGAAATAATCAAAGCAGATTTAGACTTATTAAAATCTAGTATTTTTTATATCTGTGGTCCAGAACAAATGATAATAGATATCCAAGAAACCTTACTATTATTTGGTGTTGCTGATAAAAAAATAAAATTTGAATTGTTTACAACTCCTGTTCTGGCAAAAATTACTGAACCAGCATCCTCCTTCTCAGGAACAAGTAAAGTCACGATAATTATTGATGGCGAAAGCGAATGTTTTGATATTAAAGCTGGAGGGACAACTATTTTGGATACAGCTGAGAAAAATGGAATGGATGCCCCCTACTCTTGTCGTGGCGGAGTTTGTTGTTCGTGTAAAGCAAAAATTCTTGAAGGAACAGCAAGTATGCGCTTAAATTATTCTTTAACAGAGGAAGAAATACAAAATGGATATATATTAACATGTCAAGCGCATCCGACGAGTGAAACCTTAATAGTAAGTTACAATGAATAAAACAATTGTTGTTGTTGGTGCCAGTCGAGGAATTGGAAAAGCATTAGTTGAACTTTTAGCTAAAAATAAAGAATTTACAATTTATGCTTTGTCTAGAAATATCGAGCAATTAACTGCGAATTTTAAGGGCTGTAAAAATGTAATATCTGCAAAATTTGACCTTGAGCATTCAGTTGAGCAACAGCTAAAAACTATTTTTTCAGTTAAGCCTCAGATTGATATTCTAATTAACAATGCTGGATGGCTCGTAAATAAATCATTTGAAAAAATTACACACGAAGAATTCACCAAATCATATCAAATAAATGTTATTGGAGTTATGGAAACCTGTCAGTTTTTTCTTCCGCTAATGAAGAAAGGACATATCGTCAACATAAGTTCTATGGGTGGATTTCAAGGGAGCATGAAATTTCCGGGATTGGCAGCATACTCTTCGTCAAAAGCTGCTTTATGCAATTTTACTGAACTATTTGCTGAAGAATATAAAAACACAGGACTCAGAATAAATTGCTTGTGCTTGGGATCCGTTCAAACAGAAATGCTTGAAGAAGCTTTCCCAGGTTATAAAGCAGTTGTAAGTCCTAAAGAAATGGCTATTTATATTATAGATTTTGCCTTAACAAAAAGCGCATGGATGAATGGTAAAATTATTCCTGTTTCTTTAACAACCCCATAACTTTTGACATTCGCTAGTAATTTCTTACTTTTAAGTATTGTATTAGAAAATGTATAAAATAATCTTTTGTCTTTTTGCCATTTTTTCCTTCATCGAAAGTAGTTGGGGGCAAGATATCCATTGGTCACAATTCAACGACAATCAACTTTTTCAAAACCCAGGAAATACTGGTCATTTTGATGGAGATTACCGTTTTATTGGTAATTATCGAGATCAATGGCGCAGTGTAAGCGTTCCATTTACAACCTTTGCGGTTTCTGCAGATGCTCACCGGAAAAATATTGGTTTTGGGCTACAAATCTTTAATGATCAAGCTGGTGACGGAAAATTAAGTACAACGGAAGTACAGGTGACACTTTCTTACTTACTAAAATTCAGAGAAACTTCACCTCATATTTTTAGACCCGGAATTTCAATCGGTATGAATCATCGGCAAGTAAATTGGGATGCATTTACATTTAATAGTCAATATACTGGTTATATTTTTGACCCAAATGCTGCTTCGAATGAAAATTTTCAAAGTTCACGGAAGACAAACCTCAACATTGGAATTGGATTTATCCATGAATGGAAACAAAATCAGCGCATAAAAATCACCTCAGGCCTTGGCTTATTTAATTTAAACCAACCAAACCAAGGTTTCTATAACGAAGTTGTAAAAAGAGATCAGCGCTGGAATCTTTTTACTAAAATAAGTATTAAATTATCGGAGAAATGGGCTATTATTCCAAGTCTTTCTTATACTCAACAAGGAATTTATAGAGAACTAAATTTTGGATCAAGTGCACGATTAAATCTTGGGAATTCTGAATTAAACAAAGCTCTTTACTTTGGAGTTTGGAATAGAAATAAAGATGCAGCTTTTATTACTTTGGGTTATGACTATTCAAATTTATTTATTGGACTTAGTTACGATATAAATCATTCGAAGCTAGTTCCTGCTACTAATAAGAGAGGAGGAGTAGAACTTTCTATTCGTTATATCATAAATAAATTCAAGCCAAAAAAAATCATACATCGCATATGTCCAGATTATATTTAATCTTTTTTTTCGGGCTTTTTAGTACACAAGGAAGTGCTCAAGTGAAGTTAAAAAAATTAGTGGATTTTGCTGACGAGCAATATAAAAATGGCGACTATTACTATGCATTAGAATATTACAAACAAGCATTGGATAGAGATTCAACTTCTTTAGAGTTAATGTGGAAATATGCAGAAACACAACGAGCATATAAAAATTATGTGGATGCCGCTGACTATTATGAACGAGTTTATGCAAGAGATGAGGGGGCTGTTTATCCTGAAAGCATCTTATACCTAGCCTTGATGGAAAAACAGATGGGGGCGTATAAAAATGCATTTAGTACAATGAAACTTGCAAAAAAAAATTACTCAGATGATAGAACAACTTATCTATATAAAAAGGCAACTCAAGAAGTTGAATCAATAGCGTGGGTTTTAAATAATTTGAGAGATAGTAGTGCTATTGACCAAGCAATTATTCGCCTTCCAGAAAATATAAATTCTAATAATTCTGAATTTGGACATACTGTACATGGTAATTCCTTTATTTTTTCATCATTAAGAGCAGATTCTATAAATGACATCAATGAGGAGGTATATTCAAAAACCTATAAAACCAAACTTTATACCTCAGAAATAAAAAATGGAATTTTTGAAAAAAATAAAAGAATTACTGCCCTTGAAAGCAAGAAATTAAATTCTGGAAATGGAAGTTTTTCTTCTGATGGTAAGCGTTTTTATTTTAGTATGTGTTCAGATATCGGGTACTCTTACTCATGTAAAATACTTGTTGCTAATTTCGAAAATGGTGAATGGTCAACTATTGACACCCTAAATGAAACAATAAATGAGCCTGGAAAAAATACAACAATGCCTTTTATTACTAAAATAAGTGGTAAAGAAATGCTATTTTTTGCTTCTGATCGAGAAGGTACAAAAGGAGGAATGGATATTTGGATGTCCGCAATAAAAAATGGGGATTTTACAAAGCCTATAAATTGTAGTAAAATAAATTCCTTAGATAATGAATTAAGTCCTTGGTTCGACAGTATAACAAATCAGCTTTACTTTTCATCCTCTTGGCATTACGGTTTTGGGGGACAAGATATTTTTTATAGTGATTTTAATAAAGATTTTTCAGCCCCAAAGAACCTAAAGATTCCAATTAATAGTCCCGCTAACGATCAGTATTTCTTCAAACACAACGACACAATTTATTTTTCATCAAATAGAATCGGAAGTTTTTATTCTAAAAATCCAACATGCTGCAGTGACATTTATGCTTCATTTCCAATCAGAAAGTCAAATGATAATATAATTGATTCCTTGAAACAAAAAGAAATTGATGAAAATACAGTATTAAATACACCAATAAGACTTTACTTCAAAAATGATGAGCCTGATGCAAAATCTTGGGCAATTTTCACAACCCAAAATTATGAGGAAACATTCAATTTATATAAAAAAGAATTTTCAACCTATCTATCAAAGGTAGGTGAAAGTTTGAGCGCTACTAGCGCATTAAACAAACAAATAGAGCTACAACAATTCTTTAAAGAGGAAGTTGAAAAAGGGTTTGAAGATTTAGTGATATTCAAAAATGTGCTATTAAAAGAACTTAAAGATGGCTCAAAAATTATTATTCATTTAAAAGGTTTTGCAAGCCCTCTGGCGAAAACTAACTACAATGTTGCGCTAACTAAAAGAAGAGTTTCGTCACTCGTAAATTATTTCAATGACTGCAATGAAGGAGAATTTAAAAAATACATAGATGGACAAGCAATAAATGGAGGAAAGCTGTCTTTTTCATTTGCATCATTTGGAGAATATGTAGCTAATCAAGAAACAAGTGATGATATTTTAGATCAGAAAAATTCTGTTTTCTCAAAAGAGGCGGCTATCGAAAGAAAGATAGAAATTGAAAAAATTGAAGTCGAAAAGAAGAATATTACTTTTCCATTATTTTGCCAAATACCTTTAGTAGATTTTGGAGAAGTAAAAAAAGAGGCGCTAATAACAGGATCTTTCATAGTGGAAAGTACCTCTAATCAGGATTTGGAAATTGCAATACTTAATGAGGATTCTAATTTTGAATGTACAATTGAAAAGAATCAAAACAATAGTTACGAAGTCCGTTTTATATTTAATCCTAGTGAATTAGATGGATTGATATATAAATCATTAATTTTATCGCTGAAAGGATTTAAAGAAAAACTAGAATTATTTATAACAGCAGAAATTATACCCTAAATATAACTGCACTTGATGCAAGAATCAAATTTAAATCTTATTCAATCTAAAAATATTCAAAGGATTCTTTTTATTGATTTAGCAAGAAGTATTGCCATTATTTTGATGCTTGAGGGGCATTTTATAACACTTACTTTTGAAGATTACACTTCTATGATTGCGGAGTTGAGATCAGTTGGAACATCAGGTTCTTTGATCTTTGATACATGGGTAAAAATTAGAGGGTTTACTGCTCCTTTATTTTTTACGATTACCGGAGTTGTTTTTGTATTCCTACTTACCAAAAATTTTAAGGAAGAAAATAATACTTCTTTTTGGAAAAATAAACGAGTAATAAAAGGTTTGAAACGCTCGGGATTATTGATTTTTTGGGGGTATTTTCTGCAATTAAATCTAAAATATTTATTCTACTATCTCAAGGGTCATTTTAATACCCATCTTTTCTCGTTTCATATTCTTCAGTGTATTGGTTTTGGAATTTTCTTACTTATACTTCTTTTTTTTATTCACAAAACTTTAAAGGTCAATTTAACACTCATTTATCTTATTGCTGGAACTTTGATTTTTTCAACTTTTCCCTTTTTGGATGCTTTAACCGTAAATGACTATTTTCCAAAAAATACTTTTGAATTTATTCAAAATATGTTTTATGGACCAAATTCTGGATTTCCACTTTCTCCCTGGTTAGGATTTGTTTGTTTTGGGGGATTTTTAGGAAGTTTGATTGCTAGATGGGAAAATAAAATTCAGAGTTTATGGTTTCTTTTTTCGGCAGTAGCATTATCAATTTTACTTGTTTTTTATGGAAGAAGTGTCGCCTATTTTTTAGATATTTTGATGCAAACTAATAATAAATTCTTTCAAAAGGATGCATGGGTTTATGATCGTTTAGGAGAAGTTGTTTTATTAATGAGTATTCTGATGATTCTAACTAAAATTTTTAAATGGAAGGATAGTCTTTTTACTAAGTTCGGTCAAAATACACTTTCGATTTATATTATTCATGTAATAGTGCTTTATGGTGCAATAGTTGGATACAGCTTAAAAGATATTTTGAAAGATGAATTAAATTCAATTCAATCCATTATTGGCGCAGGATTATTTATTTTTATTTTTGCGCTGTATTTAAAATTTGATGCAATAATTCATCAATCATTAAATAAAGTACTTCAACTATTTATTCGGTTTATTTCAATTATGAAATATAAAAGAAATGCAAAAGACTAGATTATATTTTATCGATATTGCAAGGTCAATAGCTATATTGTTAATGCTTGAAGGACATTTTGTTGACAACGCATTAATGGATGTCTACAGGGATACTAACAATGATATTTATAATGCATGGTTGTTTGTACGTGGTTTTACCTCTCCCATTTTTTTAACAATTACCGGAATTGTATTTACCTATCTTTTAATCGGAAACAATCACCTTGAATATTTTAAAAATAATCGTATTAAAAAAGGATACAAAAGAGTAGTAGAGTTACTTTTTTGGGGATATGTAGTACAAGTTTATGCTTTTCATGTTCTTCAATGTATAGGAATTGGCATTTTGTCAATTTTAATACTTTACGGCATTTATAAAGCGGTTAAAATTATACCACTGTGGGTCTATTTCTTTTTTGCGGGTACAATTATATTTTCAAGTTATATAGTCATATCCTCTTGGCCTAAAGAATATTATTGGCCAGAATCTGCTCCAATTTTCATACAAAACATGTTTCATGGAAAATATTCTATATTTCCAATCCTTCCAAGAATGGGATACACAATGTATGGAGCCATGATAGGTGTAATTCTATATACTTATAAATCAAAAGTAAAAGAATGGAGTTTCATTTTAAGTGTATTTTTAATTGGCGCCTTTCTCTATTTTTTCCTTAAAGATATATTGCTTATTCTAGATGAAATTTTTGCGCATCCAATATACCATTTATATAAAGTTGATTGGCTTTACGAATGTTTAGGAATGGTTTTAATAATACTTAGCATTCTTATTGCAATAGAAAAATTTATTGGTGAAATAAAACCTAATTTATTTCTGAAAATTGGTCAAAATACACTTACAATTTATATTTTACACATGGTTTTATTATACGGAAGTATAACAGGATTTGGTATAAATAGAGTGATTCATAAAAATCTGTCACCATGGCAAATTCTACCAGCAACAATTTGTTTTATCCTGTTTTTTGTAATTCTAATCTACTATTTAGATGAGATAAAATTAAAACTTGATTTTATTTTAAAACCCATTAAAAAATTAGTTAACAAACTATTCTTCATCAAAGAATAAAACACTAATTTTTTTTCTTTTTTATTGGTTTTTTTGGTTTTATGATTGGTTTAAAAACAACTTTGCGGTATATCTCACGAATTCCGCATGTATCATAAACTGTTAACTTGATAAAATATGTTCCAGAATTTTTGAAAACATAATTAAACTCAGTTGTCTTAAATTTAATTCCATTTCCTAAATCCCATTCTAATGAATCTGCCTTTTTAAAATTAGAGATTCCCTGAACAATATACAATCCATTTTTAGTTCGTTCAGAGAAAACCTTTAGTGTATTTAAATTAAGTTTGAAGGTGTCTAAGTTTTTACTCACTTCTATAAAACTAAGTTGTTGGATATTTTTTGCAATTACAGAATCCATTGTGGGAATAAAACTATTTTCAGCTGTTCCTTTAAAAATAGAGGTATAAAATGTACTTGCACACAAATATGAGCCATTTATGGTTGGATGTTGTTGGTCGTCTTGATAAAGCTTAATGTTGGGATATTTTTGTCGAAATGCATTCCAAACAAATCCAACAGGTACTATTGGAATATCAAACTGATTTGAAATATATTGATATCCATTTTCAATACTCTGACGCATTTCTGCATAGGTCGAAGTAGCACTTGAATCTAACTCAGTATAACCATTCTCATATCCCCATGTCATAAACAAAAGAACATTTGCACACGAATTACGAATATAAATTGAATCTAAAATTTGTTTGATATATGGAAGAGATGCAGTGTCAATTTGTTCCTTGTCGTACTTTAATTCTCTACTAAATCCTTGTAGTACAACATAATCCCATTTTTTAGATCGAATAACATCATACATATCAAGTCTTTGTGAATGCATTTTAAAAGTATGATTACTTTTTGCATTCATTTCAACATTAATTTTTATATTTTTTGAAGTAGCAATTTTTTGAAAAATAAATGGCATAGAATTGTAATGAGTATAACTATTTCCAATAAAAAGGACATTCATAGGATTTATTTCCTTATTTACCAATTGTGGAAATACTATTAATGGAATATAAAAAATGAAGAAAAATAATAGAGATTTTAAGCTCATAGTTCATTATTGGAAATTCTTTGAATTAAAGCCTCAACTCAAAAGTTGTTTTTGCATAAGCACTAATTCTTCTTTTGTTACAGCTAACTTTGGTCTACTAAAATTCAAATCATCAATTTTATTCATAGGAACTAAATGAATATGTGCATGTGGCACTTCTAATCCAATAACTGCTATACCAATTTTTTTACAAGTAATTTTACTTTTTAATTGAATAGCAACTTTTTTAGAAAAAACCATCATTCTAGCCAATAGAGCATCCTCAATTTCAAAAAAATAATCAATTTCAATCTTTGGAATTACAAGCGTGTGACCTAAAGCAATTGGATTAACATCTAAAAAAGCTAGGAATTCTTCATCTTCTTGAACTTTATAGCAGCTTATTTTTCCTGTAATAATCTGTGAGAAAATACTGGGCATTATCGAGTAATATCGATTATTTCAAATTGTAGAAGACCGCCTGGCGTTTGAATATCTACTATGTCCCCTACTTTTTTACCTAATAAGCCTTTTCCAATTGGAGAATCAATTGAAATTTTTCGGACTTTAATATCTGCCTCATTTTCCGCAACAAGCGTATATTCAATCTCCATAGCATTAGACATATTTCTAATTTTTACTTTAGAAAGAATAAATACTTTAGAGTTATCCATGTGTGTTTCATCAATAAGCCTTGCATTCGCAACAATAGCTTCCATCTTAGATATTTTCATCTCCAAAATTCCTTGTGCCTCCTTAGCTGCATCATACTCGGCATTTTCTGATAAATCTCCTTTATCTCGTGCTTCACCTATTTGTTCGGAAATTGATGGACGTTCTACAGTTCTTAAATGATTTAATTCATCCTTTAACTTCTGAAGCCCCTCTGCTGTATAATAATTTATTTGTGACATAATCATAAATTTTTATCCTAAAAAAGAGCCTTTCGAGCTCTTTTTTAAACGAAAAAAATAACTTTATTTAAGATTGATTGTTAATCCTACTGTGTGAATTAATCCAAAAATACCTGCAAAACGAGTACAATACTCAAGTCCTAAAGCATTTTTGTTCTTCCCAACTATTGCATCTACAGAAAACCCTGCTGATGGCCCAATAAGAGCGTTTGAACGATTCTCATTAGAAGTAATATCATTCTCATAACAATACCCAGCGCGGATATTAAAGGCATATTTATCGTTGGTCATTCCATAGTCTAAGCCAATTCTATATTGATCTTTCATAAATGAATTTGCTGTAAAACCAAATGCAAGGTTTAATTTGCTTTTGGGATCAAAAATGAAATCATAAGAACCTCCAATAGATAATAATGATGGAAGCTCAAAAGTAGCTGAACGCTCTTCTAAAGTAGCAATATTTTCGTTTGAAATGTATGAAACCTGCTGAGATAAACCATCTCCCTTATAGCGCATAACCGGACCAACATTTTTCAATGAAATTGCAAACTTAATCTTGTCATTTTCACCTGTAACATATCTAATTCCAGCATCTAGAGCAACTCCTGAAGTTCTCAAGTTTGAGATGTTTTCTGAAATAATTTTAACGTTAATCCCTGCATAAATACTAGAAGAGAAAGCCCGTGCATATCCTAAACTGAAGATATTTGAACGAGGTGAAAAGAAACCAATATTTCCCTCAGGATTAGCGACAGTAGTTATTGGAATATCCCCGTAATTCATTGATTGTATACTGATTGCTATTACGCTAGATTCAGAAATTCGTTGAGCAATACCTGCAGAATTAATTCCAATGCCAGCAGAACTTCCCATCCAATTTGTATGATTAAATTTAATCTGCGTCTTATCTGTAAATGCTAAGCCAGCAATATTCATATAAGTAGCTTCTAAACCATTTGTATTGGCGTAAGCTGCATCTGCTAAAGCAGAACTTCTTGCCCATGGATTGATTAGCAAGTTAGATGCACCAGCTGATCCTACTCGATCTTCATTTCCAGCACTTACTGAAAATGCTATGAGTATAAACCCTAAAGAAATTTTATAAACTATTTTTTTCATAATAAAAAGAATAAATTAAATACCTTGTAAGTCAACCTGTCTCATTCCGCCAAAGAATTTTAATACTTTTTGGCCTATATCAGGTACATCAATATGAATTATGTAAACGCCGCCTGCAACAGGAATTCCCTTAAAATTATTTAAATCCCAGTCTTGCGAGGTAATCGGACTATCTTTTTTGAAAGATCGTATCAATTTTCCATTTGAAGAATAAATCCTAATGGTGCATTTTTCCGGTAAATTCGTGATCTTTACCCGCGTATCTAGCCTTGTTCGCTCATAATCTGAAAATGCATAATAGGGATTTGGAACAATGTTTATTAAATCCAAGGCTTCTTTCAATTGGTCACTCGATGCTGTTACTGTTGCTATTTC
>CAMDDR010000029.1:0-25439 GCA_945892995.1 Chitinophaga pinensis | reverse complement strand
GTAGATTCAAAAGCTGATTTATTGGTGTATGGAATGGGCGACCAACCTTTGCGGGAGTTACTGCGACTTCTAAAAAAAGGAGTTCCTTTTGATCAAGCAAAAACCTTAAAGCAAGTAGCATTCTTACAAGAAAAATCGCTTCCCTTGCCAAAAAATAAAAATTGGGAAACTGTTGAATTAGCCAGTCACGAAGTATGCCTTGAAGATAAAATTAAATACGCTGCAAATTTTAAAATTGTCGAAGTTGAATCAAATAAATGGGAAGCAAATCGAATTACACAAGAGGTTGGTGATGAAATTTTAGTCGTTAATCCTCCATACAAAACAATGGATGAAAATGAAATAGATCGCTCTTTTGATTTACCCTATACGCGCTTACCTCACCCAAAATATAAAAAACGAGGCGCAATTCCAGCCTACGACATGATTAAGTTTTCAATCAACATGCACAGAGGCTGTTTTGGGGGCTGTAGTTTTTGCACCATTTCTGCGCATCAAGGAAAGTTTATTGCATCGAGAAGTGAAAAATCTATTTTGGCGGAAGTCGAAGAAGTGGTTGCTCACCCCGAATTTCGTGGATATATTTCTGATTTAGGAGGGCCTTCTGCAAATATGTATAAAATGAAAGGCAAAGACGAGGCAATTTGTGCCCGTTGCACTTCGCCAAGTTGTATACATCCTGTTATTTGTAATAATTTGGATACCTCACACAAACCAATGACGGACTTGTATCGTAAAGTTGATGCACATCCAAAGGTAAAAAAGGCATTTGTCGGTTCCGGAATTCGCTACGATTTATTAGTGGATGATTTCAATAAAAACAATGAGGATGGTAATCACGATGAGTACATCGAGCAAGTAATTACAAGGCATGTGAGCGGCAGGTTAAAAGTTGCGCCTGAACATACATCTGATGCTACATTGAGGGTAATGCGGAAGCCATCGTTTAAGTATTTCCATAAATTCAAGGAGAAATACGATAAGATTTCGGAAAAACACGGACTCAAACAGCAACTTATTCCTTATTTTATCTCCTCTCATCCTGGCTGCGAAGAAGAAGATATGGCAAATTTAGCCGCAGAAACTAAAGATATGGGTTTTCAATTGGAACAAGTGCAGGATTTTACGCCAACACCCATGACCGTTGCTGAAGTTATTTATTACACCGGCGTTCATCCGTATACTTTAAAACCCATAAAAACAGTTAAAACAAAAGAAGAAAAGTTAAATCAAAATCGCTTTTTCTTTTGGTACAAGCGTGAAAATAAAGATTGGATTAAACAAAGGCTTGAGAAAGCAAAACGTCCAGATTTAATTGAAAAATTACTGGGTGATTCCAATGCACCTGCTGTAAAAGCTGTACCGAAATGGTTAGAAGAAAGAAGAAAAAAAGGAAATTAAAAAATTATTTGTGATCAATAAACGCCCGAGTTTACTTATCTTATTTGGAAGCCTAGTGTTTCTTGCAGCGAGTTTTCTTTTTACATTAATCGTCCATTTATTTATTTTTTCATTAAATAATTTAACAATTATTCTAATTCCTCTTATTTCTGGTGGATTAGCTTACCTGATTTTTTATTTCTTGCTAAAACAATTTATTAGCACACGACTTTCACAGATTTACAATTCAATTCAACTAAGTCAAAACACAAATGTAGCTTCAAATAACTCCATTGATACACTGATGGATAAAGCCGAAATTGAAGTTGACAAATGGAAAAACGATAGGAATTTTGAAATTACACGCTTGAAAGAACAGGAACAATTTAGAAGAGAATTTTTGGGGAATCTTGCCCACGAACTTAAAACACCTGTTTTTTCAATTCAAGGTTACATCGTAACTTTACTTGAGGGCGGATTAGAAGATAAAAAAATCAATCGCTCGTTTTTGGAGCGTGCCGAAAAAGCAACAGACCGTATGGCAAATATTTTGGATGATTTAGATCAAATTACTAAATTAGAAGTAGATGAACTAAAGAATGAAATTCGGTCATTTGATATAATTGAAGTGATTAAAGAATCATTTGAATCGCTCGAAATTTTAGCGAAATCGAAAAACTATAAGTTAAAGTTTGCAAAAGAATATTCGCCAATATATGTAATGGCGGATCGCACAAAAATTGGTCAAGTATTCTCCAACTTATTAGGAAATGCGCTTGCTTATGGAATTGAAAAAGGCACTTGCACAATTACGCTCACTCAAATTGAAGATTTTATTGAAATCGAAGTGAGTGACGATGGGCCAGGAATTGATCAAGAACACCACAATCGTTTATTTGAGCGATTTTATAGAGTAGAAAAAAGTAGAAATCGACACGAAGGTGGGTCAGGATTAGGTTTAGCAATTGTGAAACATATTATTGAATCTCACGGCCATACAATCTATTTAAAAAGTGAATTTGGAGTTGGAACGACTTTCTATTTTAACCTAAAGAAAAGTTCTGTGTCTGGCCCTGTAAGTTCTCGGGGAATTCCATTAAATTAAAGGTAATAGTTTACAATAAACATGAGCGAAAAACAAGTTTTTACCTTACAGCAAGTTGTTCGATCAATAAAAAAAACCTTAGAAGATCGCTATACCCAAAATTATTGGGTGAAAGCAGAAATGCATAAATTGAATCGTTATCCTAGCGGGCACGCTTTCCCTGAATTGGTGCAAAAAGATGATAATAAAATCTTGGCGCAAATTACGGGTTCAATCTGGAAACAACAGCTCGAGCGCATCAACACTAAATTTATAGAAGTCGTAAAGGAACCGCTGAGAGAAGGAACGACACTACTTCTTTTGGTGAAGATAAACTACAGTGAAACCTTTGGTTTAGGATTGCAAATTTTAGATATTGATCCTTCGTTTTCTTTGGGAGAATTGCAAAAACAACGTGAGGAAACATTGAGAAAGCTTGCAAAAGAAGGCTTGTTAAATCTCAATCAAAAATTACATTTTCCCTTACTCCCAAAACGAGTTGCTATTATTTCAGCAGATTCTAGTAAAGGTCTTTCTGATTTTTTGCAAGTATTGCAGGAAAATGAAAAATCCTATTTCATATTTACTCATCTTTTTAATGCATACTTACAAGGAGATGTTGCAGTTCAAAGTATCATTTCTGCACTTAAAAAAATTAAAAGAGTAAAAGACCATTTTGATATTGTTATCATTGTCCGTGGTGGTGGCGCAGAAGTCGGAATGACCTGTTACAACAATTACGATCTTTGTAAAGCCATTGCAGAATTTCCTTTGCCTGTGCTTACTGGAATTGGTCACTCTACAAATCTCAATGTCGCTGAAATGGTTTCTTTTAGAAATGAGATTACACCTACCAAATTAGCAGAATTTCTGCTACAAACCTTTCGTGAATTTGAACAAGAAACAAAACGCTTAAATCGGGAAATGATAGCTCATTCCATACAATTAATTGATAAAACAAAGCAAGATTTTAATGGCCAAGTTAGTGTTTTTAAGCACGCATCTCTCCGTTTTACTGATTCACTTAAAAATGAACTAAACCAACAAATCATAGAACTTAAAAATACTACTCGTTATTTTTTAAAAAATGAAAATGATGCTGTGCTATCTCTGAAAAATGATTACCGTATTGTTACAAAAGAAATTATAACAGCTGAAAGAAATACCTTGTCGCTAATTAGTAAGCCAATAAAAGGCTCCCTTCTACACTTTTTTGAACGGAAAGAATCAGATTTAGAACAATTGGAGAAAACGATTAATATTCTCAATCCTAGCAATGTTTTACAAAGAGGTTATAGCTTGACTTTATTAAATGGAAAAATACTATCTGCTAAAAACAAACCAAAAAAAGGGGATTTGATTGAAAGTAAAACAAATTCTTTGACACTTTTTTCCCGTGTTGAAAAAACGAGTGAAAATACTTAATGGGTTTTTGTCATTGACTCAGGGACACAAATTATAAAATCTGCTTTTCCCAAATTTTCTGCATCCAACTTATTGATATTTTTTTGACTTACAGTGGAAATCGTTAAAGCCTTTACCGCTGGTTTTTCTTGTTGAATATACCAAAGTATTCCCTGGTAGTAATCAGAATGAAAAGCACCGTTAAAATGTAAAACGACTTTATTATTTTTCATTTCTTTCATGATAAATTTCGACATAGTTGCATCCTTAAATGCTTGGGCTTCAACCATTCCTTTTCCTTTACTTGGAAACATTTCTCGAACAGCAATGTATTGAGAAAGTGCAGTGTCGAGTTTGAAATAGTT
The DNA here is from genome assembly GCA_945892995.1 of Chitinophaga pinensis. Classification (GTDB taxonomy): domain Bacteria; phylum Bacteroidota; class Bacteroidia; order Flavobacteriales_D; family Crocinitomicaceae; genus UBA952. The sequence goes on along the minus strand of CAMDDR010000029.1, from coordinate 21,206 downwards.
ATCTGCCATTTGAGAACGAATCAAGGGTGAAAGTGTATCAAGTGCAGCTCGTCCCTTTTTAAATAAAAGAGATGCATATTTCCGCTCAACATTTGATGCAATACACGTCAATTTTTTATCCTTCGCAAAATCTAACAAAGGTTTATAGTCTGTTCCATAATTTTCCCATAAACGACAAGAATCCTTGAACTGTTTTTCGTTTAATTCTCCCGATAAATAGCGATCTACAACACCTTGCTGATCTTGTTCAAACATTTCAAATCCTAAAACAAGATTTGTTTGATGTACATCATAAAGTGACAGCATTAATTCATATTGTAGCCAATGAGTAATTGGATTATCATGAAATTCTCCGAATAGTACGAGCTCTTTTTTTGAGGAAGATTCTTGCATTTTTTTATAGGAAATACTTTTTCCTTTGGCTGTGTAAATTTTAAAAGCTTGCTCATTTTGAGCTGATAAATTTGTAAAACATGAGAAAAAAAGGAAAAAACCAATAGATTTCAATCCGTATAAATTAGTCATAAATTGTGCTATTTGATACATAAGTAGTATTTTTATTCAAATGTATCGATTCTTATTTACATATTTATTTTGCGCAAGCTTTCTGAATCTTTCCGCACAAGGATTTCAAGTAAATTTTCAAGGGCAAAAACAACAAGGAATGGGTTTTGCTGGAACTGCAATTTTTCAAGATGCTTCAAGTATTTTTTACAATGCCGGTTCTATTGCATTTTCAAATGAAAATTCTGTAAATGTTAGCGTTACGCCAATTTTTGCAAATGTTTTATATGTCGATTCTGCCACAGGAGGTGCTTATCGCACTGAAAATCCAGTAGGGACTCCTTTTTGTGCATATGGCTTGTTTCAGCATAAAAAATTGGAAAAATTTAAATTTGGCCTTGGTATTTATACGCCTTTCGGAAGTACTGTAAAATGGGAAGATAACTGGATTGGTCGCTTTGCGATTACACGACTAAAACTACAAGCTATTTATATACAGCCAACAATTTCGTATCGCTTGTCCAAAAAAATTGGAATTGGGGGTGGATTTATTTACTCAAAAGGAAGTGTGAATCTTCAAAAAGATATTCCTGTTCAAGATAGTCTTGGAAATTATTCACACGTTGAATTAAATGGGAAAGCAGCAGGATTTGGTTTTAATCTTGGTGTTAATTTTCAAGTGAATGACAAATTTTCTATGGGACTAAGTTATCGTTCAAAAATTAAAATGAGCGTTAAAAAAGGAGAAGCAGATTTTTCTGTTCCAAGTTCATTAGCTTCAAATTTTCCCAACGGAAATTTCTCAGGAACACTTCCGCTTCCCGATGTTGCAACAATAGGTTTTGCCTATAAAGTTTCTAAAAAGTGGACACTTGCAATCGATATTAACCATGTTGGTTGGAAGTCTTATGACACGCTCGCCTTTGATTATGCCTTGAATACAAGTTCACTATTAGACACGAAATCACCCAGGGAATACAGGAATATTTTTGCCTTTAGAGGTGGTGCAGAATTTGGAGCTTCAAAAAATTTAGACCTTAGATTTGGTGCTGGATTTGGCTTTACGCCTGTTAAAGATGGTTACCTCACACCTGAAACTCCAGATGCAAATAGAATTTATGGAACTCTTGGCATTTCCTATCGATTTACGAATAGATTTTCAATGGATGCCTCTCTTTATTATACGCACCTAAAACGTGCAGGAAGAAATATTGAAACGAATTTAAATGGTACATTTACTACAAAAGCTCTTGCTCCCGGATTTTCATTAATTTATAATTGGTAAAATGAGCAGAAATCTTACGTATTTTTTACTACCAATAGTTGCGCTTCTTTTTTGTGCATGTAAGCCAAAATATACGAAAGAAGAAGTCTCAAAAGGTGAAATTAATCCTACGCGCTTTGTTATGATTGGTGGCGGTCATACTGCAGGTTATATGGATGATGCGCTTTATAACGAGGGACAAGAAAATTCATTGGCCAATTTAATTTCGAAACAACTTGCATTAGTTGGTGGGGAACAAACTTTCTATCAAGCACTAGTTTCTCCAAATTCTGTGGGAATTGGCTTAACTGGATTCGCACGCTTTATTTTAGGATTTAAGACAGATTGTAAAGGAGTTGAAGCGCTTTCTCCCTTGAGAATTAGCAGTGCTGGAGATGCGAGTATTCTAAGTGTAAATACCTACAACTACATGCAGAAATTTCAAAATTTTGGCATTCCTGGATTAAAATTAAATTACGTTTCTACGCCGAATTATGGAAGTATAAATCCATTTTTTGGAAGAATGGCTTCTAGCACTACAACAACTGTTTTATCCGATGCTATAGCAAGTGAGCCGACATTTTTCTCCTTGTTTCTTGGAATAGAAGATGTTTTAGATTTTGCAAAATCAGGAGGTACAGACGATAATATGCCTACAGTAAGTGCCTTCGAAAATGACTATACGCAAGTAGTTGAATCATTACTAAATAATGGAGCAAAAGGAGTTTTAGCAAAAATTCCTGATGTTACTAAAATGCCTTATTTCACTACAATTCCATGGAATGGATTAAGTTTAGACGAAGAAAATAGTATATCACTAAATAATTTCTATAATCAATTGGGCTATTCATTTCAGATTGGAATTAATCCCTTTATGATTGTGGATAGTTCTGCAAATATTTTTCCTGTGCGACAAATTCTTGAAAATGAATTGTTTTTGTTAAGTCTGCCTTTAGATTCTGTAAAATGCCATAAAATGGGTACACTATTTCCAATTCGAGATGAATTTGTTTTGGATTTAAATGAACTTCAAACCTTGAGAAATCGTATTGACGGATACAATGCTGTTATTTCTTCTTTGGCAACGCAATATGGACTAGCAATTGTAAATACTGATAATTTTTTTACTAATTTAAGTGATGGATTTATTTACAATGGTGTAAGTATGTCTGCAAAATTTGTTTCGGGAGGTGCCTATTCTCTAGACGGAATTCATTTTAATGCAAAAGGAAATGCCTTGCTAGCAAATGAATTTTTAAAATCAATCAATCAAAAATACAATTCAAGAATACCTTTATTAAATGCTAATTCATATGACGGAATATTTTTCCCTTAATCTTTAAAAAACAATAAAACATGAAAAAAACTACACTCTTTTTAATTTGCCTTATTTCAGTTACTATTTATGCTCAAACTCCTTGTACTTCTGGAAGATATGCAAGTGATTTTTTTCAAAATTTCACTTTAACTAGTAATATAACCTTCGGTCAGAACACATCTTTTACTGGAGGAAATACAACGCTAAAATTAGATGTTTACCAACCTACAGGAGACACTGAAACTGCGCGACCATTGATTATTTTTGTCCATGGCGGTAGTTTTGTAGGAGGCTCAAAAACAGATGGCGACATGGTTACTATGAGTCAAAAGTTTGCTAAAAAAGGATATGTAACGGCCTCTATTGATTACCGTTTAGGATTTTTCCCTTTTGATTCTGCAAATGCTGTAAAGGCTGTAGTTCGTGCTACTCAAGATTTGAAAGCTGCAATTCGATTCTTTTACAAAGACAAGCAAACTGCAAATTCCTACAAAATAGATACAAACCGTATTTTTATTGGTGGAAGTTCAGCAGGAGCGATTACTGCGCTTCATGTTGCTTATCTTGATGATATTTGTAAGATTTCAGATTATTTAAGCACTTCAGCAATCACAAGTTTAGGAGGATTAGAAGGAAATAGTGGAAACTCTGGTTATTCCTCTAAAATTCAAGGCGTTTTAAATGGTTGTGGAGCATTGGCTCGTTACAGTTGGATGGAGGCAGATGATGTTCCTGTGGCTTCTGTTCACGGCACAAATGATGGAACAGTAAAATACAACCGTGGAATTGTAAATCCTGGCTCACCATTAATGTATCTCGATGGTAGTAGAATGATCCATGAACGAGCTTGTGCTCTTGGATTAGAAAACCAATTCTATACATTTCCTAATGCCCCACATGTTCCTTATGCTGGAAGCACGGCATATATGGATACAACAATAAACTTCTTCCGGGATTTTTTAATCAAGCAATTGGGTTGTACCGATAATATGCTTCAACTAGAAAATGCTCGTATGCAAACTGTTTTCTTGTATCCTATCAACTATTGTGACGGAAGTCCTGTAAATGAGGTTTGTTCAACATCGAGTATCTCAGAAATTTCTATGGAGAATATTCAAGTTTATCCTGTGCCAACGAGTGGAGAATTAATTATAAAAGTTACTGATGAAGGTTTGTATCATCTTAGAATTATCGATTTATTTGGTAGAACATTACTTGTTGCTAATTCAAGTTCTCTTGAAACATCTCTTGATTTGAGTCTTTTTGCAAAAGGAAGTTACATCTTGAGAATTGCAAATCAAAATGGACAAACTGAGACTAAAACTATTATTGTTAACTAATTTAAATGTGCAAAAATAATCTATCTTTGAAATCTAAATTTACCTAAAATGAAAACACTTTTTATCTTATTTTCTATTCTTTTTGTTCAATTTACTGCAAAAAGTCAAACATGGAGCGGCGAAGTCGCACAGTTATTTTATGATAAATGTTCAAAGTGCCACCATCCTGGAGGGCTTGCTCCAGTTTCCTTAATGACTTACGATGAAGTTTCGCCAATGGCGACAATAATAAGTCAGTATATTACAAATAACGAAATGCCACCTTGGCCGCCAGACAATTCTTACCAAGAATATTTACATACTCGTTCCTTAAGTAGTACTGAAAAAACAACTGTAATAAATTGGCTTAACAATGGTTTGCCTCAAGGAAATAGTGCTGCAATTCCACCACCACCCGTTTACACCAATAATACTATTTTAGGAAATGGTGACCTAACAGTTCAGATTCCGACATACATGAGTAAGGCTACTGCAAACGACGATTATGTTTGTTTCTCAGTGCCAACTTATTTAACGCAAAATCGCATTATAAAAGCCGTTGAAGTTGTTCCGGGAAACCGAGAAATTGTGCACCATGCTTTAATTTTTATCGATCCAAGTGGTGTAGAAAGTACCGATACACTTGATGGACTTTGTGCAAGTCCTAGTAACGCCTCAACAAAATTAGTAATCGGATATACGCCAGGGGCATCACCAATGATTTTACCTTCTGTTAGCCCGCTTGCTCTAGGTATGGATATTGGTCCAGGATCTAATATTTACTTCGCGATGCATTATCCCGTCGGTAGTTACGGCGAATTTGATAGTACAAAAGTTATTCTACATTTTTATCCACCAGGCACGACAAACATCAGGCAGATTTCTGCTGGTCCTTTGATTAGTAATAATAATTTTACGCTTCCTGCAAATCAAGTCACGAATTTAACAGCACAATATCCACCAAATGGTGGAGTACCAACAAATTTTTCGGTTCTATCCGTATTTCCGCACATGCATTTACTTGGCGCAAACATTAAAGCCTATGCTTACAAAGCAAATCAAGATACCATCAAATTTGTAAATATTCCAAAATGGGATTTTCATTGGCAAGATTTTTACTTTTTTCGGAATTTACAAAAAGTTGCTACAGGTTATAGAATTAAAGGTGAAGCAAAATATGATAATACTGTAAATAATCCCCATAACCCAAACTCGCCGCCTCTTAATGTGAGCAGTGGATTTAATACAACAGATGAAATGTTTCTGGTGTATTTTCATTTTATGCCTTACATGAATGGCGATGAGAACTATGATTTAGAAGAGTTAATGAGCGCAAGTTTAGCGGAATATCTCCCTGAAGATCCAAATGGAATAATGACATTTCCAAATCCATTTCGGGAAAGCGTGCAAATAGAATTCAAAGAACCATTTGAAAGTGGTGACCTTCTTTCTATCTATTCTAGTGCTGGAGATTTTATCTGTAAATTGAATCCTCTTGTTGGCACAAAAGAGCTTATTTGGGATGGAAAAAATAGTAATGGAGAAATCATTTCAAGCGAAGTTTATTATCTTTCAGCGAGAATTAAGGGTAAAGCATATACAAAGAAACTATTGAAATTTGATTAATTTTAAGTTAGATTTTAGATAATTTCTGTATATTTGCCGACCTACAAATTGGTCTCGTGGCCGAGCGGCTAGGCACCGGTCTGCAAAACCGACTACAGCGGTTCGAATCCGCTCGAGACCTCAAACAAAAAGCTTGATGAAAATCAGGCTTTTTTTATTTTTAGAAGATGGCAAACAAAGTTTGCCCGATGCTAAAAGAAAAAACGCCCTCGGATTTGAAAAAGACGAAAGCTTTTTGATTGATAAATAATACATTACTTCGGTTCATAAAATAATCCGCTCGAGACCTCAAACAAAAAGCTTGATGAAAATCAGGCTTTTTTTATTTTATACTTCGTGTAAATTAATTTTTCATAAACATTGTTTACCATTTTACCCAAAATCTACAAACATTCAATAGTTCAAAAATATTTTGGTGTTTGCAAACTATATCGTAATATTGCAATATAAATTTATACTTAGATAAATGGGTGCAACAAAAACCGAACACTTTACAGATTATCAAAATCACATTGCAACCCTTTCAAAGGCATTAGGGCATCCTGCAAGGGTTGCTATTATTGAGTATTTAATGGAAGTCGACACTTGCATCTGTGGCGACATCGTTAATGAATTGCCTTTAGCACAGCCAACAGTGTCGCAACATTTGAAAGAGCTAAAAAACGCAAGACTTATTAAAGGCAGTATTGAGGGAAATGCTATTTGTTACTGTATTGACGAAAAATCATTGACGAAACTTCGAGATTATTTCGCAAATATTTCGGACAGCTTAGAAAAGAAAAAAAGTAATTGTTGCTAGCAATATAAATTCAAAAAAATGAAAATTGAACAAATAAAGAAACATTTGAGCAACACTGAAACAGTAAATTTTGAACTTCAAAACGGAACTATTGTTCCTGAACATTTCCATGTTACTGAGCTTGGTGTTGTAACTAAACATTTCATCGACTGCGGTGGAATCATAAGATTTGAAAAAGTGGCGAATTTTCAATTGTGGAATGCCTACGATTTTGAACACCGATTAAAACCAACAAAGTTGCTTGACATTATCAAGCTATCCGAAGAAAAATTGGGAATGGAAGATTTAGAAATTGAAGTTGAATATCAAGCTGAAACAATTGGTAAGTATGATTTAGAATTTAATGGAAAAAACTTTGTTCTTATTTCAAAACAAACTGCTTGTTTGGCTGCTGATAGTTGTGGTATTCCCTCGTTGGAAAATAGTAAAGAAAAAATGCAACAAGATTGCACACCAGGTGGGGGTTGCTGTTAATTAAAAAAATATGACTTTAAAAGAATTTATCATTAAATACAAGAAACCCATAATAATAACAGTTTCTATAACTGTTTTACAAATCATTTGGGGTTTTGACCCAAAATTTTGTATCATAAATATTATTTGGCTCTTTGTTTAAAATAGTAATAAAGGAATGAAAAATATATTAGTTCTTTGCACGGGTAACAGTTGTAGAAGCCAAATTGCAGAAGGCTACTTACGACATTTCGCAGGCGAAAAAGCAGAAATTTACAGTGCTGGTATTGAAACCCATGGAGTTAATCCGAGAGCAATTTTAATAATGAAAGAGGATGGCATTGACATTTCTAAACATACTTCTAACAATATTGACGAATATCTTGACATTGATTTTGATTTTGTAATTACGGTTTGTGACAATGCCAAAGAACACTGTCCAGTCTTTCCAACCAAAGCCAAAAAGTTTCATCACAACTTTCCTGATCCTGCAAAATCAAAAGGGACAGAAGAAGAAGTTTTAGAGGAATTCCGTCAAGTTCGACAAATGATTAAAGACTATTCAAAACAGTTTGTAAGCGACAATTTATTTTAAGAAATCCAGTGGTTTTTCTAATAATCTTGATTTTAGTAGTTCATTCCTTATTAAATAATTAAGTGCACACTTTTTGACCAACAACCAAAATCCTAATCAAATTCATAACGCGAACAATAATCTCAATTTGAGAAATTTATCTATTTTCCTTTCTTTTTTTCTTGACAAAAAAAGAAACAAAAAAGTCAAGGCTCTGAATTTCTATTTTGTTCGCAAATCATTATTTTACAAATACTTACAATTCGTTGCGAACAATTTTAACTCCTTTCTAAAACTTAAATTTTCCAAAAATGTTCTTTCAGAAATTTTAAAAATTAACAGTTTCAGTTCAGCAGCAAAAACCATGAATTCAAGGCCGAATAGTATTCGCTAATATTCACTAAATAGTTCTCACTGCTAATAAATTCTAGATTTTTAACATTACAATATTTTAGTGGTACGAATGTGAATACTCAATTATATAATTGTACTCTCAAACATTTCCATTATTTTTGAGGAAACAAATCTAATGCCATACAATCAGACCACAGACCACTGCTTTGCACCTTATTTTCATATAGATAGTACTTCTTTTGCAGGCTCTCTTGCTTTTGAAACATTAGATAAACTTATTAAAATTTAGAGGAAATATTAAGATGGATCATAAACTTCTACTGAAAGAGATAAGGAATAAAAAATTCGAGAAAATATATTTTCTTCACGGAGAAGAACCTTATTTTATTGATGTTTTAACAAAAGCAATTCAGGATAATGCCTTAGAAGAAAGTGAGCGCGATTTTAACCAATCGATTTTATATGGAAAAGATGCTGAAGTCCTTTCGCTTATAAGCGAATTAAAATCATACCCAATGATGGCTGAACGAAGATTGGTTATCTTAAAAGAAGCGCAATATTTTAAAGCTATTGAACAACTAGAATCCTACTTAGAAAATCCAGCTAACTCTACTATTTTCGTTATTTGCTACAAATACAAAACGTTTGATGCACGCAAAAAAACATTAAAAAATGCGCTAAAAAATGGTGTGGTTTTTAAATCTGAAAAGGTGAAAGAATACCAATTAGCAGAATGGATTCAGCAATATATAAAAACAACAGGTTACGAGTTGACTTCAAAAGCATGTATGCTATTGATAGAATCCTTAGGAAATGATCTTGGTAGAATTGTAAAAGAACTTGAAAAACTAGCAGTTTTAATCGAAAAAGGAACAATTATTAACGAAAATCACATTGAGGATAACATCGGAATATCGAAGGATTATAATGTTTTTGAGTTAACAAATGCTGTTGCGAACAAGGACAATTTGAAAGCGCTTAAAATTGTGGATTATTTTGAACACAACCCAAAAGCAGCGGATTTGGTCTTTGTCATTTCAAATTTATTTAAGTTTTTCTCTCAAATTATGCGCATACATTTTTTACCAAATAAGTCAAGAGAAGCTGTGGCGAAAGCTCTCGGAGTTCACCCTTTTGTTGCTGGTGAATTGACAAATGCAAAAAATAAATACGATCCACGAAAAATTGCTGCAAATATTGCCCTCATCCACGAATACGATTTAAAGTCAAAAGGTGTGGGAAATACAAGTGCAACTCAGGGAGAACTTATGCGTGAAATGGTTTATCAACTCATACACTAATGGCCCTATTTTACGCTTCAGATATCACTGATACTACAAAAACCTACACGCTTTCTGAAGAGGAATCAAAACATTGTATCCGCGTTCTTCGCAAAAAAAAGGATGATGAGATAGAATTAGTAAATGGAAAAGGCGGACAGTTTTTTGCGCTAATTTGTGATGCCCACGAAAAACGATGTCAGGTAGAAATAACCCGCACAATTTTTCATTCTCCAAGCAAATCCATTCACATTGGACTTGCGCCTACAAAAAATATGGACAGAATTGAATGGTTTGTTGAAAAAGCAACCGAGCTTGGATTGACAAAGCTCAGTTTTTTGAGTTGCACGAATAACGAGCGAACTGCTGTAAAATTAGAGCGCGTAAACAAAATTGCAATTGGTGCCATGAAACAATCCAAACGATTTTATCTTCCTGAAATTTGTGAACTTAGTCCGTTCACTATTTTTGTTGCCAATAATCCTGGGGGTTATATTGGACATTGCTATGAGTCCGAAAAACAAGGACTGGCAACACTGCAAAAAGATGCTGTTTTTTTAATTGGTCCAGAAGGAGATTTCACAGAAAAAGAAGTGCAACTTGCAATGGAAAATGATTACAATGCAATAGCATTAAGTACTTTTCGCTTACGAACTGAAACTGCTGCTTTAACGGCCGTTTTTGGACTGAATGCACAATTCTAATTATTGAATTTGCTCTCGAATATCTTTAATGTTAAACTGTAGCGTTTTTTTATCCTTGTACTCATTGGTTTCCAAAGTATAAGCCATTTCAAAAGGAAGCCCTCTTGCGACTTGATTTTCTTTAAGCGCCATATTAAAACCAATTGCATCGTAAATCAATCTTGAATTTGCTTGGGTTACTTTCAACTTCAAATGTGCTTCTTTCAAAATACGGACTTCTGTTGAATATAAATTTGAGGAATAAAATACAGGCTTCATATTTCCAGGACCATGAGGCTCAAAATCTTCAATAATTCGCTTCATTCTTGGAATAACTAAAGGCGACTCATTACCATGTATTTCGTTTAAATCTATCGAAATGTCAAGAGCTTGGGTTGGAATTCTGTCTTCGATGGCTAAATTATTTTGGACATACTCTTCAAAGCGTACTTTAAACGCCTCTAAATTTTCTAGTTTCATCGACATCCCTGCAGCATGCGTATGTCCGCCAAACTGCTCCATAAGATCTTCGCAAGAAAGTAGTGCTTTATACAAATCAAAGTTCCGAACACTTCTCGCTGAACCACTTACTATTCCCTCAGATTCTGTTAAGACAATCGTTGGACGGTAGTGCTTTTCAATAAGACGTGAAGCAACAATTCCTACCACGCCTTTGTGCCAAGATGGATCAAAAACTACGGTAGAACAACGAGTCGAAAAGCCAGGATCATTTTCTATATGTTGAAGTGCTTCTTTTGTTATTTGTTGGTCTAAACCTTTACGCTCTGTATTATCCGAATTTATTTCTAAAGCCAAATGCTTTAATTCATTTAAATCACTAGAAATCATTAATTCTACCGCCATTTTTCCAGAACGCAGGCGCCCAGCTGCATTTATTCTCGGAGCGATAATAAAAACAACATCTGTTAAACTAAGTGGCATTTCTTTTCCTGCTAAATCCAATAATTCTTGAAAAGCTATTCTCGGTTTTGCATTTAGCAATTTCAAGCCATGAAAACAAAGAATTCGGTTTTCAGCAACAATAGGAACGATATCCGCTCCAATGCTAATTGCTACCAAATCCAATTCATTGAACAATTTAGTAAGTGGAATCTTACTTTTCTGCAAAAAACCTTGGAGGAATTTAAATCCTAAGCCGCAACCTGATAATTCTTTAAAGGGATAAAGGCAATCCTTTCTTTTTGGATCCAAAACAATACAAGCAGGAAGTTCCTCTCCTGGTTCGTGGTGGTCACAAATTATAAAATCAATGCCTTTTTCTTTGGCATATGCAACTTTATCGTTTGCTTTAATTCCGCAATCGAGCGCAATAATTAATGTTTGTTTATTAGAATAAGCAAAATCTATTCCTTGAAAACTTATTCCATAACCCTCAGAATATCGATCCGGAATGTAGTATTCAATAGACGGTAAATATTCCTTAAGAATACTAAAAAGCAAAGCAACAGCCGTTGTGCCATCAACATCATAGTCACCAAAAAGCAAAATGCGTTCCTTATTTTTAATTGCGTGCATTATTCTAGCGACTGCCTTATCCATATCTTTCATTAAAAAAGGATCATGCAAATTGTCGAGGTCTGGTCGAAAAAATTCTTGGGCCTTTTTAAAGTCATCTATTCCACGCTGCAGAAGAAGTTCTGCAACAATTCTGTCGACTTTTAATTCCGCTCTTAAAGCTTCGATTTTAGATTGCTCTTGTCCGTTTTTAATGAGCCACTTTTTTTCCATTTTTAACTTGTTTTTACATTAAGTTAATGAAAAATAGCAGAACTCGAGCAAGAAAAAGTAATTTTTTAATTTATTTTAGAAACTTAATCGATGTAGCTTAACTTCAACATATTTGAACTCCCAAGATCCTCAATAGGCATTGATGCGATATTAATAACTAAATCACCTAATTTTAAAATAGACTGGTCTTTCATGGTCTGTTTAATGTCTGCAATTGTATGATCTGTACTTATTTTTTTATTGTAATAAAAAGCACGAACTCCCCAAACTAAGCTCAATTGCGCAAGAATTTTTTTATTACTTGTAAAGACAAAAATCTCTGTGTTAGGTCTTTGTGAAGAAATTTTATAAGCCGTATATCCCGAAAAAGACATGGTAATAATTGCAGCTGCTTTGACGCGTTGTGCCAAACGACAAGCATTAAAACAAATAGAATCTGATATAAAACGACTTTGATTTTCTTTTGGAATTTCTTCCTTATGGTAAATTCCGCTGTGCGTCTCCATTTCTTTAATTATGTTGCTCATCGTTTTTATAACCTCAACAGGAAATTTTCCAACAGAAGTTTCTCCAGACAACATAACAGCATCGGTGCCATCAAGAACAGCATTTGCAACATCATTTACTTCTGCACGAGAAGGCGTCATACTTGATATCATTGATTCCATCATTTGAGTAGCTACGATTACTGGCTTTGCAGAAAGATTACATTTTGAAATCAACATTTTTTGAATAAGTGGCACATTTTGATAGGGAATTTCAACTCCTAAATCTCCTCTAGCAACCATCAAAGCGTCACTTTCAGCGATAATTCCGTCAATGTTTTCCAATGCTTCCGGTTTTTCAATTTTAGCAATAACTTTTGCATGGTGTTTACGAGCAGAAATATGTTTTTTTAATTCAATAATATCGTGTGCAGAGCGCACAAATGAAAGTGCAATCCAATCAGCGCCATTATCGAGTGCAAACTGTAAATCTTTTTCATCTTTTTCAGTTAAAGAAGGCAAAGAAATTGAAGTATTGGGTAAATTCACACCTTTTTTGGAAGAAAGAATTCCACCTTGAATAATTTTACATAAAATTTCAGTTTTTCCATCTGTTGCTATTACTTCCAGCATTATTTTACCATCATCCAATAAGATTTTTTCTCCGGATTTAACATCTTGTGGTAGTTTCACATAATTAATAGAAAAGCGCTCGGAATTTCCAACTATTTTCTCGACAAGAATTTTTATTTCCTTGCCTACTTCCAAAAGAACACCGTTATTTTCCATTTCATTGGTTCGAATTTTTGGACCTTGAAGATCGGCAAGAATAGAAACATTCATTCCCATTTCAGTATTCAATTCTCGAATTTGTTTAATTGCACTTAGATGATCTTCGTAGTTTCCATGTGAAAAGTTTAAACGACAAACATTAAGCCCTGATTCAATCATCTCTCGAAGTACTTCTTTTGAAGAAGATGCAGGACCTATTGTTGCAACTATTTTTGTTTTTTTCATTTCTTAGAATGTTAAATGTTCTGCTAGTTCAAATTCACTATTAGCAATTGTAAACACTGCTACTATTCCATTTATTTGTCGCAACTGAGTTGTAAAGTCACTCATTTCAAAAATAAAATTATCGCGAATGAGTAAAAAATAATCAAAAGCTGATTTCTCTGGTAATAGGAATTTAAAGTTCTGCTTGTTTTTAATAATATAATATTTTGTTAGATTTTCCTCATCAAAAAAATGGTACACACGAAAAAAAGAAGTTTCTTTTGTCTTGGATTCATATATTTCTAACTGTTCTTCATGCAATGTAATTCTCATATCTAGGCAAGTGTTTAACTCCCATGCTAAACGATAATCGTTGAAAGCTGTAGATAAACCAAGAACATCAAATTGCGTGTCTTCAGTTAGCGTAAATTTATGACTTTTGGGCTTCAATTTTTTAATCAAAAGTAAACATTTTATTAAGAAACTTGATTAATGCATATGATTTCATAATGCAACTTTAATAGTAGGAAAATGAAAGCATAATAATGAGTAAAAATAAATAGGAGCTTTAATCATTTTTTATTTGAAAACGCTTAATCGTTTTTTGTTCGCTTGTAACTAATCCAAAAAGATAGTCGCCATTTTTTAGATTTTTGGTATCAAAATGAATGATGTGACCACCCTCAGAAAATTCCTCATTTCGTAATTCCAAAACTTTTATATCTCCTTCCCAAATTGAAAATTCAATAGGGATTTTAAAAGGACTCACAAAATAAAAAGCAACTTCGCCACTTGCAGGGTTTTTATCCAAACTATATAAAGTGCAGTAATTTTCATTTTTAATTCTTCCTTTGCTGAGTTTTCTGAGAAGCAAGCGATAAAGAATTACTCCTAGTAAAAGCAAGAATGAAACAAATAAGATAGCCGTAATTTTCTCCATTTAAAGTGTAATTATTCCTTTTATTTTTGATACTTTCTCATACTTTTCAATAATTGATTGCGCATTCAACGCTACTTCTTTTGCGCTAATGCTAAGATAATTTCCTTTGCCGGAGGGAAGAAAACCAATTTCTGTATTTTCATCAAATAATGATGTTACCAATGCTATTTTTTCATTTTCATTCGGAACGATGAATTTATACAAATAAATATTTGGCCATTCTAAAAGCTCTAATTGAATTCGTAAATTGTCAAACTGATTCACTTTGCAAATGTAAGCAACAAGCTTTTGAGATTTATAACTTTTACAATTTTATTTTAAAAAGATAAAATCACTTATTTGTTATTAATATGTAATGTTATGTTTAGGTTAAGAAATTCAATCTTATAATTTAATACAACTACTTACTTTATCTTTACTAAAAAAATAGTATGGCTGGAATTTTAAGTTACTTTTTACCAAAAGACAAAGTCTTTTATTCGCTTTTTGAACAAGCAAGTGATAACCTAGAAAAAATCGCAAAAAATCTTTTGCAAGTTGTTCATGAACCTGATTTCAATAAGCGTGGAGTCTTAATCAAAGGGATGGAAGATATTGAGCATCAAAATGATGAAATTACACATAAAATATTCATAGAATTAGGAAGAAATTTTATAACCCCTTTTGATCGTGAGGATATTCATAGTTTAGCATCAGCCTTAGATGATATTGCAGATTGTATTTATGCTGCCGGCAAAAAAATTAATTTCTATAAAATAGATCCAATTTCAGATCAAGGAATTCAGAAAATGGCAGAAGCAATTAGTGGTGCAGTAAAAGCAGTAAAAGAAGCTGTTACTGAACTTCGAAACCTAAAAAACACACAAAAAATCATTGAATGCGTTATCAAAATTAATAGCATTGAAAATAATGCAGATGATATCTTTGATATGAGTATTGAGCGTTTATTTGAGTCAGATGTGGATGCTAAAGAATTAATAAAACGACGAGAGATTTACCAAGTAATGGAAGTTGCTACTGATAAATGTGAAGATGCAGGAAATGTAATCGAATCCATAGTTGTTAAATACGCTTAATTCATAGTCATTTAAAATTCTATTTATATGTTTACGCTACTTATTACAGTAATAGTTATTGCATTAATATTTGACTTAGTCAATGGATTTCATGATGCTGCAAATTCAATTGCTACAGTTGTGTCAACGAAAGTTCTCACACCATTTCAAGCTGTAATATGGGCCGCTTTTTTCAATGTTTTGGCATTTTGGGTTTTTGATATGAGTGTTGGAAATACTGTAGCAAAAACTGTTGACAATAATGCTATTGACCTTTGGGTAATTCTTGCTGGATTAATTGCTGCTACATTTTGGAATTTACTAACTTGGCGACTTGGAATACCCTCTTCTTCTTCGCATACCTTAATTGGAGGCTTTGCAGGTGCTGCAGTTGCTCATGCAGGTTGGGATGTTGTTGCGTCCGGTGAAATTTTAAAAGTAATTCTATTTATTTTTCTTGCTCCTTTAATAGGAGGATTTATAGCATTTCTTATTTGTCTGGTCACCATCGCACGCTCTTTTTGGAAAAAAATGGCATTTATTCTTATACTTTCAACCATAACAATTGCTTTCATGAAGTATATGATAGAATACATGGATATGAAACCAATAATGCTCTATATTATAATTGGAATGATTTCAGTATTTATTCTTGTCTACATTTGGTTCGAGCTGAAACATGGTAGCAAAAACCCGTCTGCTGTGAAAGAGGCACACATGCATAAACGCTTACAATTACTTTCCTCAGCAGCTTTCTCTTTGGGGCACGGAGGAGCAGATTCTCAAAAGGTAATGGGAATTATTTGTGCAGCACTTTTAGTCTATGGAAACATGGGAAGAGAAGGGAAATTAGAGCATTCAATTCCTAAAAAACTGCAAATTTCAGAATTGATGCAAATCGAATACCATAATGAAAAAGGGAAACTGGAGAAATTTAAGCCTGAAATTGCAGAAATAAATGGTAAAACTTATTTCGTAGATCACAAAGAGATTATAGATGCAGAAAACGGAAAAACTGTCTATAATAAAAAAGGTGATTTAAATTCCGCATACTTAAAAAAATTAGCGCCTCCTTCATTTGATGAAATAGATAGCGAACTTTCAAAAATTGAAGTTTTTACAGTTGGAAAGATGCTCTGTGATTCGAAGTCCCGCGATACAATTTTTAATGATAAAACCCTAAATCGCACGTATAAATATGCTGGAATTTTTTTGGCTTTCATAGATCAAGAAAAAGTTGATGATGCTCAAAAGAAAGTTGATGATGCAAATTTAAAAGTTAAAACATCCGAGGATGCTAAAGGTGCTTTAAAACCGGAAGCTACGGGTGAAGATAAAGCAAACGCGGATGCCGAGATAAAATCTGCTAATGATTCATTAACTTCTGCTGAGGCTGAATTTACTAAAGCATGGGAATTAAAAGAAGGATTTAAAATTAAAACAAAAGTTCAGTCAGAAACTATGCCCTTTTGGATTGCATTTGGTTGTTACTTGATGATTGGTCTTGGTACTTTAATGGGCGGTTGGAAAATCGTTAAAACAATGGGAACTAAAATTACCAAAGTTACACCACTTGAAGGTGTTTGCGCCGAAACTGCAGGAGCATTAACCTTATTTACGGTTTCTCAATTTGGTATCCCTGTTTCTACTACACACACAATTACTGGTTCTATTATTGGTGTTGGTGCAACAAAAAGATTAAGTGCTGTTCGTTGGGGAGTTACTATCAACTTGCTTTGGGCTTGGATTCTTACCATTCCTGTTTCTGCACTTCTTGCTGCTCTCATCTATTATGCTTTTATTTGGCTAAAATAAAAGAGTTTTTTCTTAGATTATTTTCAGATTATAAAAATTTAACTTAAGTTTGATGCTAAATTAATTTTCACTCTTAATATTAAATTTTATGAAAAAAATTCTACTTTCTTTTTCTATTGTTGCTTTTGCATATTTTACAAATGCACAAGTAATCGTTGCTGGTGTTTCTCCTAGCAATATTGTTGGTAATTATCCAAATGCTTGGGCAGATCCTGCCGGAGGTTGGGGAACTCCTAATTTTTTAATTCCAGGAACCTACATACAAGATACACTTATGTTGGCAAATGATGGGTCTGAAGGTTTAAATGCACAAGGCAACCCTGTTTCAGCTGCTGCATGTAATCCATTACTAAATAACTTAAATGGCAAAATTGCTGTAATTTACAGAGGTGATGGCACGACAAATCCTACTTCTGGAGGCTGTGAATTTGGACTAAAAGCATTAAATGCTCAAAATGCTGGTGCAATTGGTGTTATAATTATTAATAGAGAACCTGGAGTTATCACCCCAGGAGCTGGTGCATCAGGAGCAACAGTTACAATTCCGGTTGTAATGTTAAGCGATACAGATGGTGCAATTTTAGTAAATCAAATGCAAAATGGTGCTGTAGTAGTTTTCATTGGAAATAAAATTGGCTTATTTGCAAATGATATAAGACTTTCAATAGGTGCTGCATTAGCTCCAAAACAAGGTTTTGTTCCTGCATTATTAGCGCAAAACGCTACAGAATTTAATTTTTCTGTCGGTGCACGTATCTACAATGACGGAAACCAACCACAAGGAAATGCTTCTCTAAGAGCAACAGTTACAAATCCAGCTGGAAATCTTGTTTATGACAACAGTGTATCAGGAATGTACATTGACTTTAATGATAGCATAGATGTTTCTTCAACTTCTAATTATAATTTGCCTGATTTCTCTTTGTCAACATACCCTGTAGGGACTTATAAACTAACCTATACAGCAAGTATGATGGATGTAAGTATGAATATAGTTGATGATGAATACGCTTCAGACAATTCAATTTCGTATACTTTTACTATAAGTGAATCTATCTATAGTGCTGCGAAAATAGATACTGCAACAGGTTTACCAAGTGGTAAGACTTTTTACCGTCCAAGTACCAATAATCAAACCTATTCTATTTGTTCTGTAATCAATAATCCAAATGCAAGTAGATTGGCAGTAGAAGGTTTATACTTTGCTGCAACTAAGGGAACTGCTGTGCCAGAAGATTCACTAATGGCTGGTGAAGAAATGAATTTAACACTCTACAAATGGGAAGACGTCTTTACTGATTTAAACGATGCTAATTTAGGTTTTACAACATTAACTGAAGTTGCTCAAGCATATTTTTATTACACAGATGAAAGTCAAGAAGGGGAAACTGTTTATGGCGCATTTGCAGCTCCTGTTGTACTTTTAGATAACCAACGTTATTTAGCGTGTGTGCAGACTGTAAATATCAACTTGTACATGGGACATGATAACACAAATTATACATGGAATACGGACTTCTACTTACAACCAATTTGCCCTAACGAAAGTGATGGAACTTGGTACTCAACTGGATTTGGAGTAGATGTACCAAGTGCAGTTGGAATAAAGGTTATGAGTTCAGCTGGTATAGGAATAAGCGAAATTAATACTGTTAATGGCAGTGCATATCCTAATCCAACTAGCGATGATCTTACAATTTCTATTGAAGGTGAAGGAGTAGCAAATATAACAGTGACAGATATTTCTGGAAGAATTGCTGCTACAAGTGTAATTTCACTGGTGAATGGCAAAGCTAATTTTAATGTTTCAGCTTTAGAAGTTGGAATGTATATTTTCAATGTCGTTCTTGAAAATGGTAAAACATCTCAATTCAATGTTGTAAAAAAATAATTAGTTTCTAACTAATTCTGAAGGGTCGGCATTGTCCGACCCTTTTTTGTTTTACTACTTTTCTTATCTTTGTCGACAATGATAAAATCAGCATATACCGTTACTGCAGCTTTGCCTTATGCTAACGGACCTTTGCATCTTGGGCACATAGCTGGCGTATATTTACCCGCAGATATTTTTGTGCGTTTTCTAAGAATGAACATGCATGATGTTGTCTACATTTGTGGAAGTGACGAACACGGAGCTGCTATAACTCTTCGCGCTAAGAAAGAAGGTATAACACCTCAAGAAATTGTAGATAAATACCATACGCTTATTCGTGACACCTTCGAGCAATTTAATATCTCTTTTGATATTTACCACCGAACTTCGTCACAACTTCATCATGAAACTTCTGCTGACTTTTTTAAAAAATTACACGATAATAAACAGTTCATCGAAGAAAGCTCCGAACAATATTTTGATGAAGATTTTCAACAGTTTTTAGCGGATCGCTACATTACTGGAACCTGTCCTAAATGCAATTATTCAAACGCATACGGCGATCAATGTGAGAAATGTGGCAGTGACTTGAGTCCAACAGATTTAATAAACCCAATTTCTACATTAAGTGGAAAATCACCTATCTTAAAAACAACAGCACATTGGTATCTCCCGATGAATCAACACGAAGATTGGTTGCGCGATTGGATTCAAAAAGGAGAATTAAACGGTGAACTACAACACGAGCCGAAAGCTTGGAAGAATCAAGTAATCGGACAATGCATGTCTTGGATAAATGGAGGTTTGAAACCACGTGCCATGACGCGAGACTTAGATTGGGGAGTAAAAGTTCCGCTCCCAAATGCTGACGGAAAAGTCTTGTACGTTTGGTTAGACGCTCCTATCGGATATATTTCTGCTACAAAACAATGGGCATTGGACAACAATAAAAATTGGAAAGATTATTGGTGTAATTCTGAGGCAAAAAATAGAAAATTAGTGCATTTTATTGGAAAAGACAACATTGTGTTCCATGCGATTATTTTTCCAATCTTATTAAAAAATCATGGAGATTTTATTCTCCCTGATAATGTTCCAGCATACGAATTCCTAAATCTCGAAGGCGATAAGTTTTCTACTTCAAGAAATTGGGCCGTTTGGTTGCACGAATACTTGGAGGCATATCCTACTAAAGTCGATGAATTAAAATATGTGCTTACAGCAATTGCTCCTGAAAATAAAGATTCAGAATTTACTTGGAAAGAATTCCAAAGCCGCATCAACAATGAATTAGCAGCAATTTATGGCAACTTTGTAAATAGAACTTTGGTTTTAACGCAAAAATATTATGAGGGAATAATTCCAGCACCAAATAAATTCAGCACTGAAGATTTACTTGTGCTTAAAGAATTACAGGAAATCCCTGAACGCATATCCAAAAATATTTACGAGTATAAATTGCGAGAAGCGCAGGCTGAAATGATGAATTTAGCACGTTTAGGAAATAAGTATTTAGCAGACCAAGAACCATGGAAAGTTATAAAAACCGATGAAGAAAGGGTAAAAACAATTTTATATATTGCCCTTCAAATTACAGCAGCTCTTTCTGTAGCAAGCTTTCCATTTATTCCAGATACAAGTAAAAAACTTCAAAAAATGCTAAACTTTAGTTCAGAAAGCTGGGCAGATTTACTTCAAGAAGAAGTGCTCCAAGAAGGAAATAAAATTGGAGAAGTAGAGATTTTATTCCCAAAAATTGAAGATGATTTGGTAGAAAATGAAGTTGCAAAGCTTCAGAATGCATAGAATTAATTAATTAATGAATGAACAGCTTGTTAAATAAAACTATATATTAGTGTATTATTTTACACCTTAAAAACAAAAAATCATGAAAAACAAAAATTTAATTAAAATGAGTAATAATATTTTTTATTGCTTTTTATTTGTATCAATGTGCAGTTGCAGTACAAGTTCAAAAATTTCTAATGGCGCATACAGCGACATTAGTCTAAATCGAGATTCTAAAGACTATACTATTACAAGACTAAAAGAAATTAACAAAGAAGAGAAAGCAATTTTTGGCATTCCAACTGGTAAATCATTAAGCAAAACAGGAGGA
>CAMDDR010000028.1:0-26023 GCA_945892995.1 Chitinophaga pinensis | reverse complement strand
CAAATTTAGCGAATTAATACTAATAACCTTTAAATTATCAATTAAACTGTAAAAACAAGAATAATAATCATATAAATTAATGATTTATTAGCTTAATTCCTTAAAACAAAGTTTTGACCTAAGTAAACTTTTCTTACCTGTTCGTCAGCAGCTAATTCTTCGGCTGTTCCAGATTTTAATATTTTCCCTTCAAATAAAAGGTAAGCACGATCGGTTATAGAAAGTGTTTCCTGAACATTATGATCAGTTATTAAGATACCGATATTCCTTTTTTTTAGTTCTGAAATAATACTTTGAATATCTTCAACAGCAATAGGGTCAACTCCAGCAAATGGCTCATCTAGAAGCACAAATTTTGGATCCGTAGCAAGTGCTCTTGCAATTTCTGTGCGTCTTTTTTCACCCCCTGATAATTTGTCACCTATGTTTTTTCGAACATTTACCAAATTAAATTCAGTGAGTAATTTTTCTAATTTTATTTTTCTTTCAGGTTTTTTTAAATCTGTCATTTCCAAAATAGCCATGATATTATCTTCAACACTTAGTTTTCTAAATACTGAAACTTCTTGGGGTAAATAACCAATTCCCATTTGTGCTCTTTTATACATTGGAACTTTAGTAATGTCTATTTCATCAAGGAAAACCGTGCCCTCATTTTGGCGAACAAGACCTACAATCACATAAAATGAAGTGGTTTTTCCAGCTCCATTTGGGCCAAGTAGTCCAACTATTTCCCCTTGATTTACTTCAATAGAAACACCGTCTACAACACTTCTACCTTTGTATGTTTTTCGAATATTTTTGGTATATAACTTCACAAGACAAAATTACATATAATTCAAGCTATTAGCTACTTTTTTTGTTTTTCGACACGCTTTGAGACAACTATCCCAATCTCGTATAAAATTAATATGGGTATGGACACAATTATTTGAGAAATAACATCTGGCGGGGTAATGATTGCCGCTAAAATTAAAATTATAACGATAGCATGCTTTCGGTATTTTTTTAAAAATGCAGAATCAAAAAGACCAATTTTTGTAAGTAAGTAAGTTACTACAGGTAAAAGAAAGAAAAGTCCACAATAAAAAACAGTAGATAGAATGGTGCTCATATATGAATTTACCGTAAAAATATTTTCAATTTTACTACTCATTTGATAAGAACCAAAAAATTGAATACTTAAGGGCGCAACAATATAATAGCCAAAAAGAATTCCAAGAAAAAACAGTAAACTAACATAAAAAACAATTCCACGCGCTAGATTTTTTTCTTTAAATTTAAGTCCAGGCTTTACAAAAGCCCAAATTTGATAGAAAAGATACGGAAATGTTACAACTATACCGCCAAGAAAACTCATCATTAAGGCATATGAAAATTGACCTGAAACAGTCATACTTTGAAATTTAATAGGTATTTCAGTTATACAAACACCAAAATATTTGCACATTATTTGAAAGGTTATAAACTCTTTCTTTGCCATAGAAAGAAAGACAACATTAATAATTGTTTCTTGGTAAAACCAAATTATCGTGCCGACAATAAGGATAGCAATGGCAGCTCGAACAAGTCTCCACCTCAATTCTTCCAAGTGATTTAAAAAGGGCATATTGCCTTGTTCTTCCATTTTACAAATTTAACATTCATTCTTAAATCATGAGCTTTTTCATGTTCGTAAATTGTTTACGATTTGCTCAACTACTTTTGTTCTATAAATAAAGAACACTATGAGAACAAGCTACGAAATTGAATCTTTAAGATTTAATAATTTAGATAGTACAGTAGAACTATCAGTTAAGGTGAGAGAAGCACAATTTACTTTTTCTTCCTCAATTCTAATGGATATGATTAATTTAAATTTAATCATTAATCAACTTCAAAAAAATAATCCTGAAATAGAAATTTTGGATTTACTTATTGTTCGATCTGCCGAAAATTTTAATTTTTACGAACTAAATTTGACAGATTTGAGAGATAAAAGTGTTGATACTGAAATTCTAAATTATCAAGAAAAGGTTATCAAACAAATACGAGCTTAAGGCTGTATGAAGACAGTTTCTTCATTTACTTTTTCTTCCTCAACTTTAATAATTCCAATTCCGCTCTTGTCTCCTTTTTGAACTTTAATACTTAAAACAGCAACACCTGCTTGCCCTGGCTTATATAAATAATTATAGTCGAAAGTCGCCATTCCTGCAGAATTTGTGTAAGCTGTATCGAATACTACAATTTGATTTGGTAAACCAGTCGTATTTTCACCATAAAGAACAACCATTGCAGAATCTACAAGCAAACTTGCTTCATCTTTTACATAAATATTTGCTATTGTATCTGCTTGTTTTCTACAAGCACTGAGAATAAGTACAGTAAGAATAATTAAGGGAACTAAGGTTATTTTCATTTCTTAAATTATTAATTTTCTAAATAAACAGTTTCAACTGAGGTTGAGTGTACGCGACATCTTGAATATCCAAAACCAACTTTCGAGTTATATTTAACAATGATATCAAAGTAACCTGTTGTATTGTCTGTCGAAGAAAAATAGTTATCCATACTTATAGTAGAAAAGCCTGATGAATTTGTGAATACAGTATCTACAAATGCTCCGGTTGGTGGAGTTGATTGCTGATCTCCGATAACGATAACTTTTGCACCATTAATAAGTTGGTTACTAGCTGAACGTACAAATACTTTTAAAATAGACTCTTCTTTTTTACAGTTTGTTAGTGTTAACAGCAAAAATAGAAGACAAACAAGCGATATTCCTTTTTTCATTTTTTAGTTTGAATTTCAAATTTACATTTATTTTTTTAGCTTTTAAAACTATTTTTTATTTATTTGGTATTCATTTACCGAATTAAGAGATTTTCATTTGTTTTTATTTCTTGAATAAACTGCTTTTTCAAAAGTAAAATATAGTTTCTTAGTTATTTGAAAAACTCAGGACGGTATTCAAAGTGCATGGTGTCATAATGTTTCCAACGCCCACCCCAAATGAATCCATGTTTTTCAAAAATCTCAACAATACCCATTGGAATTCTATTTTTGTAAGCTAAATTTTTACTTTCATCTTTGCATCCGCACTCCCACTGCCAATAATTAGAAAATGAGGTATTTATGTCGATGGTGATTCCAAAAGAATGTGCACTTAAACGATTGGTTCCATTAATTTTTCGCCAATTAAAAGTCCCACCTATATTCGTTAAATATTTCTTCAATTCTGGATGTTCATCAAGTTCCTTGGAGACTTTTGTAAGCGCAAGATTTGCATTATTCACCTTCGAAAAATTCAGTTTTACGTTCACCAATTTTGGACACCAGATTACTGTGGTTAGGTTTTTTGCCACTTCTTCTTTTGAACTTCCATAGATTTCTTTAAAAAAGGCATCGTTTCGAATTCGTCCAGCGTCATTATTTTTCTCAGGTGCTCCTAAATTGTAGACATAATAAAATTGATCTTGAATGTCTGGGTTCTCCAATAATTCCTCAGTTGTTTTTTTAGCAAAATCATCGTAAGGTATTTTCTTCCCAGATTTAAAAGTAACCATGTTGTGCTCAACACGGCTAATAATTCCGGGATAGGCTTTTACTAATGTATGATCTTCGGTTTGAAAGAAAATAGATATTAAAAACCCCAAGAGATAAAACATAATTAGTGGCAAATAATATGTGAACGATTTGCTTTAGAATAAATACGAGGGTCGGCATCCGGGAAGTCATTACCAAGACATTCATACCAAACATCCGTCGAAAATGCCCCTTCACGTTTGAGAATCCACGTGCCCTTGACTTTTTTGAATAATGCTTCTACATGACAGCATTCCATTCCATCATATGGTAATTTTAGTTTTAAGCCGTCTTTGCGTTGAACATCACCTTCCATCCATGCATAATTTTCAGAAACCAAAAAGTGATTTACCACGAATACCACATCTTGTTCAATATCGTTTTTGAGGTTGTTTCTTAACAAATCTAACATTTGAGTTCGCTCTTTTGCATTCCCATCATTTTTTTCTTTGAAATTTCGAATGGATTGCGCTGTAAATGAACCCTGGGAAATAATAATAATTAAAAGTAATAGTTGTAGTTTTCTCATAATTAGTTTTTAGACTAAATTAATAATTTTTCAGTATTTCCAACAAAATTATATTATTTTAATATTAATAAGGGGTAATTGCAAGAAGAAATAAAACGATATATTTAAGATTTGCTTCTTTCCTCTTATTAAAAACAAGTTATTTATTTTACATTTGTAATACTCTTTAAAAGATCAACAACATAGAACTATTAAACGCTCTAAATCAAATAAAAGTTACACAAAATAAGTCATGAAAGATCAAATTGACCAAGTTCGAATAAAAATGACTGAATTTGTTATTGATTCATCTTTGTCATTGGAAGCTTTTAGAATTCAATTTCTTGGTTCTAAGGGAGTAATGAAAGAATTATATTCGCTCTTGAAACTTGTTCCTAATGATGAAAAGCGAATGATTGGTCTCTTGCTTAATGATTTGCGCTCTGAAGTTGAAGCAAAAATTGAATTGGAAAAACAAAATTTTTTACAACTTGGTGTTCAAGATAAATCAAGTGACTTATCAAAATCTGGAGAAGACGCCGCTATTGGAAGTCACCATCCATTAACTTTGGTTAAAAGAGAAATTATTTCCATTTTTTCTCGAATTGGATACACTGTTTCTGAAGGCCCTGAAATTGAGGATGATTGGCATAATTTTTCTGCATTAAATTTCCCGGAAGAACATCCTGCTCGTGATATGCAAGACACTTTTTTCATTGAAAAAGGAGAAAAAGAAATGGCGCTCAGAACGCACACAAGCTCGGTGCAAGTTAGAGTAATGGAAAATTCAAAACCTCCTATTCGCACAATTTCTCCTGGTCGGGTTTACAGAAATGAAGCAATTTCTGCTCGCGCTCATTGTTTTTTTCACCAACTTGAGGGCTTATACATTGATAAAAACGTCTCTTTTGCCGACTTAAAACAAACCTTGCTTTTTTTCGCGCGTGAAATGTTTGGCGAAAAAGCACAAATTCGCCTTCGCCCATCTTATTTTCCATTTACAGAACCCAGTGCTGAGGTAGATGTTTCCTGTACACTTTGTAATTCAAAAGGTTGTAATGTTTGTAAATATTCTGGCTGGCTTGAGATTTTGGGTTGTGGAATGGTAGATCCAAGTGTTTTAGATGCAAGTGGAATTGATTCTAAAATTTATTCTGGTTTTGCTTTTGGAATGGGAATTGAGCGAATTGCCCAGTTAAAATACCGTGTTACTGATCTTCGACTTTATTCAGAAAATGATATTCGATTTTTAAACCAATTTAAAGCAGTAATCTAGTTATGGGATGGATCCAACTTGAGCGAAGAGAACAATTGGCAGAAATAGTAGATAGAAGTGCCCTAATTCCCCAACTGATTTTTAAACATAGCACTAGATGCAGTATTTCAAGTATGGCACTTAATCGCATAGAATCTCATGGCTTGCAAAATTCTTCTAATTTAGAATGTTATTATTTAGATCTTATTCAATTCCGGGAATTATCAAACTTAATAGCGCAAGAACTTCATGTAATTCATCAATCACCTCAGGCTATTTTACTTAAAAACAGAAATGTTGTTTACAACGATTCTCATGGTTCAATCGATAATTTGGAAATAGAAAAAGCAAGTAATAGTTAAAAAAATGAAAAAAATACTTGTTTTCGTACTAATTTTTGGATTAATAGGTGCCTTTGTTTTTCCTCTATTTTTTTCGGATGATACAACTGACGAAATAAAATTTCAATTTCAGTTTTATGATAACTTACTAGTGACATCAGGTCAATCTGTAACGATACCTTTTGAAATAATTAATGCGGTTCAGAGTATTGATTTATTAGTAAATGGCGAACGTTTAAAAACTTGGAATAATCCAAAGGGTATTATCAAGTTTAAATTTGATACTAAGAATAGATTACTTGGGTCTTATTCATTGGAATTAGTTGCTAAACTTTCTGATGGATCTGAACTTAGAGATGAACGATACATGAGTATTTTGTCAAACATTATTCCTGCGAAATGGACTTTGAAAATACAAAATAGTTCCCCGCATCTAGAAACAAGTTTTACGCAAGGTCTAGCTTTTGATTCTGGTATATTATATGAAGGAACGGGCGATCCAAATCAAACTGGTGCAACACTGATTGCTGAGGTAGATATTGAATCAGGGCAAATTAAAAAGAATATTGGTCTAGCTGCGCCTTATTTTGGAGAGGGAATTACAATTTTTGGAGAGGATTTATATCAGCTAACTTGGAAAAATCAAAAGTGTCTAGTTTACGATAAGAAAACTTTTGCATCTAAAAAAGAATTTACCTACACAGGAGAAGGTTGGGGCTTATGCAATGATGGAAAAAATTTAATTATGTCAGACGGTAGTCAAAGACTTTATTTCAGAGACCCCAATACCTTTCAATTAATTAAAACAATTGAAGTTTATTCAGATCAGGGTCCAATTAATTACCTTAATGAACTTGAATATATTGAGGGTTTGGTTTATGCAAATATTTGGATGTCTAATTCTATTGCAGTTATTGATCCATTGAGCGGTAAAACAATGGCAATAATAAATGCAGATGAACTTGTTAGTTTACAAAAACAAGGATTAAATGGAAATGTTTTAAATGGAATTGCGTACAATTCTACAAACAAAAAACTTTATTTAACAGGAAAATATTGGTCAAAATTATTTGAAGTCCAAATTTCAAAGTGAAAATATACCTAATATTAGTGGAATATAATAGAATTAGAATCGTTTGTAAAACTTGATTAACAAATAGAGTATTTAATTTAAAATAAATGGAACAGATAAGAAAAGATTGGAGCGAAATTAAAAGTAACGATAGTTGGTCTATTTTTAAGATAATGTCAGAATTTGTTGAGGCATTTGACCGCTTATCTAAAATTGGTCCTTGCGTTTCAATTTTTGGCTCTGCACGAACTTCTGAGGATAATAAATATTATTTATTAGGTGTGCAAATTGCGAAAGAATTGGGGAGTCTTGGTTACGGAATAATTTCTGGAGGTGGACCTGGAATTATGGAGGCCGCAAACAAAGGTGCGCAAGAAGCAAACTCACCTTCTGTTGGTCTAAACATCGACTTACCCTTTGAACAAAATCATAATCCATATATAGACCAATCTCACAATATATTATTCGATTATTTTTTCGTCAGAAAAGTGATTTTTGTTAAATATTCTCAAGCATTTGTAATACTTCCTGGTGGTTTTGGAACCTTAGACGAATTATTTGAAGCTTTAACCTTAATTCAAACAAAGAAAATTACCAAAAGACCAATTGTCCTTGTTGGAAAAGAATATTGGTCGGGTTTACTTGTTTGGATCGAAGAAACAATGCTAAGTGCCGAAAAAAATATTTCAAAAGAGGATTTAAATTTATTTAAGCTTGTAGATTCTTCTCAAGAAGCGGTTGATTATATTGAAGATTTTTATAGGTCTAATATTTTATCTCCAAATTTTTAGTAATAATTCTCTAAAAAGTAAGTTATATTATTCTATTGAATCCTTATATTTGTCAAGTAATGCTTTTGTAACTATGAACTTTATATCGCTTCTTAATAACATTAAAAGTTTTATTTTTTCGAAGCATTTTTTAAAGCATTTTGGCTACATTATTATTTTTCACTTGTGTGCCATATTTTTCACAATTCTTTATTTGAATTTTGCCACAAACCATGGAGAAAAAATTGCAGTCCCTAATTTAGTTGGTTTAAGTGCTGAGACAGCAAAACAAAAATTAGAAGATTTGGGATTGGCGTATCAAATACTTGATAGTGTTTACGATGCAAAATCTCCACTTTTTAAAAAGCCGGAAGGTACAGTATACGAGCAAATTGTTGAACCGACATTTTCATCTCTAATTTTTGTTAAGTCAAATCGCGTAATCGGTTTGCGTCTAACCAAAAAAAATGAATTAATAGAAATGCCAAGTTTGATTCATAAGCAAGTTCAATTTGCTCAAAGTATTTTAGAAGGAAGAGGTTTAAGATATGTCATAAAATATAGAGCAAGTAGTGAGGAAAACGGCTCTGTCATTGAACAACTTTATAAGGGTCAACGACTAAAAGATGGCATGCGTATTTCTGTTGGAGCAGTAATAACTTTAATTGTAGGACAAAATGATTTGGGAGAACCTATAAATACCCCAAATTTAGTTGGTTTATATCGTGATGAAGCGCTTTATATTTTAGATACTATGGGAATAACTTCATACAATATAATTTGCCCTGACTGTTTTACATTTGAAGATTCAATTTCAGCTATTATTTATAGTCAAACTCCAGAGTATATTGAAGGCGCAACAGTTTTAAAATCAACACAGTTTACGATTACAATGCAAAAAAATCCTTTAGAGGAATAAATAAAATGATAGCGATGAGACTTTTATTTTTAGCGATAATTTCTGCCTCTTTCTCTTTTTCTCAAGGATTAGAATTAGGGCCAATGACTTCAAATCTTTCTATTAGTTTTAATAAAAAGACCTTGCTAAAGACAGATCCAAATTCAATAGATAGCACGTTTATTTTTTCAACGGATACCCTTTTGCTTCCCTTTTATGATGAATTTTCTTCTAATAAATTTCAAAAATATCAGGGCGACTTTTCAGCAAATGGGCTTACTAGTATTTTATATTATCGCTTAATTGACCCACTAAGTTCTTTGCCACTTTCAGCTTCAACTATTTTAACAAATCAGCAGACATTTAATCGTATTTATGATGCCTCTACATCAACTTTCATAGATAATAATTTTCAAGCTTCCTCTGTAAAAGTTGGAGATCTTACTTCGTATCCAGTTCAATATCAAACACAAAATTTATTTCCTCCTTATTATATTTATGATACGATTGGAATACCAGATGTTTCAGATACTTTATGGATAACAAATCCAGATTTTTTTCAGGATTCGGCCCGCCAGTTTTTTATGCCAATCAATGATCCATCCAAACTTTGGGCAGATGATTTTGCATACCATAACTATCGTTTTGCTGTTAATCCTCGATCACTTGGTGTAGTTACTTTTGATGGCTTAGATGAAACGGGATTTCCTTATGAAATAGGAACTTCTATTACAAATTATGCAGATAAATTAACATCAAAACCAATTGATTTAAGTAATAATTTAGCTTTAGATTCTATTTACTTTAGTTTTTTATACCAGGCTCAAGGTTTTGGCGACACACCTGAACAATCTGATTCATTGGTTTTAGAATTTTATGCCAGGGACTTAGATCAATGGTTTAGAGTTTGGAGCACAAATGGCGCTTTGCTTTCACCATTTAAGGCTGCACATATTCCTCTCACTGAAAACAAGTATTTTAAAAAAGGTTTTCTGTTTCGGTTTCGCAACTATGGTTCACTTGCTGGAGCTCTTGATCATTTTCATATAGATTTCGTTCATTTAAGAGCTGCTTCCAGTCACAATGACACCCTTTTTAAGGATTTTGCTTTTGTCTACCCGCTTAACACCCTATTAAAAACCTATACTTCTGTGCCCTGGGATCACTATAAAAATTCAATAGGAAATAAGATGACAGATTCTCTGAAAATAGACTTACACAATGGAAGTCTAAGCGCTGAGAATTATCAAAATGGCTTAGTGTCTTTTTCTTATAATAGCGTGCTTGCTGGATCATTTATCCTACCTGGATTTAATTTGGCGGAACAACAAATTAATTTTTCTCCGCGAACAGTGCACACTTCTTATCATAATTTAACAAACGGAAGCAGCTTTGATAAAACTTTGCCTGGAATTCAACAAAGTTTTACTGTAAAGGCGAATGCTTCTGCACAATTTCCCAATGATTTAATAAATGATTCAACTGGGTTTTCCCAAAACTTTACAAATTTTTATAGTTATGACGACGGAAGTTCAGAAGCTGCTTTTGGGCCAACAGGAACGCAAGCTAGGCTTGCAGTTAGATTTGACGCCTACGAGCCAGATTCTTTAATTGGGGTGAGTTTTCAATTTGTGCCATCAGTAGTTGATGTATCTAATAAATTGTTTTTACTAACAGTTTGGTCAGAAAATAATGATGAACCAGACCAAATTTTATATGAAGATGATGTTTTTAATCCTAGAAATCCAATTTATCCATCTAACGACGAACAATTTATAACTTATTATTTTCTTGATACAATAAAAGTACCAGTCAACACAAGTTTTTTTGTTGGTTGGCGTCAGTTAGATCCTGAACGTTTAAATTTAGGTTTAGATCGAAATTTAGATTTTTCATCAAAAATTAAATTTAGTGTAAATGGCGGGGCAACTTGGTTAACTTCACCTTTTTCAGGCTCTGCAATGATCCGCCCTGTATTTTCTACTAAATTGGATGATTTTGTTGGCATTAATGAGGAAGCTTTTGATATTAAAATATTTCCAAATCCTACATCTGATATTTTTCAAATCATTCTAACACAAGAAGATAATAATTTCCAAAAAATTCTATTTGACCAAACAGGAAGAATATTGCTAAAAACAAATGAAAATCAAATAGATTTATCAAATTTTAGTGCCGGTTACTTTTTTCTTCAAATACCTCAACTTTCTCAAAAGTCATGGAAAATAGTCAAAAATTGATAGAGGAAGATGCAGCATTTGAGTTGGATAACGAAGAAGAATTATTTGAACATTATCGTTTTAAGGTTGATCCAGGACAAGAAATAATTCGCATTGATAAGTATCTTTTAGATAGGCTTCCAAATACTTCAAGAAACAAAATTCAGGTCGCTGCAAAAAATGGTAACGTTCATGTAAACGGTAAAAAGGAAAAGCAGAATTACAAAGTAAAACCTGGGGATGAAGTGGCAATGGTTTTGCCATACCCAGTTCGTGAATTTGAGTTGATTCCTCAGAATATTCCAATTGAAATTTTATATGAGGACAATGAATTATTGATTGTAAATAAACCTGCTGATATGGTTGTTCATCCCGGATACGGAAATTATTCAGGCACACTTGTAAATGCTCTGGTATATCACATAAATAATTTGCCAAATCCCCCAAATGATTATTATGGTCGGCCAGGATTAGTTCATCGAATTGACAAACACACTACTGGAATTCTGGTTATTGCTAAAACTGAAATGGCCTTAACGCATCTAGCAAAACAGTTTTATGACAGAACAACTGAACGAAAATACATTGCTTTAGTTTGGGGTGATTTGAAAGAAGATGGTTTTGTAGAAGGGAATATTGGACGCTCTTTAAAAAATAGAAAAGTAATGTCCGTTTTTCCTGATTCAGATTATGGTAAATTTGCCAAAACTCACTATAAAGTTATTGAACGCTTTGGTTTGGTTACATTAATTGAGTGTAAACTAGAAACAGGAAGAACACATCAAATCCGAGTTCATATGAAGCATATTGGCCATCCACTCTTTAATGATCTAGAATATGGAGGCAATAAGATATTAAGGGGTACAATTTCAATACCTTATCGTAAGTTTGTAGAGAGTTGTTTCTCAATGCTTTCAGGACAAGCATTACATGCTAAATCATTGGGTCTAATTCAACCTCAAACGAAACAAACACTATTTTTTGAGTCTGAATTACCTATTTCTTTCTCAAAATTACTATCTAAATGGCGGAAATATTGTGTAGATTAGTTAATTTTTATTATTTTTGATTCTTATATTTTTAAATGTATAATCTAATGAAACAATTTCAAATTTCTCTCTACGTTGTTTTCTTTTTTATTGTTGCTTTTTTGTCACAAGATTTAAGATCTCAAAACGAACGTCCGACTCCAAAATTTGTAAATAAAGCTGAAGAATCTCTCTTTTCAGGTAACTATTACGCATCTATTGAAAAATGTGAAAAAGCATTTAAGAAGCTAGGAACTAGAGGGTCTTTAAAAGAAAAAGGTTCAATGGCATTTAATATCGCTGAAGCAAACAGAAATCTTTCAAGATACGAGGAAGCAAATAAATGGTATGGTGTATGTGTAGAATTAAAATATTTTCAGTTTACACCTGAAGTCTATTTTTACAGAGGAAATATGTTAAAAATGATGGGGGACTTCCCTAACGCTCTAAAGATGTATGAATTGTATAAAAAAGTAGCTCCTAAATCTATGACAAAGGAAACAGAGGATGCTATATCATCTTTGCAGAAGTACAAAGATTTTAGCTCAGATGAATCAAGGTTAGTAATTAAAGTTGAAGCTAAAATTAACAGTAATAAATACGATATGGCTCCATCATTTGCTGATAAAAAAGGGAAAGTAATCTATTTTTCTTCTAGTAGGGAGGAATCTTTTGGTGAGTCAAGAGATTTAATTACTGGTCATAAATTCATGGATATTTTTATGGCTACTTATGATGATAAAGGAAATACATCAGACATAAAAACTATTGATAAAAATGGCATTGTAAATACTTCACAAAATGAAGGGTCAGTTTGTTTTGATTCGAAGAGAAAAACTATGTTTTTTACTCGTTGCCCCAGCCCTTCTAATGTAAGTTTGGGGTGTGATATATGGCAAGTAGATGTTGTTGCTGATGAGTTTGAAAATCCAATAAAATTAAATTTAAAGTCTTCAGATTCAAT
Organism: Chitinophaga pinensis; assembly: GCA_945892995.1. Taxonomy (GTDB): domain Bacteria; phylum Bacteroidota; class Bacteroidia; order Flavobacteriales_D; family Crocinitomicaceae; genus UBA952. The sequence goes on along the minus strand of CAMDDR010000028.1, from coordinate 13,401 downwards.
TTCAGTAGGACACCCTTGCATTTCTGAAGACGGAAGCATGTTGATTTTTGCATCAGACATGGTAATGAATTCAAAAGGGGTGAAAAGTTATGGAGGAAAGGATTTATGGTATGTTTTGTATGATAAAAAAATTAAAAAATGGGAATCGGTGCCAAATAATATGGGGCCTGAATTTAATACATTTGCTGATGAACTTTTTCCATCTATAGGATTACAAGGTGAGTTTTATTTTGCAAGTAATGGCCACATAGGAATAGGTGGCTTAGATATTTTTATGGCGCAACGAGTTGGAACTGAAAATAAATGGTCTGGTGTTAAAAACATGGGTTATCCAATCAATTCAACGGGAAATGATTATGGTATCTGTGCGGTAGATAACAAATCTGGATTCTTCACTTCTGAGAGAAAAACAGCTACAAGTAGTGAGTATTCAGCAGATATTTGGAGTTACACTTTACCCCCAAATTTATTTGACTTAAAGGTTGTAGTATATGAAGCTGGTAATAAGTCTAAGAAAATAGAAGGTGCAAAAGTAGAAGTACTTGTTTCAGACGGAACAAAATGGGAAGGTATAACTAGTGATAAAGGAAAAGAAAAAGGAAAAACAGAAAAATGGATAGAAAAAAAGGATAAGTCACGCTACATTTTAGCTGAAAAGAGCTATACTCTTAAAGCAAGCAAAGAAGGCTACTACGAAGATATAAGAGGCGCTAAATTCAGTACCATTGGAATGGATCAAAGTCAAAGTTTCTTGATTGAAATGACCTTATTGCCAATTAAAGAAATAAGACCACCTGAGGTTCGATATCCCCTAGATCAATGGACATTTATCAATGATGCTTCTTGTATGTCTAATGATTCACTGCAATATTTATTTGAATTACTAGATCAGAATCGGAACATTACAATTGATTTAAATTCTCATACAGATGCTAGGGATACAGAGACTCATAACCAAGCACTATCTGAAAATCGTGCCAAAGCAGTTTACAATTTCTTAGTTGATAAAGGGATTGATCCAAGACGTGTAAAGCCAAATGGAAAAGGAGAAAGTGAGCCTGCAACTTTAGCTTTGGAAAATGGAGAAGAAGTAACATTGAGCGAAGAATATATTAACCAATTTAAACTTTCTGATAAGGCGAAATTTGAACAATTACATCAGTTAAATAGACGAACTACTGTTTTGATTACAAGTACAGAATTTGACGCTAATACTGCGCCTCCAGCAGATCCTAGTTGGAGAAAATATAAAACTCCTTTACCTCGGTAAATTCTCTTAAAAAGCGCTTTAAAGCGCTTTTTTTTTGTATCTTAAGTAATCAATGATTATTTATGAACGAAAATTACTTACATTTTCTATGGAAAATGAAACGCTTGCCTTTTCCAAAATTATCCTTATCCGATAAGAAAGAATTTACAATTTTAGACTTTGGTACACACAATGAATTTGAGTCAGGTCCTGATTTTCAGGAGGCTTCTATTGTCTATGACGATTTAAAATGGTTTGGTTCTATTGAAATTCATGTTAATGCATCAGACTGGTACAAGCACAAACACCATTTAGATAAAGCATATAACAATGTTATTTTGCATGTTGTATTCAATAATGATAAAGAAATTGTGCAAAATGGAAGAATTATTCCAACAATAGAATTGAAAACACATATTGATTCAAAACATTATGAGAAATTCAATCAGCTTAATGCTCTATCTTATGATATTCCTTGTAAGAATTCAATTTTAGAAATGCCTCATAAATATCGCAATAACATGAAGGATCGGGCGATAGAAAATCGGTTGAATCGAAAATTCTTGGAACTTGAAAATATACCGTTTATCGATGATCAGCATCTTCTTTATATTCTTTTTGCTCGTTCATTTGGAGCACGTGTAAACCAACAGCCTTTTGAGTCTTTGGCGACTTCCTTTGATATACACCAGTTTTTATCTTTTCCAAAAGGTTTACGCACAAATATACTTGAACAATATGCAGGATTTCCAATAAATAAGGATTTAAATTTATTTGAATCTCAATTCTATCAATGGCGATTGAAAGGTCTTCGCCCTAAAAGTTTTCCTAAAAAGCGCCTTCAACTTTTTTCAGAATTTATGAGTGAATTTGATTTTAATTTTCCTTTTTGGGACATTACTCCAATAGATTTAGTTGATTTTTTTTCTTCACAAAACGTTCTTTCAAATAGTAAATCAATTCTTCAAAATATATTGGTCAATGCTATTCCTTTGTTTTTATATCGAAAAGCACATCTTGAGAATGACGTATGTTATATTAATCAAGCGATTGAATTGTTAAAGTATTTGCCAACAGAAAGCAATTATGTTACAAGAAAATGGTCTGTTATTGGCATTGTTCCAAAAAATGCTTTTGATTCGCAAGCATATTTGGAAATTTATAAGCAATTTTGTGTGCGGAAGCACTGTCTCAATTGTACGATAGGCATTAAACTTTTGAATAAATGAAAAGATTTTTTCAAAAAATAATTTTTTTCTTTGAAATGAAATCATTTGGCGTTTGTGAATGGTGGGCTCAGAAACTTGGAATTCGCACAAATAAGGTTCGCTTAGGATTCATCTACTTTTCTTTTTGCACCTTGGGTTCTTCTGTTTTACTTTACCTAATAATGGCTTGGATTTTGGAACATAAACACTATTTTAAATTTCAGTCAAAGCGAAAAAAATCTATTTGGGAACTATGATGATATTAATTACTGGTTCCAATGGTTTGTTAGGGCAAAAGCTTGTAAAGCACTTGTCTAAAAAGAATATTCCTTTTATCGCAACTTCAAAAGGTAAAAATAGAAATCCAGACTGCATGGATGCTTCATATTCCACGATGGATATATGTTCGGTAGAGGATATTAAAAGTGTTTTTGATCGTTTTATTCCAACGCATGTTATTCATACAGCAGCTATGACTAATGTCGATGAATGTGAAGAATTTCCTTTTGAGTGCGAAAAATTAAATGTTGAGGCCACACAATTACTTTTTGAAGCTGCTCAAAAAATAGGAGCTCATTTTCAATTGCTTTCAACAGATTTTGTGTTTGATGGCTTAAAAGGAAATTATTCCGAAAGAGATGTTCCAAATCCTTTAAGTGTTTATGCACGTTCTAAAGTTACAGCAGAAAAATTAGTTACAACTTCAAGGTATTTAAATTATTCAATTGTCCGAACGATTATTTTATACGGAATGGCGAATAATCTTTCTCGAACTAATATTGTTTGCTGGTCAAAAGAAGCGCTTTCAAAAGGACAGCCAATGACGATTATTGACGATCAATTTCGAGCTCCAACATGGGCTGATGATTTAGCTTGGGCCTGTATTCGTATTTGCTCATTAAATAAAACTGGACTTTATCATATTGCTGGTCCTGAAACTATGTCGATTTATGATTTGGTGCTAAGAATTGCAAAGTTTTATTCCTTTTCGACTGAGTTTCTGACAAAAACAGATAGTCTTTCCCTAAATCAAAAAGCCAAGCGTCCTCCAAAAACAGGATTCGATCTTCAAAAAGCACAATTTGAACTTTCATACAAGCCAAAGACTTTAGAAGAAACATTGAAAGACATTTAATCTAAAAATATTAGTATCTTCGTTTATTAATTATTATTCATTAAAAAATGACAAAAACACAATCTTCTGGATGGGGCTCACGCGTTGGCTTAGTCTTAGCAATGGCAGGAAATGCCGTTGGTCTTGGTAATTTTTTACGTTTTCCGGTTCAAGCAATCGAAAATGGCGGTGGTGCATTCATAATTCCTTATTTAGTATGCTTTTTATTTATGGGAATTCCATTGCTGTTTGTTGAATGGTCTATTGGAAGATTTGGCGGAAAAAATGGACACCATTCAACTCCAATGATTTTAGATTCTATGGATAAGCGAAAACTTTGGAAATACATTGGTGTCTTTGGAATTTTTACGAATTTAGCTGTTGCGGCTTATTATTGTTATTTAGAATCTTGGACTTTATCTTATGTATGGCATACTATAGCTGATACTTTTGGAGGACAATCTCAAGGTCAAGTTGCTAGTTTTTTCGGAAATTATGTCTCATTAAACTCAATTGAACCAATCATTTTTTGGATATTATGTTTACTCTTAAATACATGGATTCTTTCTAAAGGCTTAAGTGGAGGTGTTGAAAAAGCTGCCAAAATTGGTATGCCACTATTATTGATTTTTGGAGCTTTTTTAGCTTACAAAGCAGTCACAATTCAAGCTGGTGAGCAAGGAGCAATTTATGATGGATTAAAAGGATTAGATTTCTTATGGTCCCCAAAATTTGATACAATTTGGGAACCTAAAGTCTGGTTGGCTGCAGCAGGTCAAATATTTTTTACGCTATCTATAGGGATGGGTTCTATTCAATGTTATGCGTCTTATGTTAAAAAAAACGATGATATAGCTTTGAATGCTATGTCTGCAGGATGGATGAATGGTTTTGTTGAAGTTGTTTTAGGCTCTGCAATTTTGATTCCAATAGCTGTTGGTTATTTTGGCATTGATGGATTAAAAGATTTAATCTCTGATGGAGGAGGTTTAGGCTTAGGATTTAAAACTTTGCCTTATTTGTTTGAGCAGTGGGGTGGAGTTCTTGGTGTTTTTGCCGGGGTTGCTTGGTTTGGCCTCTTATTTTTTGCGGGAATAACATCTTCTTTAGCAATGGGGACACCTGTTATGGGTTTTTTGCAAGATGAATTTGGTTGGAAAGAAAAAAATGCCGCTTGGATGTTTGGTTTTGCAGTCCTAATTCTAGGCTTACCAACGGTTCTGTTCTTTAATAATGGTGTATTTGATGAGTATGATTATTGGGCAGGAACTGTTTCATTAGTTTTCTTTGCCTTTATAGAAATAATTTTATTTTCTTGGGTTTTTGGAATAAAAAAGGGTTGGCAAGAAATAACTGAAGGAGCTGACATTAAGGTTCCCAATATTTTTAAGTTTATTATAAAATTTATCACTCCACTATTACTAGGATGGGTTTTCTTCGCAAGTTTTCCAGGAATCAAAGATGAAATAAATCATAAAAAATCAAATGAAAAAATTAATTTTTTTAGTAGCACCATTGCGATTAAACTAAAAATTACTGAACAACAAAAAGTATTAGAAACCAAAAAAGATTTTTCGCCAAAATACCTTGAACCTTCTTTTTCTAATAGCCAGCTAGATCTAAATAAGGAGTTGAATGTTTCTACTTATTTGTTATTAAAAAAACAAAAAGATTTATTAGAAATTGTTGACAATCCTACTTTAAGAAAAGGTAAAATTGCTGAGGTAAGAAAGTCAATATTTTATAAAAATATAAGTCGTGTTTTCTTAGTTATTCTATGGCTAGGAATTGCATATTTAGTGCATTTGGCAGCTGTTAAACGAAAAAAAAATAGACTATGAGCACAGGAGCAATTACAATGATGTTAATTACTGAAATTTTTATTACAGTAATTACAGTGTATTTTTTTTGGAAAGTTTTAAAAACTCCTTCGAAACCTGAACAGGATTCTACTTCAGAAAAGAGCGACAAGGAATAGTTTATAGAAATGAAATACGAAGACCCATTTGTTATCTCAAAGAGAAGTAAAAGGGGTTTGTTGGTATTAATTTTAGCTTCCTTAGGTCTTATTTTCTTTCCTCGTGTTTACATGTTTTTTCAAAAGGAAGAAGCTCTTGTTATAAATTCTGAACAAATTGCTGAATTTGAAAGAACACACAGGAAGTTTGAGAAAAGAAATTATTCCAATTATTATTCAAAAAAGAAAAAATACAAGGCTCCAGATTCAAAATTTAACCCAAATACCTACACGCTTTCTGATTGGATTAACCTCGGCTTAAGTGCAAAGCAAAGTGTGGTTGTTTTAAAATTTACCTCGCGGGGCATTTATTCTGAGGAAGATTTGAAACGTATTTTTGTGATTCCAGATGTCTTGTTTGAGCTTATTCGCGATTCTGTTGTTTATCCAGAGCGATTTCAAAATTCTCCAAATCAAGAATCTTTTAAAAAACAAGTAAATCAAATAACCTTAATAAATCTAAATACTGCGGACACGACCGAATTCATGAAAATATATGGGGTCGGTGCATTTTATGCTAAACAGATTATCCGCGACCGTGAAAAACTGGGTGGGTTTTTTAAAAAAGAACAACTTCTTGAAGTGTGGAAAATGACGCCTGAAACCTATGAAAAAATAAAAGATCACGTTTTTATAAATGAAAAGGATGTAAAAAGAATACACATTAATTCAGTAACCATTGAAGAATTGAAAGCGCATCCTTATTTAAATTGGAATAAAGCTAATTCTATTGTTAAAATGCGTATTCAACGAAATGGATTTAAAAATATCGAGGAACTAAAAGAATCTGTATTAATTGATTCAGAAACGTATGAAAAACTTTTTCCTTATTTATCTTTGCACTAATTATGACATTACAAGAACGCTTAAAGGAAACAATTCGCGACGTTAAAGATTTTCCAAAGCCTGGGATATTATTTAAAGATATTTCAACTATTATGTTAGATGCAAGTTTGTCTAACGATATTTTAGATCATTTAGTTGAGATGTATCGGCATTCAGAAATAGATGCAATAGCAGGAATAGAAAGTAGGGGTTTTTTATTTGCTTATCCTTTGGCAATGCGCTTGGGCGTTCCATTTATCTTAATTAGAAAACAAGGAAAACTTCCCTACAAAAAAATTAGTCATTCTTACGACTTAGAATATGGTTCAGCAGTAATTGAAATTCATAGTGATGCCGTTAAAAGTGGCCAAAAAGTATTGATCCATGACGATTTACTTGCTACCGGAGGTTCTGCAGATGCAGCAGCAGAATTAATTCACAAATGTGGCGGAATTGTAGTTGGATTTAATTTTATCGTCGTGCTTAGCTTTTTAAATGGGAAGCAAAAGCTTATGAATCATTCGTCTAACATTGATAATTTAATTACTTTTTAATCAGTTTAAATGAATTTTGACCTAAACGAAAATCAATTAATGATTACTCAAATGGTGCGAGATTTTGCACTTAAGGAAATTCGCCCGAATATGAAAAAATGGGATGACGAAGAGTATTTTCCTGTTGAAACTATGAAGAAATTAGGCGAACTCGGTTTGCTTGGTATTTTTATTCCAGAAAAATATGGAGGCTCCGGATTTTCCTATTTTGAATATGCAACTGCACTCATCGAATTAGGGAAAGTTTGCGGAGGGATAGGTTTAAGTGTTGCAGCACATAATTCACTTTGTGTTGGCCATATTTATTACCATGGTTCTGAGGAACAAAAATTAAAATACCTGCCTAAATTAGTAAGTGGCGATTGGATTGGCGCATGGGCTCTGACTGAATCCAATACCGGTTCAGATGCCATGCGAATGAAAACTACGGCTGTAAAAGATGGAAATGAATGGATTCTCAATGGAACAAAAAACTGGATTACACATGGCTTGTCTGGAGATGTATTAGTTGTTTTAGTAAGAACAGGAGAATTACTGGATAGCAATGGTATAACTGCCTTTATCGTTGAAAAGGGAACACCAGGTTTTTCCGCTGTAAAAATCAAAGATAAATTGGGGGTTCGTGCTAGCGAAACTGCAGAATTAATTTTTGACAATGTTCGCATTCCTGTAGAAAATGTAATTGGCGAAGTGGGAATGGGATTTAAGCAAGCAATGCAAGTTCTTGACGGCGGCCGTATTTCTATTGCTTCTTTAAGCTGTGGTATTGCTCGTGGTGCTTACGAGGCGTCTTTGCAGTATTCAAAAGAAAGAGAACAATTTGGACAAGCAATTGGACAATTTCAAGCAATTGGTTTTAAATTGGCAGACATGGCAACCGAAGTTAGAGCAGCTGAATTATTGACTTTTCAGGCGGCATATCGGAAAAATAATAATTTACCATTGAGCAAAGAAGGGGCATTTGCAAAGTACTATGCATCTGAAGTTGCTGTAAAATGCGGCAATGAAGCAGTACAAATAATGGGCGCATATGGCTATACAAAAGAATATCCTGCAGAGAAGTTTTTACGCGATGCAAAACTCATGACAATCGGTGAAGGAACCTCAGAAATTCAAAAAATTGTTATTTCACGAGAAATTTTAAAATAAGAATTGTATTTAATTTAAAATAGTAGTATATTTGCCACCCTAAGTAAAAATTAAAAGTTTATAAAGTATGTTGATTATTCCGATTAAAGAAGGTGAAAATATTGATAGAGCACTAAAGAAGTACAAGAAGAAGTACGAAAAAACAAATGTCATGAAGGAATTGAGAAAGCGTAAGGAATTTGAAAAGCCTTCAATCTCTCGCCGTCAACAAGTAATTCGTGCTGCTTATAAACAAAGAATGCAGTCTGCTGAAATGTAACATTTCAGGTTATATAACGTTATAAAGGAGCTTAGGCTCCTTTTTTTATGTATCAACTTTTTCTAGATTATATCACCTTCGAAAAACGTTATTCCAATCACACTGTGATTGCCTATGAAAACGACCTAAAACAATTTGCCGTATTCTCAGATATTACTTCCTTAAATCAATTTGAAAGCCTAACAGCTTTTGGAATTCGTTCGTGGATTGTTGCACAAATTGATGATGGTTTAACAAATAAGACTGTGAATCGTAAGATTGCTACACTGCGTACATTTTTTAAGTGGCTGAGAAAAGAGGGAAGGATTCAACTCAATCCCATGCAAAAAATTCGCGGGCCAAAAAGCGAAAAACGCTTACCTGTTTTCGCCAAAGAATCTGATTTAGAGCCGAGTAAATTGAGTCCATTATTTGAGAAAGATTTTGAAGGACTTAGAAATGAATTGATGTTTGAAGTTTTTTACCAAACAGGAATTCGTTTAAATGAATTAATTGAACTAAAAGAACAGGATGTAACGGATCAGTCCATAAAAGTTTTAGGAAAGCGCAACAAAGAACGGATTATTCCAATTGCTGCAGAATTGAGTAAAAAAATCACCGCTTATCGTTTGGAGAAAAAAAAATGTATCGGCGATACAAAAACATTATTTGTTCTTAAAAATGGCACTAAGATGTATCCAACTTTTGTTTATCGAAAAATTAATCTTTATTTAGGTTTAGTAACAAATTTAGATAAAAAAAGCCCGCATATTCTTCGTCATACCTTTGCTACTCATATGTTAAATCGTGGTTCTGGTTTGGAAACTTTAAAAGATTTATTAGGTCATGCAAGTTTAGCGGCTACTCAAGTGTATACGCACAATTCTTTTGCGCAATTAACTGCAATTTATTCACAAGCTCATCCCCGGGGCACAAAAAATTAAATTTATGGAACAACAAATTCACACAGTTCATTTCAAGGCAGACAAAAAACTATTGGATTTTATTCACGATAAAATTAATAAGTTGCAGCTATTTAATCAGGCAATTACTTCTATTGAAGTATTTTTGATTCTAGAAAATGACAGGGAAAAACAAAATAAAATTACTGAGGTAAAAGTTCATCTACCGGGCATAGAATTATTTGCTAAAAAACATGCAAAATCCTTTGAAGAATCGATTGATCTTTCATTTGAAGCTATCCGCAAACAAATCCAAAAGGACAAAGAAAAATAAGGATTTGTATCTATTTTCGTTTTTCTGTACTTTTAAGGTGCAATCATAGTATCTTGCTATTGAATTTGCATATCTTTGCTTTCCAAAAAAAATCTATATGAGATTAGTAACTGTTGGAAGTGTTGCCTTTGATGCGATTGAGTCGCCTTTTGGGAAAACTGATAAAATTGTCGGTGGCGCAGGTACTTTCATCACCTTAGCGTCTTCATTTTTTGTAAAAGAACAAGGAATCATATCTGTGGTAGGCAACGATTTTCCAGCTTCGACCTTAGAAAATATGAAAGCTAAAGGCATAAATATTCAAGGTATTCAAATTAAGGCTGGCGAAAAAACTTTTTTTTGGTCTGGGCGTTATCATAATGACATGAATTCTAGAGATACGCTTGTTACTGAATTAAATGTTTTAGAGCATTTTAATCCGATTGTTCCACAAGCTTTTCAAGGTGCTGATTACTTAATGCTTGGTAATTTAAGTCCCCAAGTGCAACGCATGGTTATTGAGCGAATGGAAAAGCGCCCAAAGCTTATTGCAATGGATACCATGAATTTTTGGATGGATATTGCCTTAGAAGAATTAAAGAAAACAATGTCTTTAGTAGATGTTTTAATTATTAATGATGAAGAGGCACGACAACTTTCTGGAGTTTATTCATTGGTAAAAGCTGCAAAAATTATACGTGCAATGGGTCCACAAATAGTAATTATTAAGAAGGGAGAACATGGTGCTTTATTGTTCCACGAAGAAAATATGTTTTTTGCTCCGGCCTTACCTTTAGAGGATGTTTTTGATCCAACAGGAGCGGGTGATACATTTGCCGGTGGATTTATGGGTTATATTGCTGCAACAGATGATTTTTCTTTTGAGAACATGAAAAGAGCGATTATTGCAGGCTCAGCACTTGCATCTTTTTGTGTTGAAAAATTTGGCACACAACGTTTGCTTGAACTTACTAAAGAAGAATTAAATGCCCGAGTAAAACAATTTGTTACTTTGGGTAATTTTGAAATGAAAGAAGTGTAATAAGTTATGGAAAAAATCGATTTTCAAGCTCAAATAGTTGCGTATTTAGCGGCCGATGATTTAGTTGTCTTAGGAAGAGATGTTGCTGCATTGCGCAGTTCATTTGAGGACTATTATTTGGAGATAGAACGTCAAGAGCAAGTAAAAAAAATTGAAGCTCAAGCAAAAGGCGGCAAATATGAAATGCTTGATTTTCAGTATGAAAAAGACCTCTTTTATGCAGCTTACAAATCATTTCAGGAGAAACGAAAAATTCAGGTAAACCTAAAAACAACATTGGAAACAGAGAATTTAAGACTAAAACGTAGTCTAATTCAACAGTTAAAAGATGTTATTGAAAATGAAGAAAAAATAGGTTCTGCTTTTAATGCACACAAGGAAATTCATGAAACATGGAAAAAAATTGGAGATATTCCTCGAGATAAGAGAGAAGATATCCAAAAAGAATACTCTCGCTTAATAGAGATATTTTTCTATAATATAAAAATATACCGCGAATTAAAAGCAAATGATTACAAGCGTAATGCTCAGTTAAAACAAGATATTATTTTTAAACTGAAGAATTTAAGAAATAGCAGTTTAAATGTTAGAGATTTAGAATCTTCACTTCGTGGTCTTCAAAATGAATGGGAGGAAATCGGACCGGTGAACAACGAAGAATGGGAGGTTTTGAAAAATAGTTATTGGGAAGCTGTTCGTTCTGTTTATGAAAAAACAAATCAGTTTTATGATGAACAAAGAAATGAATTAGCTGATAATCTTCTTAAAAAACGTGGAATTATCTCTGAACTTTCTACTCTTATTGAAAGTGGCCCAACTTTAGAAAAAGCAAAAGATTGGGAAAAAGCCACCGAGAAAGTTATTCAATTTCAAGCTGCTTGGAAACTAATTGGTTTTGGCCCTAAGAAAGATAACGATAAAGTATGGAAGGAATTTAGAGAAAAATGCGACCTCTTCTTTTCGGTAAAAAAAGAATTTAATAAATCTATTGACTCATTAAATAGAGGTGTTGCAGATCAAAAGAGAGAATTGATTGAGAAAGCAAAATCATTTAAAGATTCTACAGATTGGAAGACGAGTGCAGAAAAAATTATTTCCTTACAGAAAAATTGGAAGTTATTGGGTTCGGCAGGACAAAAGTATGATAATAAATTATGGGCTGATTTTCGTTCTGCATGTGATGATTTTTTCACTGCAAGAGAACGTCATTTCGCTGCTCAAGATGCTTCCTTAATTGAGAATTTAACTGCAAAAAATGATTTTATTGCTAACTTACTTGAAATGCAACTTCCAGAGTCAAAATCAGAAGCACTAGCGGTTTTAAGAAATACAAGCGAGCAATTTTCAACAATGGGCCACGTCCCATTAAAAAATAAAAATGATGTGTATGAGCGCTTTAAAAAAGCAATTGATGCAAAGTATTCCTCATTAAAGCTTGAAGCAGACGAAAAAGATAGAATTTTATTCCAAGCAAAAATTGATACGCTAGGCTCAAGTCCTGAACGTCAAAAGTTACTTACGAATGAAAAAAATGAAATACGAAAGCAAATGGATGCCTTAGGAAAGGAAATAATACAGATGGAAAATAACCTTGGGTTTTTCGCTCGTTCAAAAGGTGCAGATCAATTAAGAAAAGAGGTAGAAGGAAAAGTTCAAGTTTTACAAACAAAGATTGATGGCCTTAAAAAGAAATTGAAACTCATCCCTCATGAATAGTTTTATAAATATTTTATTACTGATTGTTACTTTCCCAACAATGCTGCTCTGTATTTTTATTGGTTTTGATTTACCAATTGAGTTTTTAAGAACTACAGCGCGAACGATGCCTTACGCTTCTGAAATTTTACTCGTTTTCGGCTTGCTTTTACTCGTTATTTCCCTGCGTCGTTCAATTCGGAGATGGATGGGGGTTCGGATGACTAAGCAAACTAAAAAATTTCATTGGAATTCTGAAATTAGTCAAACTCGAAAGCAAAGGGTAATTGTTTACACGCTCCTAGAAGCTGCTGTATTACTAAGTTTAGCTTTTGGTTATTATTTTTTAACACCAGAAGCTTGGTTTCCTGCTCTTGTAATGCTAGTTTTTTCAATAGAAAGTATCGTTTTCTTATTAATTTGTAGCAGAAAATTATTTCGAATAGGACTAAGTTCCAAGGCGATTTTAGTCGCAGATAGAGAAGTTATTTTAATTTATCTGGCAGGCTTAAGACAAGTCAGTATTAGTCAACAAACAGTTTATTTTGATTACACAAATGATTTACAATTGTCATTTCCTACAGATTGTTTGTTAGCAGAAGAGAAAGAACTTTTTTTTGAGAATTTAAGTAGCTTAGTAGATAAAAACAAAGTGTTGTTTCGAAATGTAACTACTTCTTAAATGAAAATTCTTATTACTCGCTTTAGTTCAATTGGTGATATAGTCTTGACTTTCCCCATTCTAAGGTGTTTAAAAATTCAAGTGCCAAGTTCAGAAATTCATTACGCTACAAAGATTCAGTTCAAGGAATTAGTATCTGCATCTGAATACATAGATCGACAGTATTTTTTGGAGAATTCGCTTAAAGATTTAATAAAAGCACTTCGAAAAGAGAAGTATGACCTAATAATTGATCTTCATAATAACCTCAGAACACTACAAATTTCTTCTGCACTTGGTGTAAAAACGCTACGTTTCCCAAAATTAAATTTCAAAAAATGGCTTTTAGTCAATTTGAAAGTAAATAAAATGCCTAATCTTCATCTTGTTGATCGCTATTTTCAGGCAGTAAAAACACTTGGTGTAGTTAATGA
>CAMDDR010000027.1:0-26141 GCA_945892995.1 Chitinophaga pinensis | reverse complement strand
GCTAGTGGCGCATTTCTTGAGCCGGGAGAAAAAACAATGTGTTTAATACCGTGTTTTTCGCATTGATCGACGATTAATTGAACAATTACCTTGTCGCTTGTAAGCATGCTGCAAAATTACAATTTTTGAATGATGTCAAGAATAGTTCTGCTTTTATTTTCTGTCTCTTCCCACTCCAAAAGTGGATTTGATTCACGTGTGTATCCACCACCAAGAAAAAGATGAATTTTATTCTCCGTTATTTGACAGCAGCGCAGATTTACATAAATGGCAGTTTGCTCATCGTTGATTTCTCCGATATAACCAGCGTAAAATTCGCGCTTGTGCTGCTCAAGTTCATCAATTAGTTTGAGCGCGCTTTTTTGGGGTAAACCACAAACTGCTGGAGTAGGATGGAGGCAATTTAAAATCGTTTCTATACTATTAGAAGAAGAAAAATGAAAGTCTGAGCGCAAGTGCTTCACCGGACCAGCGTAGGATTCATACACTTCAGTTTGCTTGATTGAATCGATTCCCAAGGCCTGAAGATTACGATCTATAAATTCTCGAACATACGCTTGTTCTTTTTTTTCTTTTTCATTCCATGGCGACTGATCATCAGCATTTTTTGTAGATGCTAAAGCTGTAGTTTGAAAAATATCTTTTTCTTTCGTTAGCAATATTTCAGGACTTGCACCAAGCCACGTTCCTAAAATAGGATCCGAAAAGCAGTAAACAAAAGCACTTGGATATTCTTTTTCGATGAGGTAAAAAAGTTCAAGTGATTTTGAAGTGTCAAATGTTTGTGAATGAATTCTTGATAAAACCGTTTTTTTAACTTCAGAATTTTGAAGAGCGATTACAAGTTTTTCGCCTGCTTTCAAATAGTCATTTTTTGTAAAAAGAGGATGTTGATTTTTTAAAAAAGTAAAAGAATTTTGAGTTTCATCTTCTTCAAAAACATAAGCATCAGAACCCTTAAATTTCTGAATTACAAAGCCATTTTTGGGAAAGGTCTTAATTTTTGCAAATCCTCCATTTTTTTTGGTGATTTCTTGATTCGGAAATCGATAGATTAGCATAGTTAAGCTTCTTTTTCAATAATCATGACTGTTAATCTTCCGGTGCAAACTAATTTTTTAGATTCCGCCTCATGAATATCAACTTGCCAAACATGCGTTCTTCTTCCGCAATGAACAAGAGTTCCGGTTGCCAAAACAAACCCAGATTTTACTGATCTTACATGATTACAATTAATTTCCAATCCAACGGGAACCTCTTTTTCTAAATCAATTAGAAGTGTAGAGCCCATGGAGCCAACGGTTTCAATTAATGCAGCACTAGCTCCACCATGAAGTATTCCCATTGGTTGATGCGTTCTACGATCGACAGGCATTTTTAGAACTATAAAGTTTTCTCCAATTTCAATACATTCAATGCCGAGAGTTGCTACAAGTGTATTGTTGCTTTTACTATTGATAAGTTCTAGTGGAACATTTTTTAATTTCATAGAGCATTTTTTTTACTAAAATTAAACAGCAACATTGTGTTCACGAAGTGCATCGTTTAACGAAGTTTTTAAATCTGTTGAGGCCTTTCGTTGTCCAATAATGAGTGCACAGGGAACTTGAAATTCTCCTGCAGGAAATTGCTTTGTGTACGAGCCAGGAATTACAACACTGCGTTCTGGTATATAAGCTCTTAATTCTTTTGGTTCAGTCCCTGTAACATCAATAATCTTCGTTGATTGCGTCAGTACAACATTCGCTCCTAAAACTGCTTCTTTACCAATGCGTACTCCTTCAACTACAATACACCGTGAACCTATAAATGCGTTATCTTCAATAATTACAGGAGCAGCTTGCAGTGGTTCTAATACACCGCCAATTCCAACGCCGCCACTTAAGTGAACATTTTTTCCGATTTGTGCACAACTTCCAACAGTTGCCCAAGTATCGACCATTGTGCCTTCATCTACATAAGCACCAATGTTAATGTAAGAAGGCATCATGATTACGCCTCTTGCAACAAAAGCACCATAGCGCGCTATTGCATGTGGCACTACACGAACTCCTAATTCCTTATAATTGCCCTTCAGTGCCATTTTATCATGAAATTCAAATGGCCCGACTTCAATAGTTTCCATTGTTCGAATTGGAAAATAAAGGATAACTGCTTTTTTCACCCATTCATTTACAATCCATGACCCATCACTTGTAGGTTCTGCAACTCGTAACAATCCTTTATCGAGTTGTTCGATTACACTTTCTATGGTTTTAATTGTGGCGGACTCTTTTAATAAATCCCGATTTTCCCAAGCAGATTCTATTATAGATTGCATCTTGTTTTTTTATTTACGAAAGTACTTTAAAAATAAAAAAGAAAAACAAAGTCCTAAAGATTAATTAGAATTCGCTTGTTTTAAGTCGCAGCAAATTAAAAGTATTATTTATGTTTGTAAGAAATTTAAAGTTATGAGTGAAAATGGTTTGAGCGGAAACGGAATGCAAGAAGAAACTTTAGAAAAAGATTATGCCATCCCCGGAGCGAGAAAAATATTGATCGTTCTTACTATCATCAATTTATTCAATTACATTGATAGATATGTGCTTTCTGCAGTTCTTGAACCAATCAAACAAGATCTTGGTATTACGAATGATGCAGATATGGGGCGTTTGGCCACGGCATTCATGCTTGGTTATTTTATTACTTCTCCTATTTTTGGCTATTTAGGAGATCGGATATCGCGTAAGAAATTAATGGCAATTGGAGTAATAGGGTGGAGCTTGGGGACCTGTCTAACAGGCGTGGCACAAATTTACGCTTTCATGATTTTTTGTCGTGTGATGGTTGGTTTGGGAGAGGCAAGTTTTGGTGCGATTGGTCCTGCTGTTATTTCGGATGCCTTTTCAGGCAAAAAACGGAACCAAGCAATTACAATTTTTTCAATCGCTGTTCCAATTGGTGCTGCTTTAGGCTTTGGATTAGGTGGATTAATTGGAGCTAGCTTAGGTTGGCGCGCTGCCTTTTTTATTACGGGGCTCCCTGGCTTTCTTTTAGCCTTTCTTTTGTTTGCAATTCCTGAGCCTACTCGTGGTCAGAGTGATCGCGGAGAGACAGCTTTAGA
Source organism: Chitinophaga pinensis (assembly GCA_945892995.1). Classification (GTDB taxonomy): domain Bacteria; phylum Bacteroidota; class Bacteroidia; order Flavobacteriales_D; family Crocinitomicaceae; genus UBA952. The sequence goes on along the minus strand of CAMDDR010000027.1, from coordinate 23,035 downwards.
CAAAGTAAATTTAAAAAAAATAGCTTCGTTATTTCGAAATAAAGAATATGTTTTAGCAACGATTGGATATGTTTTTTATACGTTTGCAATGGGTGCTTTTTCTTTTTGGGGACCTGCTTTCTTAGCTCGGGAACACGGGATGAAAGTCAATGATGCAACGATGTTTTTAGGTCCAACACTTGTTATTGGAGGTTTATTAGGTACTTTGATTGGAGGTTATCTTGCTAATAAATGGAAGAAAAAGAATCCTGCCGGATATGCAATACTTTTAAGTCTTTCTGTTTTCATTGCCGTTCCTTTTTCTTTTATTTCTTTTTTAACTACCGACACTACTTTGAGTATGGTGTGTATTGGTATTTCCTTAATTTTTCTTTTTCAGGCAACTGGCCCTATTAATACTGTTTTGGTTGAATGTGTACCGGCAAATATGAGGGCAAGCGCAATGGCTATTTGTATATTTTTAATTCACGCTTTTGGCGATATTTGGTCGCCCGAATTAGTAGGGCACGTTTCTGATAATTTTAAAAGCTTAAGAATCGGAATGCTCATTTTACCTGGTGCTTTTATTTTTGCTGGTCTCTTTTGGATGTGGTTGGGACGTGTTCAAGCATCAAAGTCATCTATTATTTAATACTGTTACATTCTTTGTAATTTTCTGAGTCTATTTTTTAATTTTAATCTACTTCTTTTAAAAAACTCGTTTTCAACCGAAAATCGTTGATAAATAAGCATTTTTATTTGTTCAAAAAGTAGATGTTTACATTATTTTTGTTAAAATCCGAATTTAGCTATTCAAATGGTCGAAAATCAATATACCGAAGACAATATCCGCTCCCTTGATTGGAAGGAGCATATTCGTCTGCGACCAGGAATGTATATCGGTAAGCTTGGTGATGGAGCAGCGGCTGATGATGGAATTTATATTCTCGTAAAAGAAACCATTGATAATTGCATCGATGAGTTCGTTATGGGGAATGGGAAGAAGGTAGATGTAAAGATAAAAGACGGTAAAGTTAGCGTGCGCGATTATGGTCGTGGAATTCCGCTTGGAAAAGTAGTGGATGTCGTTTCTAAAATGAATACCGGTGGAAAATACGATTCAAAAGCGTTTAAAAAATCAGTTGGATTAAATGGAGTAGGAACAAAAGCAGTTAATGCTTTGTCGAGTTATTTTTCAGTTTATTCTGTTCGTGAAGGCGAGAAAAAACGTGCAGATTTTAATCAAGGAGAATTGATTCAAGATTATCCAATTGAAAAAACAGATGAATTGAATGGAACATACGTTGAGTTTATTCCAGACGAGCAAATCTTTAAGAAGCATGCTTTCAAAACAGTGTATTTGGATAAAATGATGTGGAATTACTGTTATTTGAACCGCGGACTTTCAATGTATTTCAACGGTGAAAAATTTCAGTCTAAAGATGGCCTTAAGGATTTATTAGAAAATAACATGGATGGTGATCCTCTTTATCCAATTATCCATATTGAAGATGAAGACATTGAAGTTGCCTTTACGCACGGACGAACTTACGGTGAGGATTATTATTCTTTCGTAAACGGTCAGCACACAACTCAAGGTGGAACGCATCAAAGTGCTTTTCGCGAATCTGTCGCAAAGGTGATACGTGATTTTTACAATAAAAATTATGAGGCTTCTGATATTCGTCAATCTATTGTTGCTGCAGTTGCAGTGAAAGTTATTGAGCCAATATTTGAATCTCAAACAAAAACAAAATTGGGTTCTCAAGAAATTGAGCCAGGAGGAAAATCCATGCGTGCTTTCATCAATGATTTCTTGAAAGATAAATTGGATAATTACTTGCACAGAAATCCAGCAGTTGCAGAAACGATTGAAAAGAAAATTAAGCAATCAGAAAGAGAACGAAAAGAACTTGCAGGAATCCGTAAAATTGCGCGTGATCGCTCAAAGAAATCAAGTTTACACAATAAAAAATTGCGTGATTGCCGCTCTCATTTGACAGATTTAAAAGACGAAAAACGCGAAGCGACAACCCTGTTTATTACGGAAGGTGATTCTGCAAGTGGATCGATTACAAAATCTCGGGATGTTAGTACACAGGCAGTTTTTTCCTTGCGTGGTAAACCGCTAAATTGCTATGGACTTACCAAAAAAATCGTTTACGAAAATGAAGAATTTAACCTGATTCAGGCAGCTTTAGACATTGAAGACGACATGGACAATTTGCGCTACAATAAAATTGTAATTGCAACAGATGCCGATGTTGACGGAATGCATATTCGTATGTTATTATTGACTTTTTTCCTGCAATTTTTTCCAGATTTGGTAAAAAGAAATCATGTTTACGTACTTCAAACACCACTTTTTCGGGTCAGAAATAAAAAGAAAACAATTTATTGCTATTCTGAAGATGAAAGAAGAACTGCCCTAATCGAAATTGGAAAAGGTGCAGAAATTACGCGCTTCAAAGGTTTAGGAGAAATTTCTCCGGATGAGTTTATTCATTTTATTGGTGCCGATATTCGTTTGGAGCCAGTAATCTTAACAAAAGATGCATCTATCGATTCGATTCTTTCTTATTTTATGGGGAAAAATACCTCGGAGCGACAAGATTTTATTATTGATAACTTGAGAGTTGAAAAAGATTTGGCGGAAGATAAATCCACTGAAAATGATTCCTCAGAACTTGAAATTGCTTCATAGATTATGGCTGAGGACGAAATAGAAAATTTAAAGCCAAACGGTGAAGAACACAATCCTTTTGAGCACAAGGAAGTGGATGAGAAAATCATTCCTGTTGGAGGTCTTTATCATAATTGGTTTTTGGATTATGCGAGTTATGTTATTCTAGAGCGAGCTGTTCCATCGCTTTATGATGGTCTAAAACCGGTGCAACGCCGAATTCTTCATTCCATGAAAGAAATGGAAGATGGACGCTATAACAAAGTCGCAAATATTATCGGAAACACGATGAAATACCATCCGCATGGAGATGCTTCCATTGGCGATGCATTGGTGCAGTTGGGACAAAAAGATTTGTTGATTGATTGCCAAGGAAACTGGGGAAATACACTAACAGGAGATGGCGCTGCTGCTCCACGATACATTGAAGCTCGACTTTCTAAATTTGCCCTTCACGTTGCTTTTAATGGAAAAACTACCAACTGGCTTTCCAGTTATGACGGACGAAATAAGGAGCCAGATCAGCTGCCAATGAAATTCCCGCTCTTACTTGCTCAAGGAGCCGAAGGAATTGCAGTTGGAATGGCCTGTAAGTTTTTACCGCATAATTTCATCGAATTAATTGACCAATCAATAAATCATTTACGCGGAAAGAAAGTAGAGTTTTTACCAGATTTCCCAAATGGTGGAATGGCAGATTTTTCTGGCTATAACGATGGTTTGCGTGGTAGTCGAGTTCGTGTGCGTGCGAAAATCAAAAAATTAGACAATAAAACTTTAATTATTTATGAAATTCCGTTTGGAACAACCACTGGATCATTAATTGAATCGGTAATCAAAGCAAACGATAAAGGCAAGATTAAGATTAAAAAAATCGAGGATAATACCTCCATGGAAGCTGAAATTATCGTGCATTTATTTCCAGGTGTCTCTCCCGATAAAACAATCGATGCCTTGTATGCTTTTACTGACTGCGAAGTATCTATTTCTCCAAATTCTACGATTATTGATGGAGATAAACCACGATTTATGGGGGTTTCTGAAATTCTCAAAGTCACGGCAGACACTACTGTTCGCTTGTTGAAATTAGAATTGGAAATTCGCTTGGATGAATTGGAAAGAATGTGGCATTTTTCGACTTTAGAGAAGTTGTTTATTAATAATGAAATGTACATTGATTTCAAGCTTTATTCTGATAGAGAAACACTTTACGAATATTTGTATAAGCGGTTTTCTGTTTTCAAAAAAGAACTTTTGCGGGAAATAACAGATGAGGATTTGCATAAGTTAACGCAAATTCCAATGATTCGTATTACGCGTTTTGATGCTTCAAAAGCAGATGATGCACTTCTTAAAATTGAGGAAGAAATGCTGCTTGTGAAAGCGAATTTGGCGAATTTAGTAGAATATGCTATTGATTATTACAAGGACTTAAAAAAACGATTCGGAGCAGGGAAGGAGCGAAAGACAGAAATAAAGGCCTTCGATAATATTTCAGCTTCTAAAGTAATTATCGCAAATCGCAAGTTATATGTAGATTACGAAGAAGGATTTGTGGGTTATGGTCTTAAAAAAACTGAATCTATCAGTGACTGCTCAGAAATTGATGATATTATCTGTTTCTTTTCTACTGGTAAATTAATGATTAGTAAAGTTTCCGAAAAAAAATTCGTTGGTAAAGACTTGATTTTTGCGAGTGTTTGGAAACGTGGAGATACGCGAACAATTTATCATTTGTTCTACCAAGACGGAACTGGTGGTTCTACAATGATGAAGCGTTTTCATGTAACTGGAATTACGCGGGATACAGAGTATGATCTTACAAAAGGAACAAAAGGTTCCAAGATGTTATATTTCTCCGTTCATCCAAATGGTGAGAGAGAAGTGGTTTCGATTCTTTTGCGCCCTCGTCCGCATTTAAAAAGATTGCGTTTTGATATTGATTTAGGAGAATTATTGATAAAGGGAAGAAATTCTGCGGGTAATCGCGTAACAAAAGAAATCGTTCAGAAAATTGTGCAAAAAGAAGTTGGTGGCTCAACACTTGCCGCACGAAAGATTTGGTACGATAGTATTGTTGGCCGTCTAAATGATGAGGGGCGCGGAAAGTTTCTTGGTTCTTTTAAAGGAGAAAATAAGATATTAAGCTTGTATAAAAATGGAGATTATAGGTTAAGTAGCTTTGACTTAGCGACACATTTTGATGAAGATATGCTGCATATTGAAAAATGGGAGCAAGATCGTCCGATTTCTGCAGTTTATTATGACGGTGAAAAGGACATGCATTATGTAAAACGTTTTTTGTGCGAGGTTTATTCCGATAAGCGTGTTTCCTATATTAGCGATAGCGAGGGTTCTTATCTCGATGCGGTTTCTACGGCATTTCGTCCAGAGGTTAAGATTGTATACAATAAGTTGCTGAAAGAAACAAAAAACTTACCTGATAATAAGATGCAATTAGCAGATTTGATTGAGGTAAAAGGAATGAAGGCACAAGGAAATCAACTTACAAAATTGAAGGTAAAAGAAATTGTTCTTACGCACCCAATTGATGAAGGCAAAGAACCTTGGCCAGAAAATAGTATTGAAGAGTCCGGCGATTCTGAAATAACAAGTGATGATGCGACGACGATGGAATGGGAAATCACAAATGAATCCTCTGAGGATAACGAAGATCCTAATGAGGATGATGAGGAGCAATTAAAACTATTTTAAACTTTAATTTAAGTTTTCTGTTTTTCAAATAATAAACTTTATATCGTAAATTTGTAAAAATTTAACTCGCACTCAATGGCCTTGACTAAAGATTCTAAAATAAATTTCTTGAATATTGGCTTAATGTTAATCACAGCAGTATTTGCTTTTTTCTTGCCTTTCGAGACATTTTTACTTGCTTATGCATTTCTTGGCCCTTTACATTATCTTACCGAAATAAGCTGGCTTCACGATCGACAGTATTTTACGAAGGGAAAATATGATTTTGTACCTCTTTTATTAATCGGTGTAGCATTATCGTATGCTGCTTTTGCTAAAGACTTTGAGTTTAACATTGATTTCTACAAAGAATTTGTTGCTTTGAACCTTTTTGATAAATTGCTTGTATTGGCGCTATTTAGTTCACTTCTTTTCGCTTTTGTTAAAAATTTAGTGGTAAAAATTATCGCAATTTTGTTCATATTTATTTTTATTTCCGGTTGGTTAGCTCCTGAAAATTCAGCTGAAAATTCTAAAAGCACAACTATTTTTGCATTAACTTCATTGCTTCCAACATTAATTCATGTGTATTTATTTACGGGCTTATTTATGTTGTTCGGTGCTTTGAAATCAAGAAGTAAAACAGGTCTTCTTTCTGTAGCTGCTTTTCTAATCATTCCAATCTATCTTGTTTATGGACTTCCGGTTACGCCTAAAAAAAATTATATCTCTGACTATGGAAAAGAGGCATACTATGCAGATGGGGATGGTTTCTTTTATACAAATGTTAGTATTCTAGATCATTTTAGACTTATGAATGAACCTAATCTAACCAATAAGCAATACCTTGATTCTATTATAAATAAAGATTCCAAAACAAATCAGACTCCAATTGCGGAAAGACAAAGAATTACGGATTCACTTAGCGATAAATTAAACCAGGCATTCATTGTCCCAAATCCTGAAAGTGAGTATTACATGCGACCAATACCCGCAAAATTAGCCATTCCTATTGAATCAAAAGATTATTATTGGAACTACGTATTTTTCTCTGGCTTCGGCATCATGCTCATGCGTTTTATCGCTTTTGCGTACATGTACCACTACTTAAATTGGTTTAGTAAAACAGAAGTTATACGATGGCATAAGGTTCCTAAAATACGTTTTGTAGCAGTTTTGTTATTATGGCTAACAGCTTGTGCTTTGTACGCCTATAATTATTCCTTAGGACTTAGTTTTCTTTTCTTTTTAAGTTTTACGCATGTACTACTAGAATTCCCATTAAACATGGTTTCTATTGTTGGAATTGGAAAAGAAACATATCAAATAGCTACAAAAGGATTTAAGAAACCACCTGAAGCCCCCTTAAAATGAAAAAATTAATTTGTTTCTGTTGTTGTTTATATTTTACTAATCTAACCGCTCAAGTATCTTTAGTAAATAAACTCGAAGATGGTCGTTATACCTTAAGCAATGAAGGAGCATCTTATTTTGCTAAGTTATCATTGGATTGTACGCGCAAATCTTCTCCTCATTATTTCTACCGTGCACTTTTCAAAAAAGGCAGTTCTACAGGACCTAAAGATTTATGGCCTTCGTTTTATGGTTGTTATGATTGGCATTCAGCTGTTCATAATCATTGGGCTCTGATAAAACTCTTAAAGTTGCATCCAACTATTCCAGAAGCTACTGAAATTCGTGAAAAATTAGAATTGAGTTTTTCAAAAGATAAAATTTTAGTAGAGTTGGAGTATCTTAAAAATAATGAAGACGGCTTATTTGAGTTTCCTTATGGTCAATCATGGCTTTTGAAAGTTGCAGATGAATTGATAAATTGGGATGATAAGGACGCGAAACGATGGTTGAATAATCTTAAACCACTAACTGACTACATTGTCAATGTTCATTTACTAGTTTGGTCAAGTACTGAAAGCGTTGAATTATCTGGAAGTCATGATAGTCCAGCTCTAGGTATTTCTTTTGCCTACGATTATGCTATTAGTTCTAAGAATATTGCCCTAAAAAAAGAACTCGTAAAAGCTGCAGTAAGATTCTATGGTGATGTAAAAGAGGTTGCTATTGAGCAAGAGCCATTTGAATATGACTTCATGTCTGCAAGTTTGTTAGTTACAGATGTGATGCGCAAAGTCTTACCTAAAGAGAAATTTATCCCTTGGCTGAAAGATTTCTGTCCTGATTTATTTTTGGCGGTACAGGTAAATATACCTTTGCAAATTAAACGATCTTTAAAGCATGATGGTTATGAATCTCACTGGGATGGTTATCATTTAAACCGTATTTGGTGTTTAAATGGTATTCTAAAAACTTTTCCTGAAGGAACGATTGATAAGAATACAAAGAAAGAGTGGGTGACTGCTATGAACGATATGTGGGATTATGCTCAAGAAAGCATAGGAAAAGGAAATTATGATATTGACCACTGGCTATCTTCATTTTCTGTATTTGCTTTAATTGGATATGAATAAATGAAAATTTATTCAACATTTTTCATCAATTTCTTAAGAAAAGGAGCGGCGATAATAACGACAATTCCTGTGATTATGCCATAAATTGCTAATTGATGATAACCTTCTGTGTAAAGATCTAATTTTACACTTGCGCTAGCATTATCATCGGGAGAAGCCATTCCAGCTCCTAGAATTCCAGCAACATACTGACCGTAAGCACTCGCTAAGAACCATAAACCCATCATAACTCCCCAAAGTTTTTTTGGAGAAAGCTTTGTCATCAAGGATAAGCCAATTGGAGAAAGTAATAATTCTGCGAGCGTTATAACAAAATAGGCAGCAGTAAAAACAAGAAGTGAGGTTTTGCCGTCTGCATCAGCAAAAAAGCGGTTCACATAAAAGACATAAAAAGCTCCCCCAAGAAATAGGAATGCCATTCCAAATTTCACGAAATAATTAGGTTCAATTTTTCTTTTTTTCATCCAAATCCAAAGCAATCCGATTAAAGGACTAAAAAGAACGACAAATAAAGAATTCGAAGAATTATTGATAACATTTGGATCAATGTTAAAAAAGAATAAGTCCGTATGTAAATTGTCTTTTGCGAACAAACTTAAGGAGCCACCACTTTGCTCGAAGAAAGCCCAAAATAAAATTGATAGCAGAATAAATACGAGTGCTGCAAGCATTTTTTTATTTTCTTCCCAACCTAGTTTAAGCATTTCATATATCAAATAGATCAGAGTTGCAGGTCCAATTACATACATAAAAATATCAGTATAACGCGTGTTTGTTATCATAAGATAAATACATGGCAGAATTAAAATTGAGCCAGCATAAACCATCCATTGATTTCTTTTTGCAGTACTTGGGTTACTTGTAGCAGGTGGCAATCCAATTGGCCCAAGTTTTGATTTCGTAACTAAAAAAGTAGCTAATCCAAGAATCATAAATCCTCCTGAAAGTAAAAAAGCGACATCCCACGAATACATTTTTCCAACGTAAACACATATCGCACCTCCGAAAAGCGCACCAATATTTATACCTGCATAAAATAATCCAAAGCCAGCATCTCGTCGAGCATCACCTTCCTTATACAATTCTCCGACCATTGTTGAAATGTTTGGTTTAAAAAATCCAGTTCCAATAATTAGTAAACAAATGCCATAATAGAAATAATGTTCCGCTGAAATCCCCAAAACAACACTTCCAGTAATCATAAGAATTCCTCCCCAAAGCAATGATTTTTGGAAGCCCAAAATTTTATCAGCAAACAGACCTCCAATAAATGTAAAGGCATAAACAAATGCTTGAATTGCACCATATTTTAGATTTGCACTCTTATCACTAAGCAATAATACATCCACCATAAAAACAGTGAGCATGCCGCGGTTTCCGTAGAAGCAGAAACGCTCCCACATTTCTATAAAAAACAAATACCACAATTGCTTGGGGTATTTGCCTTTAAAATCCTGTATTTGTTCTAAGGTTAAATTATTTTCCATATCAATTAATTCCTTTTTCTTTCATTACTCGGTTAAGTTGCTTTAATAAAATAAACATCAATAGCGTAGCAAACATTAATAAGATAAAATTAATCCAAAAGAAATTTGCTTTATCATCGTAAGTATCCCATAAACTAGCTAAAACGCCACTTAGTTTATTTCCAATGGAAGTTGATAAAAACCATCCTCCCATCATTAATGAAGTTATATTGGTTGGACTTAATTTAGATACAATTGATAATCCCATTGGACTGAGGAATAGTTCCCCAATAGTTATGATTCCGTAATTAGCTACTAACCACCATACGGTTACTTTTTCTGAACCATTTCCACCAATATTAACTGCTGCAATCATCACCAATACAGAAAGCGCGGATATTAGAAGTCCAAATGCAATTTTAGTTGGGGTACTCGGTTCTTTTTTTCTTCTTCGTAAAAAGGTAAAGAATGCTACAATAAGAGGTGTTAAAATAATCACCCACCCTGGATTTATTGATTGACTTAAATTCGTTGCCCAAAGTGATATTTTAGCACCTTCTTTAGGTAATTTTTCAGGAGCCACATTTCTGAAATAAATTGGATAATCAATTTCTTTTTCAACTATACCGTTTTTCTTTTGAAGTCGAAAACTCGCATCATATTTATCTACTGAATCAAGATTGTATTCTACTTCTTTTGATAATTTGAGTCCATTAAAAATATTTTCTGTTTTTCCTGAAATTTCTCTGTCAGTATAGCGATCTGCCCATGTATTTAAAGCTGAACCGTTTAATTTGAATACTGCCCAGAATAAAATAACAACAGCAAAAATAGTAAGTAAGGCACCGATTGGACGTTTATCTTCAACTTTGGCTTTAAAGTATAAACTTCCGTAAAAAAATATAACAGGAATACAAGCAAAAATAAATGCATCAGTACTATCAGAGCCAAAAATAAAACTATTGGGATTTGTCTCAGATTGTATTCCTCCAAGTAACCAACCAATTACACCGAAAACTAATGAAGGTAAAAGTATAAAAAGTACAATTTTATAAAATGGCATGTCTCCTTCTTGAAAACCCTTTTTCTCAGTTTTATCACCGTAGTATTTTGTCCCTAAAAGAAATATAATTACACCAACAAACATTCCAAGTCCAGCGGCCATAAAAGCATAGTTCCATCCTAATAAAATTTGCAATGCGGCACCAAAAAAATTACAAATAAATGCACCAATATTTATTCCCATATAGAAAATATTGTATCCTTCATCTTTCTTGTCTTTGTATTTATCATCGTTGTAAAAATTCCCAAGTAGAGTAGAAATATTTGGCTTAAAGAATCCATTTCCAACAATGACTAAGGTCATGGCAATGTAAAGCATAGTAATATTGTGAATACCCATTAAAAAATACCCTGCACCCATCATTAATCCACCAATTACAATTGATTTTTTATATCCTAAATAACGATCAGCAATTAAACCACCAATAAATGGCGTTAGGAAAACCAAGGCTATAAAAGTGCCATATAAATCAGAGGCTTCTTTTTCGGTCATTGCAAAACCAGATTCAACATCCTTAAGATACAAGGTAAAAATCCCTATCATTAAATAGTACCCGAAACGTTCCCACATTTCAGATAAAAACAAAAAAGGCAATGCTTTAGGATGTTTCTTCCACATAATTATATTACTTAAGTGTTATAAAAAGTTTAGATTGCTAATCAATCTTATTTTACTTGAGTCTCAATATGGTCGTTATGCATTCTTTTTTCCAACCAAGAACTCAGAATAAAAAGAATTGCAGCAGCAACGCCAGACATGATAATAAAGAGAATAAAAAACTCGTATAAATTCGTAATCTGAAATCCTACAAAACTAGTAGCTCCTCCATTACCATCTTCACCACCAGGGATAAGTGCGCTTAAAGTTCCTGCAAATTTATTAGCTGCTGCATTAGCCAAGAACCAAGTCCCCATCATCAATGAAGATAATCTTAGCGGTGCTAATTTAGAAACCATTGATAAGCCAATTGGTGATAAACACAATTCACCAATCGTGTGAATAACATATAAACCAATTAACCACCACATTGACACTTTATCACCAATTCCCAAGCCTTTTACTGCAATTGCTATAACTACATAACCTAACGCAACTAATCCCAAGCCAATTGCCATTTTCTTTGGAGATGAAGGCTCAAGTTTCCGAGCATATAAAAATCCCCATACGATTGTCATAATTGGTGCTAGAGCAATTACTGTTAATGGATTTACAGATTGAAAATAAGATGCCGGCATTTCCCAACCAAACAAAGTTCTTTCAGTTTGTCTATCTGCAAATAGTGTTAATGAAGCACCAGCCTGTTCAAAGGCACCCCAGAAGAAAATAACGAAGAAAGCCAATATAAAAATTACAGAAATTCGTTGTATTTCAATTTTTGATAAGCTTTTATCGCTAAAAATTAAAATAGGCATTAGTACCATTGCGCCATAGATAAAGTAGCTAATGATATCTAAATCACTTTTAAACCATTGTTTAAAGTTTAACATAAAAAAGATAATAAATATTGATCCAATTATCATTCCAATGCTTTTGGAATCTATTTTTTTTACGGGTAGTCCAATAGGAACTCCATCTTCAGAGATTAGGTATTTTTTCTGTCCCAAAATAAATGCAACAAGACCAATTAACATTCCTATTCCTGCGCATAAAAACCCCCATTTAAAATCCATCGAACCACAAACCAGAGGGGAGATAAACGCGCCTAAATTAATACCCATGTAAAAGATTGTAAATGCACTATCAATTCTTCTATCATTGGCCGGGTATAATTGTCCAACCATTGTTGAAATATTTGGTTTAAAAAATCCATTTCCTATAATAATTGCTGTCAAACCCATCCACATTAGTGAAACTCCACCATCAGCGCCTGCAGAAGCACTAAAAAACATAAAAAACTGACCAATTGCCATTAGTAAGCCACCGATTATAATACTTCTTCTATTTCCTAGAAATTTATCACATAAATAACCTCCTAAAAGTGGTGTTAAATAGACTAGACCTGTGTAACTACCATATATTTCAGACGCATCTGCATCCTTCATTAATAGTATTTTAGTCATAAATAAAATAAAGATTGCTCTCATTCCATAATAACTGAATCGCTCCCACATTTCAGTGAAAAAGAGAAAGTAAAGTCCTTTAGGATGACCGGTTTTTATTGCTACACTGTCTGTTTGATTTAAATCTGCTGCCATAATTTTATATTTAGTTTGAAGCCGAATATAATAATAAAAATTATAAAGTGTCTTATATAAGTTTTTAACAATATAAAATATCCAAAAACAATTCCTTATTTTAGCGAAATTATAAACTATAAAAATCATGAAAATATTTACACTTTTTATTGCTTCTTTTTGTTCATTTGGAATTTCCTTTGGGCAACTTTTTTCTGAAAATTTTGATTCCTATGCTGTTGGTTCCTATTTGGGTCCCCAATCTACTTCTTGGTCTACATGGAGTGGAACGGAAGGAAATGCAGAAGATGTTACAATTACAAATAATAGTGCGAATTCAGCGCCTCATTCAATTTACTTCTCATCAACTGCTGCAACTGGCGGTCCTCAAGATGTGATTTTAAAATTTGGACAAGTTTACAATTCAGGTATTTTCACATTTGAATCTGATTTTTATGTGAATTCTGGGAAGACTGGCTATTTTAATTTTCAAGCTAATCAAACGGTTGGTCAAGTATGGGCACTTAATGTAAATTTTGATTCTGGAAATTTGTATGTAGACGATGGTATAACCACAAATTTAGTAAGCACATCTTATCCTCAAGCTACTTGGTTTAGCTTAAAAATTGAAGCTAATTTAACACTTCATATCTGGAAGGCTTATCTAGATGGCGTTTTAGTTGGTACTTGGACAAATGGTATAAATACCCTTGCATCTACAGATTTTTTCCCTGTATTAAATAGTCAGTTTTATGTTGATGATGTGATGTTTAATCATGTTCCTTATGTGCTGCCTACTTTAAATGCACTTGTTTCAAATGTAGCTTTAGGTGGAGAAATAGCCGGTCAAACTGCCACTCCAGTAATTTCAATTCAAAATGGAGGTGCAACAGCAATCAATTCATTTGATGTTTCTTTGTCTTATAACGGTATTTTATATAATTCAAGTTTCAGTGCGCAAAACATTGCAAGTCTTGCAAATTACAATGTAACAATGCCTTCATTTCAATTGGTTCCGGGTAATCAAACTTATACAGTTGTAATTTCAAACATCAATGGTGGAAATGATGATGTTGCTGAAGATAATACATTGTCTGGTTCAATTAATCCTGTTGTTCCTGCTCCAGGAAAAATGGTTATTGGTGAGGAAGCAACGGGAACATGGTGTCCGTGGTGTCCTCGTGGTGCAGTTTTTATGGATCAGTTTGAAACGAAATACAATCAGTTTTGGGAAGGAATAGCAGTTCATAATGGAGATCCTATGACAGATGTTGAGTATGATTCTGGAATTGGAGCATTTATCGGAGGTTACCCAAGTGCAATTGTTGATAGGGGAGCTGAAGTAGATCCATCTGGAATGTCTCCTGACTTTTTTGCTCGTTTGCAAATCCCTCCGGTTGCCACATTAATTAACGGTGCAACTTGGGATCCAACAAGTCGTATTTTAAATGTTTCAGTAAAAGCAGATTTCGCACTATCAGCAAATAGCTCATATAAGTTAGCATGCGTTTTAACAGAGGATGACGTAACTGGAACAGGTTCAGGATATAATCAATCAAATGCTTACGCTGGTGGAGGGAATGGAGTTATGGGTGGCTTTGAGTTATTACCAAGTAGTGTTCCAGCAGCACAAATGGTTTATGATCATGTAGCCCGAGCAATTGCTCCGAGTTTTACTGGTGAGGCTAATAGTTTTCCTGCAACTGTTCTTGCTGGGCAATCTCATGCTTTGAATATTTCTTTTACACTTCCTGCAACGTGGGATGAAAACAGCATCAATATAATCGGACTTTTACTGGATCCTCAGGGAAGAATCGACAATGCTGGTAAAGCAACGATTGCCGAAGCGGTAGCAAATGGTTATGTTGCTGGTTTATCAATAATTTATGGAGAGAATTTAGAGAAAATGGTGACAGTTTATCCTAATCCAGCTAGCAGTATGACAACAATTCATCTTAACTTAGAATCTCAAGCATCTGTTGTCTTAAGTTTATTAGATGTTTCTGGAAAAGTGTTAAGTTCAAAAAATTACGGATCGCTTAATGGTTCATGGAACCTAGATTTAAACACATCAAATTATACTTCAGGTGTATATTTTATCACTGTCTTAATAGATGGAAACAAAATAACTAAGCAATTGATTATCGAATAGTTTAATTTTTACGATAGTTTTAAAGGCTTCCATTTCGGGAGCCTTTTTTTTGCTTTAGATTGTGCCGAAACAAAATCAAAGACTATCTTTGCCCAAAAATAAATAACATGGCAACAACAGCAGAAATAAGAAATGGTTTGTGTATTCGTCACAATGAGAAATTATTTCAAGTAATAGAGTTTCAACATGTAAAACCTGGAAAAGGCCCAGCTTTTGTTCGCACTAAAATGCGTCAAATCGAAACTGGTCGAGTAATTGACAACACTTTTTCTGCGGGACATAAAATTGAAATTGTGCGCATCGAAAACCGCGAATACCAATATCTTTATCAAGAAACGGAGTCGTATGTTTTTATGAATAATGAAACGTATGAGCAAGTAAATATTCCATTAAAGATGGTTGAGAAACCGTATTTCTTGCAAGAAGGAATGATTGTAAATATCTTGTTTCATGCAGAAGAGGAAATGCCCTTAGTGGTAGAATTACCGATGTATATTATTTCCGAAGTTACGTATACTGAACCTGGCGTGAAAGGAGATACTGCAACAAATTCAATGAAAGCAGCAACAATTGCAACAGGCGCAGAGGTTAAAGTTCCATTATTTATTGTTAATGGTGAAGTAATCAAAATTGATACGCGAACAGGTATTTATGTTGAACGAGTAAAAAAATAAGATTTAGCATGAGAAATACTGCATTATCACATAAACACATTGAATTGGGAGCTAAAATGGTTCCTTTTGCTGGTTACAACATGCCAGTGCAATATGAAGGTGTAAATGCAGAGCATCTAACTGTTCGAAATGGAGTAGGGGTCTTTGATGTTTCTCATATGGGAGAATTTATTCTTCGTGGACCAAATGCATTGGCTTTAATTCAAAAATTTTCATCCAATGATGCTTCTGTTTTATTTGATGGGAAAGTACAATATACCTGCATGCCAAATGGAAAAGGTGGAATAGTTGACGATCTTCTAATTTATCGTGTAAGTGAAAACGAATATTTCTTGGTTGTAAATGCTTCAAATATCGAAAAAGATTGGGCTTGGATTTCTTCATTGAATGATTTGGGTGTTGAAATGGAAAATGTTTCTGATGCTTATTCTCTTCTGGCTGTCCAAGGTCCAAAAGCAGCTTTAGCATTACAGGAATTGACAGACATTGCACTTTCTGAAATGGTTTATTACACCTTTAAGAATGGAAATTTTGCAGGTGTTGAAAATGTATTGATTTCAGCTACTGGTTATACTGGATCTGGAGGTTTTGAAATTTATGTGAAAAATGAAGATGCAGAAAAAGTTTGGGATGCACTATTTAGAGCTGGTGCTGCGTTTGGAATAAAACCAATTGGCTTGGCAGCAAGAGACACCTTGCGTTTAGAAATGGGTTTTTGCTTGTATGGAAATGACATTGATGATACAACTTCTCCCTTAGAAGCAGGCTTATCTTGGATTACAAAATTTACTAAAGATTTTACAGATTCTGACTTTCTTTTGAACCAAAAAAAATCAGGTCTAAAACGCAAATTAGTTGCTTTTGAAATGATTGATCGTGGAATTCCAAGACATGATTATCTGATAAAAGATTCTCTGAATAACCTTATTGGAAAGGTGACTTCTGGAACCATGTCCCCAAGTAGGCAGATTGCTATTGGAATGGGTTATGTAGCAACTGAGTTTTCTCTTGTAGGAACTGAAATTTTTATCGAAGTTCGAGAAAAAAGTATAAAGGCGAAAGTAGTTGCCTTACCTTTTTATAAAGAATAAATGCCGGTTTTTATTTACAAGCACAATTTGCCTGGAATTCTTTGTGTTTCCATTGGATCCAATATTCTTGAAAATTTTCAGGTGTCTTAATTAAAGGGCTTATTTCTAATTCTTCACAAAGGGCAATTCCTAAAAGTTGTTTTTTTCGTTCTTCAATTTCAGGATCATGGTCCCAACCTCCAGAGTGATCAAATCCTGTCCTTGCTTCACATGGTTTTTTTACACGTTTAAAAGGGATGAAAATTTCAAGTTTAACGGATCCTAAATTATTCATGTCAATTGAAGTCATTCTGATCTTTTTTAAGTCAACTTTAGCGTATTTTTTTTTGTCAAACAGACTTTTAAGTTTTTTTCCAACCTCTCCTGAAATTAAATTTGACATGCGATGTGCTGTATCAATTATTTCACCTTTATGGATTGTAAATTCAGGACCTGAATAATTTACTTTACAGAAAGAATCAGTGCACACCATTACAAGATCTTTTTCAGGTTTTACTTTAGTAGTTTTGACTTCTTCTTTTTTAGGGCTACTGCTAGTGCACGAAAATAGGAGTAAAGTAGAAAATGCTATGCCAGCTAGTATACTCAAAGAATTAGCGTTAGAATCCAAAATTGTCATATCCATTTTGTGTTAAGAGTTGGTAATTTTCTTCATTGAATTTATACAATTGTGAAGGCTTATGTGGAACACCGCGTTGTTTTTCTTTTAAATTAGTTAAAATATTTAATTTTTGAATCTTCCTCCTAAAATTTCGCTTGTCTAGGGGTTTTTCAAAAATACACTCGTACAGTTTATGCAATTGACTCAAGGTAAATTTTTCAGGAAGCAAGTTAAAACCAATTGGTTGAATTTTAATTTTTTGTTTTAATTTTTCTTTTGCTACTTGAAGTATTTCAAAATGATCAAAAGCCAATTCTTCTATTTCTGTGAGCGAAATCCATTCTGCTTTTTTTGCAAAGGAATGAGCTCTAGGTACAAAATCATCAATTTTTACGAGGGAATAATAAGCTGCTGTTATTACGCGCGCATTCGGTTCATCTCGAATAGATTTTAACCATTCACGGTCCGATTCTTTGTTTACACGATTAGGATTACCAAAAGCACCCACCTGCTCTAAATAAATATCTTTAATTCCTGTTAATTCCTCCAATACACGATAAGCGGCTTCATCTAAATCTTCCTCTTCATAAATTAAATTTCCAGGTAATGCTCTTAAATTTTTTGAATTTCCTAAGTTTTGACCACGATCAATTAATAAAACTTTAATTTGTTCAAAGTCAAAACCAAAAATTACGCAGTCAACTGAATTATTTGGATTGAGATCTGTTTTTTTTCTAGTATTACCAACCATATTTAAGATTAATGATTATCTTTGAAAGTGTCTAAAAGACAATTTGACATTAATTCATTCATAATTATTTTATGCATTTTATAGTAGAAAGTGGTTCAACAAAAAGCGATTGGGTGCTAGTTGATAGTAAAAATAATCAAAGTTTTCATACAACAATCGGCTTCAATCCATATTTTCATTCTTCAGAATTTATTACAAGTGAAATAATGAAGAATTTAGATATTATGAACGTAGCATCTGAGATAAAAAGTGTTTATTTTTATGGTGCAGGTTGCTCAAGTTCTGAAATGAACGCAATTGTCGAGGCTGGTTTAAAAAATATATTCGTAAATGCTTTTATTTTAGTGGAGCATGATTTGTTAGCTTGCGCATATGCAACATATACCGGAAGACCAGTGATTTCTTGTATTATTGGTACGGGTTCTAATTCTTGTTTGTTTGATGGCGAAAATTTAAGCGAAGTTGTTCCTGCTCTTGGTTATATTCTAGGTGATGAAGGAAGCGGTAGCTATTTTGGGAAGCAGTTAATTTCAAGTTTTTTGTACCATCTTCTTCCAAAAGATATTGAGGCAGATTTTATTGAAACCTATCAATTGGATAAAGAATCTTTGGTGAATCGTATCTATCGCGAGCCAAACGCGAATGTATTTATCGCCTCGTTTATGCCTTTTATTGCAAAACACAAGGAAGCAACCTTTTTTCGTAAAATGGTTACTGATGGATTTAAAAAATTCATGGAAATTCATGTTTGTTGTTATCAAGATTACAAGAATAAAGAAGTAAATTTCGTTGGCTCAATTTCATTAATTTTTGAGCGAGAATTAAATGCCGCTGGAAAGGAACTGGGAATTGAAATTGGTCGAATTATTCCAAAACCGATTCATGCTTTAGTTCAATATCATTTAGATTATGTTTTAAAGCAACAAATTATTTAATTGCACTCAGCTAGATATTCCTATGAATTACTTTAAGAAAATCTTATTTATAATTCTAGGTCAGAGAAGCTATTTGAAGCTCCTGCATCGCGTTTTTTATCTCTTATATGATTTAAAATTCCTTGGTTTTAATCAAAAATTTAAGTTCCATTATGCTGTTAAGAAGATTATAAAACCTGATTTTATTGTTCTTGATCTTGGAGCAAATTTGGGTTATTTTGCTAAAATTTTTTCCCGGCTTGCTAAAAATGGAAAAGTTATATGTGTTGAACCTATTCCTGATTTTTTCTCAACTTTGACCTATTTTTTAGGACATAAAAAAAATACTGAGATTTACAATTTTGCTCTAGGAAATAAAGCTGGAGAAACCACAATGGTTTTACCTGAATCTAACGGATTTATAAGAACCGGATTACCCCACATTGCAAGTTCTGAAAAAGAAATCGCCAATAATAAATCTCAACTGGTGGAAATCAGGAAAGCTTCAGATTTTATTTCTCAAATTTCACATATTGATTATATAAAATGCGATATTGAAGGGTATGAAGCTATTGTTTTTGAAGAATTTAAATCGTATTTAATGAAAGTTAGACCGCTTATTCAAATTGAAATTGGACAGGAAAATGTAGCTAAAATGTTGGAATTATTTACAGAACTTGATTACCTTCAATATGGCATTGCAAATTTTTCTTTTGTGACGGAAAAAGGAGATGGAACACAACAAGAACCTGGTGATTTTTTATTTATTCCAGCTGACAAAAAAACATATTTTGAATCTCTTATAAAATGAAGATAATCCTAGTTTTACTTCTTCTTCCCCTTGTATTCTCCTGTAAAAAAGGAACTGGAAATTTTATAATTAAAGGAAAAATTACAGATGAAACTTTCTCAACTGGCTTAGATGCTGCCATCATTAAATTATACAAAGTCCCTGCGGCTTCAAGTTCACGGATCTTAGTTGAAAGTTTTACCCTACAAGAAGATGGCAACTATTCCTTTACTTTCCCGCGTGAAAAAATTGAAAAATACATATTAGTAGTTGAAAAAAATCTTTATTTTAAATTGGAAAAAGAAATTTACTATTCAGATTTGACCGTAAACGAGCCTTTGATTTGTAATTATGGCACAAAAGCTAAATCTTGGGTGGAATTACGTTTTGTAAATGCTGATGTTCAACCAAGTGATCACTTTAGATATATAAAACAAGCTGGACTTGTCGGTTGCGATGAATGCTGTTCAAATATAGAAGAAAATATCTATGCAAACCCCTATTTTTCTCGAATTTGCATTAATAACGCGAATGAATTGTACTCCATTCTTTATTGGAATATTGGCACTTTTCAGCAAGGATATAAGGAAGCACTGACGGTTCCTTTTGATACAACTCTTCTCTTGATCAATTATTGAGCTCGGTTTGTGCTTTATGATTTCTTTCTAATATAACTACCTTTGTATTTAGTAAAAAACAATGAAAGAGAAAGAAGCGACAAGAATCAATAAATACTTAAGTGAAATTGGCTATTGTTCGCGAAGAGCAGCAGATAAATTAATTGAGGAAAAACGCGTTTTTGTGAATGGAGTAATTCCTGAAATGGGCACCAAAGTTTCTGTTTCTGATGAGATTTTTGTTGATGGTGTAAGAATTCAAAAAACGGATATAAAACCTATTTATATTGCTTTTAACAAGCCAATTGGTATTGTTTGCACAACTGATACAGGAGTTGAGAAAGACAATATTATCGACTACATTAATTTTCCTTCGCGCATCTTTCCAATTGGGCGCTTGGATAAAAACAGTCATGGCCTTATTTTTCTTACCAATGATGGTGATATCGTTAATAAAATTTTACGAGCGAGTAATAACCATGAAAAAGAGTATGTGGTGCGCGTAAATCGACCTGTAACCTCTGAATTCATTCATAGAATATCAAATGGAGTTCCAATTTTAGAGACAACAACGAATAAATGTGCTGTTCAACAAACTGGAAAGGATGAATTTAAGATCATTTTAACACAAGGTCTGAATAGACAAATTCGAAGGATGTGTGAGTTTCTAGATTACCGTGTTGTATCGCTTAAAAGGATTCGAATTATGAATATTAACTTAGACATACCGCTGGGGAAATGGCGCTACTTTTCTTCAGATGAATTACAAGAACTTAATCGCTTGGTTGAAACTTCAGTTAAAACAAACAAAGAGGAAATAGATTCCGATACGGAATAGTTAGCAGTAACAATATGACGACAATGAAACATACGATATTAATTTTGACCTTAGCAGTTTTTAGACTGACGAGTAGCGCACAAAAACAGAACTTTGAAATTCGAGACGACTTTAAAAAGTATTATGACAAATTTAGCGTTGAAGGTTCATTTGTTCTTTATAACCAAAAACAGGACAAATACATTTTCTACAACAAAGAGCAATCCAAGCAGACCTTTTCACCAGCTTCAACTTTTAAAATTTATAACTCTCTAATCGGACTTGAAACAGGAGTTATAAAAGACGAGAATTTTGTAATTCCATGGGACAGTGTAGTTCGACAAAATTCAAACTGGAACACCAACCACGACTTAAAGACCGCTTTCAAAAACTCTACAGTTTGGTATTATCAAGAGCTTGCAAGACGAGTTGGAGGACAACAAATGAAATACTGGCTTGAAAAAGTAAATTATGGTAACGCTGACACTACGGGCGGCTTAGATAAGTTTTGGCTTTCAGGTGGACTACGCATTTCACCCGAACAACAAATTGACTTTTTAAAACGCCTTCACGACAACCAACTTCCTTTTTCTCAACGGTCAGTTGACATTGTAAAAAACATAATGATTGTAACGGACACTTTGGACTATGTTGTAAGAGCAAAGACTGGTTGGGGTGGACAAGACAACAAAGATGTTGGTTGGTATGTTGGTTACATAGAAACAAAAGACAATGTTTACTACTTTACGAATTGCATACAGTCAGAGGACTTTAATAACAAAGACTTTGCAAGCTCAAGAATTGATATTGTTTACTTAATACTTGACGACTTAAAAGTCACGAAGAAATGATGATTGCTACTGCTAACAACAACTACCCAAAAGGCGGGGTTTCGAGTTCCAAAGCCAATTTTGTGGTTATCTAAACATTAGTTTTTCAAATCAAGTTTTGTGATAAAAGTTCGGCCCTTCGGGGAGCAGAAAACCGTTTATTTTATTTTCACTTGAATAATTTCTTGGTCTCCAGTTTTTGATACTGCTCTTCTATCAATGCAAAAACCGGGGCAGGCAATAATTTTTTCTTCATCTACTAATACAAGTTGCTGTTCCCGCTCTAAATTCGGCACTTTGGCACTTGTTAAAACATCAGAAATCAGTTTCGAGCCTTTTAAACCAATGGCATGAATTCTATCTCCAATTTCCCATTTTCGCAATGAGATTTTACCTGAAATTTTATCTGGATTTAAATAAAAAGTAGTTTTATTAAAGTCTTTAGGGACTTCTATAACTTCACATATTTCGATGCTTGGAAGCTTAAATTTTTGTGTGTTTGTAGTATGAAAAACTAGGCTATTATCTTCTCGAATTACAGAATTATAGGGTCCACTTAAACTAGTCCAACTTCTCTTACTTCCTTTTTGAGAGTTTACGAGTGCTAAAATTGCATGTAAATTATACAGTGGAATTTCAAGTAATTTAAAAATTTCAACTAATTGATAAATAGGAATTTCATTAATTTCTTTTAAAGTAAATTTAGAAGTTTTAAGGATTTTTTTTCTCCATTTATCATTTTGGATTTTATCGGTATCTAGTTGTTTTTGAAAAACATCCTGAATCAAATTAACCGATGCTGAAAGTGTTGGAATTTTACCGTTTAAAAATGGAAGGTATTCGTTTCGCCATCTATTGCGCGAATAATCATTTTTCGCATTACTGCTATCTTCTCTCCAAGGAATTTTGTTTGTTTCTGCAAGTGTTTTAAGTTCCTCTTTCGGAAGACTTAAAAATGGCCGGAGATAGCGATCATTTCCAGCTTTCATTCCAGAAAGTCCTGACATTCCAGCTTGACGAAATAGTTGTAACCAAAAGGTTTCCATTTGATCGTCAAAATGATGTGCTAAAACAACTTTGGATTTGGGGTATTTTTCACTTATTTCATTAAAAAAAGCATAGCGTGTTTTTCGTGCCTCTTGCTGAAGATTTCCACCATTTTTTTTTAAGAATTCTTTGAAGTCAACAGCGTGAATAGTAAGTGGCACTCCTATTTTTTTGCAATAATCCTGTACTAAATTTGCATCTTCAAT
>CAMDDR010000026.1:0-26147 GCA_945892995.1 Chitinophaga pinensis | reverse complement strand
GTAGATAAATTAAATGTAGAAGAAAGTGCAGTGTCAAACGAAGCAAGCTTCACAAATGATTTAGGTGCCGATTCATTGGACACAGTAGAATTGATAATGGAATTTGAAAAGCAATTCAATATTTCCATTCCAGATGACAAAGCTGAAGGTATCCAAACTGTTGGAGACGCTATCGCATACATTGAGAACAACGCAAAATAAATCTTGGATTCATATTCCAAAACGATGCAGTTAAAACGAGTTGTTGTAACAGGAATGGGCGCACTGACGCCAATAGGAAATAATTTAGAGTCTTATTGGAAAGGTCTTGTTGAGGGTAAAAGTGGCGCAGCAAAAATAACTCATTATGATGCCAGCTTATTTAAAACTCAATTTGCTGGCGAACTGAAGGATTTCCATGTGGAAGAACACATGGATCGAAAGGAAGCGCGTAAGCTAGATCCATTTTGTCACTATGCAATTGTTGCTAGTACTGAAGCCCTAGAAGATTCCGGAATATTATCCTCTGAACCGAATTTAGATCGTATTGGTGTGATTTGGGGATCAGGGGTAGGCGGTTTGACTACTTTTCAAGAAGAGGCCAGAGAATATTTTGCAGGAGATGGGACACCACGTTTTAACCCGTTTTTTATTCCTAAAATGATTGTTGATATTGCAGCAGGGCATATATCTATAAAATTTGGACTTCGCGGACCAAACTATGCAACAGTTTCTGCTTGTGCTTCCTCTACCAATGCAATTATTGACGCGTTTAATGTAATTCGACTTAGAAAAGCGGATGCAATTGTTTGTGGTGGTTCTGAGGCTGGAGTAAACGAGATGGCAATGGGTGGATTTAATGCCCTTAAAGCATTATCTACAAGAAATGACTCGCCAGAAACTGCTTCTCGACCTTTTGATGTTGACCGCGATGGATTTGTACTTGGTGAAGGTGCTGGTGCATTAATTCTAGAAGATTACGACCACGCCATGAAGCGTGGAGCAAAAATATATGCCGAAGTAGTGGGTGGAGGTATGTCTGGAGATGCATATCACATGACAGCTCCACATCCTGAAGGTATTGGTGCGAAAAACACAATGCTTGCTGCTTTAGAAGATGCCGAAATGGATCCTTCTGAAATTGATTATGTAAATGTTCATGGAACCTCAACACCACTTGGTGATGTTGCAGAAATAAAAGCGATTGAAGCAGTTTTTGGAGAACATGCATATAAAATGAATATTAGTTCTACAAAATCTATGACAGGACATCTCCTTGGTGCTGCCGGAGCGATTGAAGCAATTGCTTGTATTTTAGCTGTAAAAAACGATATAGTTCCTCCAACTATTAACCATTTTACTGCGGATCCTGAATTAGACCCAAAATTGAATTTTACATTTAACAAAGCGCAAAAACGAGTTGTTAATGTTGCCCTTTCAAACACCTTTGGATTTGGCGGACACAATACAAGTGTAATTGTTAAAAAATTTAACGGATAAGGTATTCTGAAAATTCAACTATTTTCTCCGAAAAGATCGGAAAATGAATTGATAATAATCCGTTTTATCTTACAACGTTTTGGCTACAAAGCAAACAACATCTCTTTTTTTAATACTGCACTTACTCATAAATCATTTCTTAGTGATCCTAATTCTGAATTTTCAAATGAACGCTTAGAGTTTTTGGGGGATACTGTTTTAGACGCAGTAGTCGCAGAATTCTTGTATCACAAATTTCCAAAAGATGACGAGGGTTACCTTACAAAGCTAAAATCAAAAATCGTTAATCGCCAAACTCTAAGTACTATCGGAGAAAAGATGGGCATTAGAGAGGTTTTAAAATACAACGACGAACGCTCAATTAATCTAAAAAGCATAGAGGGCAATGCCTTTGAAGCACTTGTGGGAGCAATTTATTTAGATGCGGGATTTGAAAGGACAAAAAAAACACTTAACACGCATGTTTTTCCAAAATATATAGATGTTCAGCGTTTATTAGAGGAAGAGCTCGACTTTAAATCGCTGTTATTTATTTGGTGCCAAAAGAAAAAATTACGGCTTGAATTTACCGTGGTTTCTGAAAAAAAAGAAGCTGGAGAATCTCTTTATACCGTGAATGCTTTAATTAGCACTAAAAAATATGGAGTTGGAAAAGGGCTAAACAAAAAAACAGCGGAGCAGGAAGCAGCTAAAAAAACATTAGAAGAACTTGGGGAAATATAAAATTTGTTTTTGATAAAGATTATTAGTTATTTTGTAAACTTAATACAAGCTCTATATGACACTTTCAGACATTGTTTACGCTATCGGTGATTTCTCTCAAGCTATATTTGTTGTTTTTGAGATTATTGGCAATAGCTTTAATACCTTACTTGTGCTGCTTGGTTTTGCCGGTTTTGCTTATTGGATGAATTTTCAGCGAAAAGTAAGCGCTAAAGCTACTGTGCCTACTGAAGCAAAAGACATCGTAGGTTGGTATAAAGAAAATTCCAAAACAAAGATTTTAAAATAAGCTAAGGCGCTTATTAAAAATAACTGCTTCATTCTTTGTTTATTTTTTAAATTATACATAATTTTAACAAAAACTTAAATCTATTTTAAACATGAAGAAAATTTTACTATCCCTGTCTGTATCATTATTAGTTGGAACAGCATTCTCTCAACAAAGAATGGTTCTTACTGAGAGTTTCTCACAAGCTTCTTGTGGTCCTTGTGCATCTCAAAACCCTGCTTTAGAAGCACTGATGGCTGCAAACCCAACGAAAGTTGTAGCTGTTAAATATCAAGTTAGTTGGCCTGGAGTTGATCCAATGAATGCTCAAAATCCAACAGATGTTTCTGCTCGCCAAGGCGCTTACTACAATATTTCTGGTGTTCCCGATAGAGTTATGGATGGAACAAATATGGATGTGACGCAAGCTGCAATCGATGCAAGATATGCTGTTGCCTCTCCTGTTAATATGACACTAAATCACGTAGTAAATTCAATTACTAACACAGTAGATATTGTAGTAACCGTAATTGCGCCTGCTGTATGGAATCCTAGCAACACAGTAATGCAACTAGCAATGATAGAAAGAAACATTACCTTTACCAGTGCGCCAGGTTCTAATGGTGAAACGGAATTCCACAATGTAATGCGAAAAATGATTCCTAGCCCAACTGGAACTGCAGTTGTTGCTTCAAATTTCAATGCTGCTAATGGCACTCAAACATTTACATTTTCAGGAATTGCAATTCCAACATATATTTACAATCCCAATGAAATAGGATTTGTTGCATGGGTTCAAAATAATACGACAAAAGAAGTTTACCAAGCTGGTTATTCTGCTCCTATTCCTCTTCCAAATTATGGTGTAGTTGCTTCTATTAATACGGCTTTGTATTCTTGTGGAACATCATTGACTGGAGCTGTTGCTGTATTAAATAACAATGGTGCAAACACGATAACTTCTGCAACTGTAAATTACAAAATAGACAACGGAACAGTACAAACTGCTCCTTTTAGCGGTAATTTAACTGTAGGAAGTACATCAAATTTTACAATTCCCACAACAACAACAACTTCTGGTTCGCATACCTTAAGTGTTTATTTAACAAATATTAATGGAAGCGGAAGTACAACTCCAATGGGTCAGTTTACTACATCATTTGCTACAATTTCAGTTACGCCAAGCACAAGCAACTTTTATCAAGATTTTACGAGTACTGCATTTCCATATGCTAACTATTTTGTAACATCTCCTCAAGATAAAAATTGGGTGAGATCAACTGCAAGTTCAGGATCTATAAAGTATGATGCCTACACTTTCGCTGCTGGATCAGTTGGAGAAGTTTACCTTGCTCCTGTAAACTTGTCTTCCATTTCGAACCCTTCTCTTTCTTTTGCTGTTGCACATAGAGAATATGCTGCTGCTTACTCTGATGTGTTAGATGTTGAAGTCTCTACAAACTGTGGACAAACTTGGACGAATATCTATTCAAAAGCTGGAGCGCAATTATCTAATGCTGGAGGAACATATGTTACTGGCGCATTTACACCGGTTGCTGCGAATTGGAGAGTTGAATATGTAAATATTGCTAATTTTGCATCTGCAAATAATGCGTTATTTAAATTTAAAGCAACTTCTGACTACGGAAATAATATTTATGTTGACAATATCAACATTGGAACGGCTTCAATTGAAGCATTAACTGAAACTTCATTTAACGTATATCCAAATCCTGCATCTGATTTAGTAAATATTTCTTTTGAAGGAGAAAATACAGATTACAATATTTCACTTATGGATATTCAAGGACGTGTTATTTCTTCAAGAGAAATTGCAAATGCAAGTGGCGAGCAAGTGGTTTCTTTTTCTACAGAGAATGTAGCAAAAGGAAGTTACATTGTAACGGTTACCTCAAATGGAGCAACAACAACTAAAAACGTTGTAATTAAATAAAAAATCTTTTTGATTTTAAATTTAAAAGGGGCCTTAAAACCACGAATGGTCGGAAGATAAAATCTTCCGACCATTCGTGGTTAAGAACCGGCCTTTTTTCGTTATCCAAAAAAAGAAACAGACCACAAGAACGCTAATTTTCCTTAATTTCGGAAACTGTAAAATATATTGCATGGAAATAACACCTGAAATCCAACAAAAATTAAAATTGCTTGAGCAAAAATACAGCGCACTTGGTCAAGATTTATCTTCTTATTTAGATGGCTTGCTACACGCTGATGTTACCACATATTGGGATTATATAGAATTAGACACTTTATTGAGCTTACAAAAACCGAAGACACAATTTCCAGATGAGCAGGTATTTATTATGTATCACCAAATCACGGAGCTATACTTTAAATTAGCGCTAAATGAATTTGAGCAATTAGGAGCACAAATAAAAATAGACAAAGACTTTTTCCTTTCCCGTGTAGGTAGAATTAATCGTTATTTTGAAGCATTAATTCAAAGTTTTGAGATTATGGTAGATGGAATGGAGCGGGAGCAATTTTTAAAATTTAGAATGTCTTTATTGCCTGCAAGCGGATTTCAGTCGGTGCAATACCGAAAAATAGAAGTATTCAGCAGTGATTTTATAAACCTTGTACCGAAAGATAAGCGCACTAAATTTTCTGCTTCTTCTACAATAACTGATATGATTGATAGTGTTTATTGGAAAGAGGGTGCCACAGAAATGGAGTCCGGAAAAAAGACCTTGACACTTACACAATTTGAAGAGCGGTATAAAACTACTCTCCTTTCGCTTGGCGAGAAGTGTAAAACAAATAATCTTTGGCAGGTTTACCTACGATTAAGTACTAAGGACCAAAAAGATCAAGTTATTATAGACGCTCTACGTCGAAATGATATTAATGTCAATATTAATTGGCCTTTGGCTCATTATAAATCAGCAGTGCGCTATTTAGCTCGTTCAGAAGAAGATATTCCTGCTACTGGAGGCACAAATTGGCAAAAATATTTACCCCCAAGACTTCAAAAGCGAATTTTTTATCCGAAATTATGGTCAAACGAAGAAATAGAAACTTGGGGTAAAGCTTGGGTTGATGAAGCCTTGAAATCTATTTAATTTTTTTGAATTTCTTTCAAATATATTTTCGAAAAATCAATTAACCCTAACTCATTAAATTCAAAATCCCTAACGCGCAGATTAATAACCACAAAAATATCCTCGCTAAAAACAGGAATAACTATTGGAGTTTTAATGATAAGCTTATCTATCTTCTGCTGTAGTGTATTTCTCTCTTCTTGACTCGTCGTAATTTGCGACTTTAAAAAAAGCCGATCATATTCTTTATTATAGAAACGGGTTTGGGTATTTTCACTTTTATTTTGACTGCAAAACAACGCAAGGAAGGAATCTGCATCTGTATAATCTGCTGCCCAACCAGTCCTCCAAATCTTAGCTTGTTTACTTGCAATAAAGTTATTTTTTTCTTTCAAGTTGCAATTTACAACACGCAATTCAAGATCTAAATTTGTGTTTAATTGTATTACAAGAGCTCTACACCACTTATCAACTAAACTCCCCTTTGCGCTACTGACAAATAAGTCAAGTTTTGGAAAGGGATTTTTTGGCGTGTAGCCCGACTCATAAAAAAGTTTTTTCGCAAGTTCAGGATTGTATTCCACATGTTCACTTTTGTCGGGAGTATAAAAATTACTCTCTGGCACAAAGCCGAATTCTGCTGGCCTCCCATCGCCATTTAACACTTCATTACAGATGAATTTTTTATCTATCGCTAAGCTAAAGGCGCGCCTAACTTTTTCGTTGTTAAAAGGGATTGATTGGCAGTCAAAAGCCAAATAATTTATTTTAGAACCTTTTTTGTAAATTATTTTGTGAAGCAAGTTTCCCCCGTTTTTTGCAGAAGAGAGAGAACCGAAAGCATCATCTAAATTTTCCAATGGGAGTTCAAAAAGGACATCAGCCTTCTTATTACCAAAAGCATTATATTGCTCGCGCTCATTTTTTGAGTAAACCACCTTTATTTCATCTAAAAACGGCAGCTGATTACCAAATTCATCTTTTTTCCAATAATTGTTGTTTTTTAAAAGTGTAATCCCGTCCTCTGAGTTTTTCCCTAAACAGAAACCGCCAGTTCCTATCGCGTGTTTTACAATTTCCACCCCATAATAGTCATATGCACTTTTAGAGAAAACCGTTAAATTAGGATGCGTAAGGATATTTAAAAAACTGGTATAAGAATTTGTTAATTTAATCTCAATCGTATTCTCATCTTTTATCGTTATTCCTGATACTCCAGATTTAGGGAAAGAGTTTTTCGAAAGTTTATAAAAGGCTTCAGCGCCAACAATCTTATCTTTTAGGAAATGACTTAGTTTATTTAAGGGGCTCGCAGAACAAGCAAATTCTAGAGAAAATTTTACATCTTCAACAGTCATTTTCTTTGTGCCTCCTCCAAAACAAGGGTCAGCATGAAAATACACTGCCGATCTAATTTTAAGCTGTATTGTTTTGTAATCTTGACTTACAGTAAACTTTTCAGCGAGATTGCCAATTATTTTATTTTCAGCGTCGATTATCAATAAAGGCTCAAAGATTTGGGATAAAACACGCTGTTCATTAATCGTATTTGAGCTTAAAGGGAAATAACAATTTTGTTTTTCAGAAGAATAATAGGTAAAAGCTCCGCCATAAATTTTATTTCCCAGCGGAACTTTTTTAAAAATCCGCGAACGATAAAACCCAAAAAAAATCAAGATTCCAAGGGCGCTAATAAAAATAAAAACCCAAATCTTTTTCATGGATTGCTTACTCGTGTTTTTATTTATCTGAGATTAGATGTAAAAATCCATGCCCTTCAACAATTTGATTGGTAATACCCGTAGCTTTATAAATATAAAAGTAAATCCCTTCCTTCGCTAAATTCCCATTTATTTTTCCATCCCAAGCAGGGTTATTATTTATTAAATCAGAACTGCTTTTTGAAAAAACAACGGATCCCCAACGATTTAGAATGGTCAATTCTAAAAAAACTACCTTCTTACAGTCTAAAAAGAAAGTTGGATTCTCAGCATCTGAATTTGGTGTAAAGACATTAGGAGCAATAACCTCAGGGAATGGATAAATACATGAGCCATCGTCAACATTTGCTAATACATTGAAATTTTGGGCAGTAGGATCAATACAAGCACAAACATCAAGATTAATCGTAAGTGTTGTATCAGATGTACACAAAGGATCAACGAAAGCAATTAATTGAACGGTGTATGTTCCAAAAGTTTGGTTTGAATAAGTATGCGAAGGATTATTTCCAGCGCTTCCATTTCCATCTCCAAAAGTCCAATTATAGCTTGTGGCGTTAAGGCTGTTATTAACAAATGAAAACTCTGCTGGTTGACAGTTAGACAAAGGTGCAACAACACTAAAATTCGCAAGTGGTGGAGCGGTAAGTAAAACCTCAACGCTATCACTAACAGAGCATTGCGCCTGTGTTACCGTAATATAATACCATCCGGGATTTATATTTTGCCAATCAGGACCACTAAATGTTAATGCATTTGGACTGGTCCAAAGATAGGTTGCCGGTACTGAAGGCGCTACAATATCTACATGTACGGAGCCTGTTGGTAAACAATTCGCATTTGTAGACCATAAAGAATCTATAATTGGTCCATCCCAAACATAAATAGTTCCTGAAGAAACAATGGTATCACCACATGGATTTATGATATTAACGGAAATAATAACTGATTCATAACCTTCAATTATATTATCTTGTATTGGTGATAAATTTACAATCACAGTATCAACGCCAGGTAAAAAGATAATTGTATCCATTAAATTTGCATAATCAGCACCTTCCGATGCAGTTCCTCCAATTGTGTAAATTATAGAGAGTGTATCAAGCATGTTCCCCTCGGGTCTTGTAAAAACAATATCTGCAAAATTACAGCCCTCAACTATTGTAGTATCTCCAGAAACGGTAGCTACTGCAACGTCTACAACATTTGATGAAAAACTATTTGCTTCAAGAAATACTCCTGAATCATAAGCCTGATCTGAGACATTAGAGATCGCAAGTTTTATATGATATGTTTGATTGCATTGAACAGATGCAGCTGCAGTTAGTAGAACGGTGGTTCCATCGTATTGAATAGCGTTTCCATAAGTAGAGCCGTTATCATTAAAAACGTAATACTGTGTATTAGAAGCATCTCCTACATTGTTTATTGTTACAGGAATTCCCCCAGGAATTGTAGCAATATTTGCCCCATTAGCATAACCCGCTAAGGCATACGGGCCAGTAATACCTGGGCCCCATAAAAACAAACCAAAAGCATCATTAAATGTTGAAGGAGAAAATTCAGGGTATTCTTCCGAACCAAAAATGTATCTAAAATTTAAGGTGTCACCGGTGGGGATGAAATCAAACTCTAAAACAACACCATTTGTTACAGTTCCAGCCGCTAAAATATTTAAATGTGGATCGGATGCGACACTTGCCGTGGCAGGCAGGTTATTTGAAAGGTTTGTAGAATTATTCGGCCCTTGAGCTGCAATGGCATTCCCCGTGGTTAATAATAAACCTGAACTAATTGGAAAAGCAGGATTTGTATTTGTAAAGCTTACTACATTTCCCTGTGCATTATTTGCATTAAGTGGACTACCATTTATAGTAATATTTGAAGCGGTAACCCCCATTCCCAATAAAACATTATTTATAAGTTGTGTTGGTGTTTGTGTATTTGAAACTACTACACTTTGAGAAAATGTTATTAGGCTTAATGACACAAAAACAAATGAAGTGATATATTTTATCATGTGAAAATATCGTTAAAGGTTAAAAAACAAGACACTACATTTTTCTTATTAGTTGCATGACAAAAATAATGTTTTTAATTAAGCCTAAAAAACCAGCAATATTTCGCAATTTTGAAAGCCTAAAAAACCAGCAATGAAAAATACCCAAAATTTTATTTCTAAACAAGCAGATCGCTTTTTAAATGAATTAATAATCTTACTTAAAATCCCTTCTGTTTCTGCTGATCCAGCGTATAAATCACAGGTCAACGATTGCGCAAAGCACTTGGCAAATAGCTTTAAAGAAATTGGTTTGGATAAAATTGAAATTTGCCAAACTGCCGGTTATCCAATTGTTTATGGAGAAAAAATAATCGACCCTTCATTACCTACAGTTTTGGTATATGGTCATTATGATGTACAACCTGCTGATCCAATTGATTTATGGACTTCTCCTCCTTTTGAGCCAGTAATTAAAAAGACAGTTACTCATCCAGAAGGAGCAATTTTTGCAAGGGGCGCATGCGACGATAAGGGACAAATGTTCATGCATCTAAAAGCCGTCGAGGCGATGTTGAGCGCTGGTGAATTACCCTGCAATGTAAAATTTATGATAGAAGGGGAAGAGGAAGTGGGAAGTGGAAATCTTGCAATTTTTGTAAAAGAAAACAAAGAAAAACTGAAAGCAGACATCATTCTTGTATCTGATACAGGAATGTTGGCCAATGATGTTCCCTCTATAACAACAGGACTAAGAGGTTTAAGTTATGTTGAGGTGGAAGTTACCGGCCCAAATCGTGATTTACATTCTGGTTTATACGGCGGCTGTGTTGCAAATCCAATTAATGTTCTTGCAGAAATGATTGCTTCGTTGCACGATGAAAATGGAAAAGTTAATATCCCTGGGTTTTATGATAAGGTTGTTGAATTAACAGATGCCGAACGTCAAGAAATGGCAAAAGCACCGTTTTCTCATGAGGCATATTGTAAGGCTTTAGACCTAAAAGAAACAATGGGTGAAGCAAATTATTCTACAATGGAGCGAGGTTCTATTCGCCCAACCTTAGATGTAAATGGTATTTGGGGTGGATACATTGGCGAAGGAGCAAAAACAGTAATCGCTTCTAAAGCATTTGCAAAGATATCGATGCGCCTTGTTCCAGACCAAAATCCCGAGGAAATCACAGCGTTATTTACAGATCATTTTAATAAAATTGCTCCCAATTCGGTTCGAGTTTTGGTGAAGCCACACCATGGCGGAGAAGCAGCGGTTACACCAATTGATTCTATTGGCTACAAAGCAGCAAGTATGGCCTACGAAAAATCCTTTGGAAAGAAGCCGATTCCAGTTCGCAGTGGCGGGAGTATTCCGATTGTTGCGCTTTTTGAAAGGGAACTTGGCCTAAAAACAATTTTAATGGGATTTGGCTTAGATAGCGATGCAATTCATTCGCCAAATGAGCACTTTGGGCTTTTTAATTTTTACAAAGGAATCGAAACAATTCCGTACTTTTATAAGTATTTCACTGAATTAAACTCAAAATAATGAGAGGTCTTAGTTATTTAATTTTCTGCCTTATTATATCTTCTTGCGCTCCTTTTGTGCGTCCGGAATTTGTAAGCTACGAAAGATTTAAAATGGGAAAAATGGACGCTAAGCAGGTTTCTTTTTCCTTAAGCATAAAACTTAAAAACCCAAATTCATACGCATTGAAATTAAAAAAGTCATCTTTAAGCCTGAGTATTGATGCTGGTAAAATTGGAATTCTAAACTTAGAAAAGACAATTAAATTACCTCGAAAAAAGGAAACGATAGTTGAAATTCCCATGAATTTATCACTTGAAAAGGGAGCTCTTATGAGAATGTTGACCTTCAGCATGCAAGATTCTATCAGGTTAAATTTAGAAGGCGATCTGCGTGGAAGCGCTTTATTTTTCACGAAAAAATTCCCGCTGTCATTTTCAAAATCAATTTCCCCAAAAGCACTAAATCCTTTTAATCAAAACGATTAATGCTAAGTCCCTCCGCACCTAAAAAATTATTTCTACTTGATGCTTTTGCATTGATTTACCGTGCCTATTTTGCTTTCGCGAAGAATCCAAGGGTTAATTCCAAAGGTCAAAATACATCTGCAGCCTTTGGTTTTACAAATGTTTTGATTGACGTTATAAAAAATGAAAAACCTACGCATCTTGCTGTTGTATTTGATCCGCCAGGAGGTTCGGCACACCGCCAAGAGCAATTTGAAGCATACAAAGCACAACGCGAAGAAATGCCGGAAGATATTCGGTCAATGATTCAACCAATAAAACGCATTGTGGAAGCTTTTAATGTTCCGATTATAGAAGTTGCTGGTTTTGAAGCGGACGATGTGGTTGGAACAATTGCTAAAATTGCCGATCAGCGTGGATTTATTACCTACATGATGACGCCAGACAAAGATTATTGTCAATTAGTTACGGAAACAGCGTTTATTTATAAGCCCGGACGAGGTGGAAATCCCCCAGAAATACTAGGAGTTAAAGAAGTTTGTGCAAAATTTGAAGTGCAAAATCCTAGTCAAGTAATTGACATTTTAGGTCTTTGGGGTGACGCTTCAGATAATATTCCAGGAATTCCAGGAATTGGCGAAAAAACATCAAAGCTGCTAATTGCACAATATGGCTCCATTGAAAACCTCATCGCTAATGCCCATGAATTAAAAGGAAAGCAGCAAGAGAATGTTATAAATTTTGCGGATCAAGGGCTTACATCTAAAATGCTTGCAACGATTATTACGGATGTAAAAATTGATTTTGAGGAGGAAAAACTAATCATGTGTGATGTTGACAAAGACAAAATAAGAGAGATTTTTACAGAGTTAGAATTTCTAAACCTCAGCCGTAGAATTTTAGGAGAGGAAATTACCTTGACTCAAGCGCCAAGTCCACTTGCCCCAAATAAAACTCAAAGCCCCAATTCTTCTCAACTAGATTTATTTGGAACGCAAAGCCTGGTTGAATCCCATGAACCAGTAATTACAGCGGCGTATAAAACAATTGTTACAGAAAGACCGAGTTATCACTTAATTAGCACAGCAGCGGAAAGAAAAGAGCTTTTAGAAATTTTACTTACCAAAAAACAAGTTTGCTTTGACACAGAGACAACAAATATAGATGCAAGGCTGGCAGATTTAGTGGGAATTTCTTTTTCTTATAAAGCGCGCGAAGCATTTTATGTTGCGATACCGCAGGAATATGCCTCCGCCAAAAGTATTATACATGAATTTATGCCTTTCTTCCAAAATACTGGAATAGAAAAAATCGCACACAATATTAAATACGACTTGAAGGTCTTATCTCGCTATGGCATTTCCCTTGCAGCTCCTACTTTTGACACCATGATTGCTCACTATTTAATAAATCCTGAAGCTCGTCAAAACATGGATTTTCTAGCGCAGCACTATTTGAATTATCAGGCAATTTCAATTGAAACGCTCATCGGAAAAAAAGGAAAATCGCAGGGGAATATGCGCGATTTAGAACCTTCCGAAATTTCAGACTATGCCTGTGAAGATGCAGATATTACACTTCAGCTAAAAAATATTTTTGAAAAAGAAATAAAGAAACCACATCTCAAGAACTTGTTTTATGACATGGAAATGCCGCTTGTGGAAGTCTTGATGGAAATGGAAGAGGAGGGAATAACCATCGATTCTAAAGCTTTAGCTGAATACTCAAAAGAATTAGACAGCACTTTAATTGATTTAGATTCTCAAATAAAAGAATTAGCTGGAATGGAGTTTAATACAGATTCACCGAAACAAATGGGCGAAGTTCTTTTTGAGAAATTAAAAATTTCAGCGAATTCAAAAAAGACAAAAACAGGACAATATGCAACTTCTGAAGATGTTTTAGAAAAACACAAGCACGATCACCCAATTGTTCCTTTAATTTTAGAATACCGCCAATTGCGGAAACTGAAAAACACGTATGTAGATGCACTTCCTACTTATTGCGACTTAAATGATGGTCGTATTCACACAAATTTTATGCAAACAGTAACTGCAACTGGTCGCTTGAGCTCTAATAATCCAAACCTCCAAAATATTCCAATTCGTTCAGAAAAAGGAAGGGAAATTCGTCGCGCTTTCGTTTCGCGAGATAAGGATCATAAATTAATGGCTGTTGATTACTCGCAAATAGAATTGAGAATTATCGCCGCTTTAAGCGAGGACCCAAATATGATTCAATCATTTAGAGATGGACTTGACATTCATGCTGCAAC
Organism: Chitinophaga pinensis; assembly: GCA_945892995.1. Lineage (GTDB taxonomy): Bacteria > Bacteroidota > Bacteroidia > Flavobacteriales_D > Crocinitomicaceae > UBA952. Next base: position 12,628 of record CAMDDR010000026.1, on the reverse strand, counting down.
TGCCGCAAAAGTTTACGGAGTTTCTATTGAAGCGGTAACGAGAGAACAACGGAGCGCTGCAAAAGCAGTAAATTTTGGGATAATTTATGGGCAATCTGCATTTGGTCTTGCGCAAAATTTAAAAATTTCAAGAACTGAAGCAAAAGAAATCATAGATAGTTACTTTGAACAATACGGAACAATAAAAAGCTATATGGACAAGGTAATTTCTCAGGCTCGAGAAGAGGGATATGTAGAAACAATTATGAAACGTCGTCGGTATTTACCAGACATAAATTCTGGAAATGCTATCGTTCGAGGTTATGCAGAACGAAATGCTATTAATGCCCCAATTCAAGGATCTGCTGCAGACATTATTAAAATGGCCATGATTTCAGTGCACAGCGAAATGAAAAAAGAAAATGTAAAATCGAAAATGATTTTGCAGGTGCACGATGAACTTGTTTTTGATGTGCACAATTCAGAGGAGGTGCTAATTCAAGATTTGGTTCGGAAAGCGATGGAAAAAGCAGTAAAACTTTCTGTTCCAATGCAAGTAGAATTAAAACTTGCAGATAACTGGCTTGACGCACATTAATGATTCATTAAACGTTGGCAAACCTAAAACAAAGTATAAATCTTATATTTGCACTTTAATATTTATTATATGGACATTTGGATTAAAGCAGCTCAGTTATTTCTTTCATTAGCAATTCTTGTAACATTACATGAATTCGGTCATTTTCTTCCAGCTCGATTATTTAAAACACGCATAGAGAAGTTTTACCTTTTCTTTAATCCTTGGTTTTCGCTATTTCGCTATAAGAAAGTAAATGGTGTAAAAAAAACAGCATGGTTTAAAAAAGACTCTCCAAAAGAGTGGAAGGAAGATGAAAATACTACAGAATGGGGACTTGGATGGCTTCCCTTGGGAGGTTATGTAAAAATTGCCGGAATGATGGATGAATCTATGGACAAAGAGCAATTAAAACAGCCGGTTCAAGATTGGGAATTTCGCTCTAAAAGCCCTTGGAAACGCTTAACAATAATGGTTGGAGGTGTAACCGTTAATTTAATTTTAGGATTTCTAATTTATATTTGTGTTGTCTTTGTTTGGGGACAAACGCAAGCGAAACCTACAGATTTAAAACATGGTCTGAGCGTTCACCCATATTTACAAAAATACAACTTGGTTTCGGGAGATAAAGTAGTTGAATTAGATGGAAATCCAGTTTTAAGCGTCGAAGAATTAAACAAAGAAATTTTATTGCGAGATGCTCGAAAGCTAAAAATTCTTCATGCAGATGGGAAAATTTCAACTGTTACCCTTCCTGAGAATATTGATATGGAATTGTTTACAAATGGCGCTTTCCCAGCTTTTGGATATCGGTCAAAAACAACTAAAGTAGATGAAGTTGTCCCAAAATCTCCCGCTCAAAAAGCAGGGCTGCAAAAAAATGATGTTATTCTTTCAATAAATGGCAAAGAAATCGAATTCTTTGATGAGCTACAAGGCGCTTTTTATGCTGTTAAAGGAAAAACAGCAGAGCTAAGCGTTTTACGTGGAAAGACGCTCAGAGACACAACACTTTTAACTACAAAAGTGAATTCTGATGGCACAATTGGCTTCCAAACAAGCACAAAATTAGCGGAAGATTCAAGCGCAATTAAAACTGCCTACTACGGATTTTTTGAAAGTGTTGCAGTAGGATTTAAGTTTGGAAAAAACACGCTTGGAGATTATGTATCGCAGTTCAAATTTTTATTTACTAAAAAAGGGGCATCATCAATTGGTGGTTTTGCGGCAATTGGAAACATGTTTCCTCCGGTTTGGGATTGGCAACTTTTTTGGTTAAACACCGCCTTACTCTCAATTATTTTAGCGTTTATGAATATTTTACCTATTCCAGCTTTGGATGGAGGGCACGTTGTATTTTTAATTTATGAAATAATTACAGGGAAAGAGGCGCCTGCAAAAGTATTGGAAGTTGCTCAATATATTGGCATTATTCTTCTTTTGGGATTAATGGTCTATGCGAATGGCAATGATCTTATACGTTGGTTATTTTAGGCACGGCTAAACCTTCTTTATAACTCAAACAATTTTTCTAATTATATTTACAAGTACTAATTCGTGTAAATAATATGCAAGTTTATCAAAATTACGTTCTTGGAAAGTGGCAAAATGGCGAAGGAATTGAAACCCACTTATTCCATGCAATAACAGGAAAGGAAATTGGAAGTGTTTCGAGCGCGGGAATTGATTTCTCAGCAGTATTAGACTACGGAAGGATTCATGGAGGCCGAGCGCTTCGTAAAATGACTTTCCAAGAAAGAGGTAGAATGCTGAAAGCTTTAGCACTTTATCTTTTGGAAAAGAAAGAACAGTATTATGCCCTTAGTGCATATACAGGCGCAACAAAAATAGATTCTTGGATTGATATTGAAGGAGGAATCGGCAACTTATTTGCCAATGCATCTTTGAGAAAACAATTTCCTGATTTACCTTACTATGTTGACGGATCTGCCGTTCCTTTATCAAAAAACGGAACATTTATTGGACATCACATCATGGTTCCAAAGGAAGGCGTTGCTGTGCACATTAATGCTTTTAACTTCCCTATTTGGGGAATGCTTGAAAAGATCGCTGTAAATCTGATGGCGGGCGTTCCAGCGATAGTTAAACCTTCCGAATACACAAGCTTTCTTACAGAAGTTGTTGTCCGAGATATTATTGCTTCTAAAATTCTCCCTGAAGGAGCCTTGCAATTATTAGTAGGTTTAGGAAGAGGAATTATCGACCATGTTGATAGCAGAGACACCGTTACATTTACAGGAAGTGCTGCAACAGGAATTTTACTTAAAGCTCATCCTCAGATTATTTCGCAAAGCGTTTCATTTAATTTAGAGGCAGATTCTTTGAATGCAACAGTTTTAGGTTTGCACGCAAAACCGGGAACGGCAGAATTCGATTTATTTATCAAAGAAACAGTAAAGGAAATAACCGTGAAAGCAGGCCAAAAATGTACTGCAATAAGACGAATTATTGTTCCTGAAGATTACATTGATGAGGTACAAAAAGGAATTTCTGCGCGCCTTGAAAGCACAAAGATTGGCGACCCAAGTATAGAAGGCGTTCGTATGGGGGCGCTTGCAACACGCTTGCAAGTTGAAAGAGTTCGTGCGAGTGTTGAAACACTTTCTAAGTCTCAAGAGATTGTTTTTGGCGATTTAGATAATTTCGAGGTACATGGAGCAGACAAAAATAGTGGTGCGTTCTTTTCTCCTATTTTATTCTTGAACAAAGATCCTTTTAATAATAAAGATTGCCACGAAATTGAAGCATTTGGACCAGTGTCCACAATTATGCCCTACAAAACGCTTGATGATGCAATTTCTCTTGCAAAAATGGGTAAAGGTTCTTTAGTTTCTTCGATTGTTACACCAAACGATAAGGAAGCTAGGGATTATGTTATTGGTGCAGCAAATATGCATGGACGTATATTAATTGTAAATGAAGCGTGTGCGAAAGAAAGTACAGGTCACGGCTCACCAATGCCACTTTTGACACATGGTGGACCAGGTCGCGCTGGAGGTGGTGAAGAAATGGGAGGAAAGCGCGGCGTTTTACATTATCTACAACGAACCGCTATTCAGGGTCACCCAACAACAATTAGCGCTATAACAGAGCAATTCCAAGTTGGCGCGGCAATGCCTGAGGCAAATCCACATGTTTTTCGAAAGCATTTTGAAGAATTAATAGTTGGAGAAACAGTATACACACAAAAACACACTGTTACGGAAGCAGATATCGTAAATTTTGCAAATGTATCTGGAGATAATTTTTATGCTCACATGGACGCTACTTCATTAGAAGGAACAATATTTGAGAAGCGAGTTGCCCATGGCTATTTTATCTTATCTAAAGCTGCAGGTTTATTTGTCGATCCTAAAAAAGGCCCGGTACTTTTAAACTACGGTATTGAAGATGCGCGTTTTACAAAGCCTGTTTATCCCGGAGCAACTATTGGCGTGCGCTTTACCGTAAAAGAAAAAATAGATCAGGAGAAGCGCTCTGAAGAGGATATTCCAAAAGGTATTGTTAAATTTCTAGTAGATGTTTTTGACGAGACAGGAGATACCGTGGCTTTGGCAACTATTTTAACAATGGTTAAGAAATTATAAGTACTTAATTTATTGCATAAAAAAAGGGGCTTTAAGGCACGAATGGTCTGAAGAAATTCCGGCCATTTTTTTTATGCCTAAAAAAATAGTTTGGGGTCACCTCCGCAATTTACTACTATCATTGATATAGCAAGGTTTCTTATTTCCATTGAAAACCGTCTTTTGGCAGTTTTATATCCTACGTTATTTTCCTTTTTATAGATAAGTATTAGCATTGCCACATCACATTTAGTAACTCAGCGGCAGTAATTTTATGATCTTTAAAAACTAACATAATGTATTGATTTTCAGTATTAAAGAAACTGAAAAAACTATTTAATTGATTATCAAGTAATTATATCAACATTAAAAAGCGAATAAAACAAAAAAGTCGGAAGATTTTATCTTCCGACCATTCGTGGTTCTTAACCAGCCTTTACTATTTTGTAGTCAAATAAATCTAGGATTTTTTTTCTTCTTCAAAAATTCTTTTTGGACGTAATTGCTCGAATAATCCTAAGGTTATCCAATAAGGCAGAATAAAGCCCATTAAGAATATTAGCATCCAAAATGCCATTCCGAAAATTAAAAGAAACAATACAATGCCGAAAGTGTTCATCTTCTATTATTTTTGTAGTATAATTTAGATTGTAAAATTATAAATTAATTACAAATAAAACACATAAAATGGACTTTAGAATTGAAAAAGACACCATGGGAGATGTTAAAGTTCCGGCTAATCGCTACTGGGGCGCACAAACAGAACGTTCTAGAAATAATTTTAAAATCGGACCTGAAGGGTCAATGCCATTAGAAATAATTCACGCTTTTGCATATCTAAAAAAGGCGGCAGCACAAGCAAATTGTGATTTAGGAGTTTTAACACCCGAAAAATCAGCGTTAATTTCAAACGTTTGTGACGAGATTATTGCCGGAAAACACGATGATGAATTTCCCTTAGTAATATGGCAAACCGGATCTGGAACACAATCAAATATGAATTGTAATGAGGTTATTGCAAATCGTGGGCACGAAATTTCTGGGGGAAAATTAACAGATGAAGCGAAAGCGCTTAACCCTAATGATGATGTGAATAAATCTCAATCATCCAATGATACATTTCCTACAGCGATGCATATTGCTGCATATAAAGTGGTAGTAGAAAAAACAAGGCCTGGCTTATTGCATTTACGAAATGTGCTGAATTCAAAGGTAGAAGAGTTTAAAGACATTGTTAAAACAGGAAGAACTCATTTTATGGACGCAACGCCTTTGACGCTAGGGCAAGAATTTAGTGCTTATGTTTGTCAAATTGATAAATCAATTCGCTGCATCAATAATGCATTAGAAGCAGTTTCAGAATTAGCATTAGGGGGAACGGCTGTTGGAACAGGCTTAAATGCTCCTAAAGGATACGATGTTTTGGTGGCGAAAAAAATTGCGGAGCTTACTCAACTTCCGTTTATTACAGCAGGGAATAAGTTTGAAGCTTTGGCTGCTCACGATGCAATGGTTGAACTTTCTAGCGCACTAAAACGAAGTGCTGTTTCTTTAATGAAAATCGCAAACGATATTCGAATGCTGTCTTCTGGCCCTCGCTGTGGAATTGGAGAATTAATTATTCCCGATAACGAGCCTGGATCTTCTATTATGCCTGGAAAAGTAAATCCAACGCAACCAGAAGCGCTAACAATGGTTTGCGCGCAGGTAATGGGAAATGACGTCGTTGTGTCAATAGCTGGGGCAAGCGGACATTTTGAGTTAAATGTTTTTAAACCTGTAATTGCAGTAAATGTCTTGCAATCGGCACGACTTATCGGTGATGCTTGTCTTTCTTTTGCTGACAATTGTGCTGTTGGAATAAAGGCAAATTTACCCATTATCAAAAAACACCTAGAAAATTCACTCATGTTGGTAACAGCGCTCAACACTAAAATTGGTTATTACAAAGCGGCAGAAATAGCAAAATATGCCCATAAAAACAATACAACGCTTAAAGAAGCCGCGGTTGGCTTAGGGCATGTTACTTCAGAAGAATATGACACACTCGTTGATCCCTCTAAAATGATTGGTTAATTTAATTCCATGAATAAATTGTAAAACAGCAGCATTAAAGAAGATTTTCGTCGGAATTATAAAGGGAGAAGTTGGCAAATTACTTTTTTTAAATGAAAGGAAAAGTATGGAATATAAATAAACTTGATATCTTTAAGTGTGTCAAGAATGAATTTTGGATGATTTTACGAACCTAAACTTTATTATTATGCTGTGTCCTATGCTTATCGTTGCTTTATCTCTTGCATTAATTGTGTTAATGGGAGGTCTGTTTTTATTGGCTTATAGTAAAAAAGAAGCTCTTGGAAAGTTAACTACAATTGCTTCTTATGTTGCAATTGTCTTTGGAGCAGGTGCTTTTATTGGCGGTTTAATTTGTGCAACCTTGTGTACGCCGTGCCAAAAATCTAAATGTGGTAATGACAGAATGGAATGTTCCAAAGACAAGAAAGAATGTTTCGAAGTCAAAATGGAACGTTGTGAAAAAGATGTAAAAAATGAAAAGAAAGTAATAATTATTAGAGAGTGACTTCTTTTTTATTTTTAGAAGTATTGTTTTGTATGCAAATAGCATTCAAAACTTTCATTTTAAAGCTTTTTAAATCAATTCTTGAATCGCTTGCTTAAAAGCCGTTCGCTGCCATTCTATTCGTTAATTCCAAGAATGCGGCAGCATATTTATCCTTGAATTTTTTCTCTCTGTTCGAAAGATCTATTTGTGTTAGTGCAGCCAAAACAGTTTCCGCTTCAAGAGTTTTTCTTTGAGCAAAGTAAGCCTCAAGCAAATTGAAATAAATTGAAATTGTTACATCCTTATCTATCCTTGCTTTCTTGTCAAACAAATCAGATTCAATTAAAATTTTTTTATACGCATCTACCGCCTCATTTAGTTTCTGTGTTGCTAATGGCTCATTCGTTAGTAATGATTTCAATCCAATCATTTGATTGTTATATGCCTCCATAATATCAGCATGAGCATCGTTTTTAGATTTCACATAATCCAATGAAGTGTTTCTTGGTGTAATTTCATAGCCTATTTGATCATTCACCAAATGATTGATGAAGCTTAGATTTTCTTTCAATATACTTTCCTCAGATTTTTTAAGTAAAAAGGTGTAGTCCGCTGAGGGTGAGGTCTTTTGTGAAGTCGATTTATATGTTTTAAATTCTGTGAATTCTGTTGGAGCCAAGAAAATTACATCTTGATTGTTCGTGTTTGCAACGCGAACTGACATAGGGTGACGATAGTTGTATTCGATATAATAATAGGTTACATCGTACGTAGTGGATACATTGTTCACACGAGAAACTTCTTTTTTTATTTCTGATTTAATCATCGGTTGAGAATGCTCAAATCCTTGCAATGTTACCTGATACGTTAAGGCATTCATGTCGGATTTTTTATACCCATCAATTTTTAAATAAGTTGCTGCTAATGATGGATAATCGTAGCTTGTTTTTAAAACTGGTGGTGAAATCGTTTTTCTATAGGGTGCTCCTACGTAATCTTTTACAGGGCGATTATTCTCATTTAACAACTGTTTTTCAACAATTTTAAGCGCAGTAGACTTTTCATCCCATGCCTTCATCTCTCTTTCGTATTTATCCTCTGCAGCTTTAATTTTAACAGGGTATTCCGACATTTCTCTCTGGTAATCTGCCTCTGCGCGCGCCTTGTCGGCTTCAAATAATGCAAGTAATTTATTGTTTTCTGCCTCATAAGTCGCAGTAATTGAAGAGTTATAATTTTCAACCTTTGGCGACACTGGATTCAACGGAAGTTTAATAAAATTATACGTGATATCTTCCGACTTGATGTTTTGTGCAGTAAGATTTAATGTAAGGATAAGAATAAATAGGAATAAGAAGGTTTTAAACATAATAAGAAGGTTTTATTAGAGTGAATTGGTTGCAAAACTAAAGATAATTGTTTCAATAAATCGAATGAAAAGATAAAAAAATTGTGTTGTATTAACATTAACCATTTATTTATCTATTAAAATAAATTACCTTTAGCGCTTGTTTATTCTAACCTTTTATAAGCCTTAAAAATGCTTTCGGAACAAAATATAATAGGAAAGATAGTTTTCAATTCAAAGTAAAAAGTTTCACAAATAATAAAATTTTGCTTCCTTAATGCCTTGTTTTCTAAAAATATTATTTTTTTGTCCCTTATTTCTTTATTGTCAGAAAAAAGATATCGATTCAGTAATTAAAATTCATGGTGGAATGGATTGCTATATTGGCGCCCAATTAAATGATTTCAAGCAAAAGCAAGTTCCACTATTTGTTTCTCATAATCAATTGGGGTCTGGGTTCATTAATTTGGCTTTACTTGAATTAAGTTACACCCCAACTAAAAATTTGCGTGTTCAACTTAGTCCTGGTTTCGGTTCCTACATGAATGCCAATTATGCCTCAGAAAATAAAAATTTACGTTGGATTTATGAAGGATATCTGGGCATAAAAACATCCAAAAAAGGAACTGATTGGATTGATGTTGGCGTTTTTTCTTCACCTTACACCTATGAATTTGCAAAAAGTTGGGAACAACCACTTTTTACACGAAGTTTAGCGCCAGAATATGTTCCGTATTATCTATTAGGTTTGCGTTACAAGAGAAAAATTAACGCGAACTTAAGTTTAACGACCTTTCTTCTAAACGGTTGGCAACATCTTGAAATTCAGAAAAAAATACCCTCTTTAGGAACGCAACTCGAATATACAAAAAAGAAGAATTATATTAACTGGACAAGCTATCAGGGAAATGAAAAGAATGTAGCCCAGCCTAATTTTGGGTATCGCTTTTTTACAGAAATGAGTTGGATTTATACAACAAATAAATTCAAACTCTTCGCTTGTGGATACACTGGAATGCAACTTATTTCTGGACAAGCAAAATTTTGGGGGCAAGTTCATTTTGCTGGAGAATTTCAATTGATAAAAAAACTATTAGTAAATGCTAGAGTTGAACAATTTTTAGATCCGAATAATATTCAAATTAGACAGGGCTCCAATCATGGTTTTAATTGTAGTGGCTTAAGTTTGGGTCTTCATGCAAAAGTAACTGATTTCTTATCTTTAAGACTTGAATCACGATTGCTTTTAGATAATTCTAAAACAGGAGGTTTTATAAAACAGGGGCAACAAACAAACTTATTACCCCTTGGATTTATTGCTGTGCAACTAAAGTTTTAATTAAGTTAAAACAGGCTTATCTAAAGTTGTGTTCTAAAAAATTCCTAAATAATCCCTATTTTTGTTACTAAAATTAAAAACCCATGTTAAAAATTAAAGTTGCGAATCCTGTTGTAGAATTGGATGGAGATGAAATGACCCGTATCATTTGGAAGTTTATCAAAGAAAAGTTGATTCTCCCCTATTTAGATTTAGATATTCGCTATTATGATTTAGGTATTGAAAAAAGAGATGAAACAAGCGATCAAATTACAATAGATGCTGCAGAAGCAATAAAAAAATATAAGGTTGGAATTAAATGCGCAACAATAACGCCTGATGAAGATCGCGTGAAAGAATTCCAATTAAAATCTATGTGGAAATCACCAAATGGGACAATTCGGAATATTTTAGATGGCACCGTTTTTCGCGAGCCAATTGTTATGAAAAATGTGCCGCGATTAGTGACAAATTGGACGGCGCCCATTATTGTTGGTCGACATGCATTTGGAGATCAATACCGCGCTACAGATGCAGTTTTTAAAGGGAAAGGGAAATTAACGATGACTTTCACTCCAGAAAATGGGGGCGAAATTCAATCATTTGATGTGTATAATTTTCAAGGTGATGGTGTTGGCATGGCGATGTATAACACAGATGAATCTATTAGAGGTTTTGCGTATAGCTGCTTTAACATGGCGCTCACAAAAAGATGGCCGCTTTATCTTTCTACAAAAAATACAATCTTAAAAAAATACGACGGTCGTTTTAAAGATATTTTTGAGGAAATATACCAAGCGGAATTTAAAGATAAATATGAGTCGCACGGGATTGTATATGAACACCGCCTAATAGACGACATGGTGGCTTCGGCCTTAAAGTGGAATGGAAACTTCGTTTGGGCTTGTAAAAATTACGATGGAGATGTTCAATCGGATACAGTTGCCCAAGGTTTTGGTTCATTGGGTTTAATGACATCCGTTTTAATTACACCTGATGGAGAAATAATGGAAGCGGAAGCTGCGCATGGAACCGTAACGCGCCATTTCCGAGATCACCAAGCAGGAAAGAAAACTTCTACAAATCCTATTGCTTCAATTTATGCTTGGACAAGAGGCTTGGCTTTTCGAGGAAAATTAGATGGAAATCAACCATTAATTGATTTTTGCTTGGGCTTAGAAAAGGTGTGTGTTGAAACAGTAGAATCTGGAATAATGACAAAAGATCTAGCGGTTTGTATTCATGGCAACAAGGTAAATCATGGAGAACATTACGTTTATACGGAAGAGTTTTTAGATGCGCTTGACGCTGGATTAAAATCAAAAATGAATTAAATTTTAAATGAGGCTTGTTTTTTTTCTTTTTATAGCACTAAGCTTGTTTTCCTGTAAAACAATTAGCGTGCTTGCGCCGGTTCATTCAACAATTGCTCCGCCTCCTATAAAACAAGCAGCATCTTCTTTAAATATCCCTGTTGAAATCGAAATGAAAAGTTATTTAAAAATGACAGAAGAGGCGCTTCCAAAAAAATTTATAGATAGTGTCTACCAATGTGAGGGGGTAAGTCTTTCGTATGTTTTTATTCGGGAACCTATTGATTTTAAGTTTAAAAATTCTAGTATCGATTATGAAGTAGATGGAAAATTTGAATTAAAATTAAATTATTGCCCCAAGTGCCACGAGCTTTGGGATAAAAATGGTAGTTGCACTATTCCAAGAGTTTATGTAAGTTGTGGTAGTGGAAACGAAGCTATGCGCCGCGTTAAAGTTGCTTATACTACAAACATCTCCCTCGGAGAAAATTATAAGTTTAAGTCAACAACAGAATTAAAAAAATTCAATATCCTAGACCCCTGTAAGATAACCCTTTTTAAATACGACGCTACACCTGAAGTTGAAAAACAAGTTACAACACAATTAGTTGACCTTGAAGACTATATTGATAAACAGATTGAGGCGCTTGATGTAAAAAGCTCCTTGAAAGATGTTTGGACCGAACTACAAATAGGGCTTCCTATATCAACTTATGGGTTTTTATACATTCAACCAAAATCAATAGGAATGAGTGAGTTAGAATTTAAAAATAATAAAGTTTTTTTAGACCTACACTTAGCTGCTTACCCCTTTGTTTCTACTGAAGAGCAAAAAGAGAAAATTAGTGCCTTACCCCCATTGGAAAAAGCTGGTGGAAAAAGTGGATTTAATTTAAACCTAGATATTCGTGCTTCGTATGATTCGCTTTCTGCTTTTGTAGGGAAGGAATTTGTGGGGGAAGAGTTTGATTTTAAAGGAAAGAAAATATTTGTAACAGGAATCAAAATCAGCGGTGCGCAAGATCAAAAACTCGTTTTTAAAATGGATTTTGATGGTGTAAAAAAGGGAACTGTTTACTTAACTGGAACCCCAACATTAGATACAATCATGCAAAAGATTAGTATGAAAGAGTTGGATTTTGATATACAAACAAAAAGCGTGCTACTCAAAACAGCCAAATGGTTGTTTAATAAAAGGATATTGGATGAGCTAGAAAAAAACACTGTTTTTGAATTAAAAGACCTACTCAATGAATCAAAATCAAACATTGTCTCAGCAATTAATACAGAAATCACAAAAGGCGTAAAAATGAGTGGCGCAGTAAATAAAATAAGCATTAAGGAAATCTATTTAGACAAAGGAAACCTACTTTTACGCTCAGAGGTTAAGGGAATATTAAAGATAAAAATAGATTAACAAAGGTCTTATAACCTTATTGAGAAATTTTATCTATCCGATGTTGGTGTCTTCCGCCCTCAAAATTGGTTTCTAAAAATGCCGTGAGAATTTCTATACCTTCTTCATTTGTTAAAAAGCGTGCTGGTAAAGCCAAGATATTAGCGTTGTTGTGTTGGCGCGCTAAAACAGCAATTTCTTTTTTCCAACAAAGAGCGCTTCGAATTCCAGAATGTTTGTTGGCTGTCATGTTAATCCCATTTCCAGAGCCACAAATCAAAACCCCAATTGATTGCGGATTTACTGTAACAGCTTCCGCAACTGGATGAGCGAAGTCCGGGTAGTCAATGCTTTCTTCTGAATAACAACCGAAGTCTTGCGTGGCTATGTTTTTTGCTGCTAAATGCGCCAATAAAACTTCTTTTAGTTTAAATCCCGCGTGGTCACAGCCAAATAATATCATCTTGGTTTTTTTAGGTGTTTAAAGTTAAGCATTGTAATGAAAACAAATCACATCTTATCAACAGTCAAAAAAAATTATTTT
>CAMDDR010000025.1:0-26317 GCA_945892995.1 Chitinophaga pinensis | reverse complement strand
CATTGTTAGAAAATTTAGTTGTAAGTCAAAGTTAGCTCTTTTTATTAAATTTTATACTACCTAATTGAACGATTTTTTAGTAGTCTTTTATTTACCTTTAAAGCAATTGAATCAGATTAATGTTCTGCGAATTTGATATATTTGCTTTTAAAAATCATTTTTTTAAGGGTTTAAGATATTGAGAATTAGCTGAGTTTAATTATTTATTTTAAGTGTATGCAACTTCCTTTCCAGTTCATTAGTCTATAATTCTGAGTCATGGATGATACTTCATTGGTAAACGAATGTTTGAAAGGAAATTCCAGAGCTCAAAAAGCGTTTTTGACAAATTTGCTCCAAAGATGCTCTCAGTTTGTTTGAGGTATATGAAAAATACCGAAAAAGCAGAAGACGCTCTTCAAGACGGATTTATTAAGGTTTTTGTTAATCTTTTAAATTATAAAAATAGTGGGGTTTTAGAGGGATGGATTAGAAGAATAATAGTAAATACCTGCTTAGATGAATTAAAAAAAAACAAGAAGTTATTACTAAACGTTAGCGTTGAGGAAGTAGAATATAAATTAGAAAGTAATGATTTTGTTCAAGAACAAATGATGGCAGATGATTTGATGAAGCTAATACAAGATATGCCCGCAGGATATAGAGTCATTTTTAACATGTTTGCGATTGAAGGATATGCTCATCAAGAGATTGCTACTCAGCTGGGAATTTCAGAAAGCACATCAAAATCACAATATTTGAGAGCTAGAGCATATTTAAAAAATAGAATAGATAAAAGATAGATAATGATAGAAAAAGATTACATAAAAGAGTTGTTTCAGGATAAACTTACTTCTCACGAAGTTCCTGTTCGAGCTGACCTATGGACTTCTGTTTCATCATCTATTGGAGGAAGTTCAGTAGCAGCTTCATCTATGTCTATTGCAACTAAACTAATTATTGCGGCAAGTGTTTCTGCAGTCGCACTTGTTACTTTTTATTTAATAAACAATGAAAATATTGAGCAAAGTCCTATTAAAAAAGAGAATCCGCAAGAGCAAAGAATTATTACTATTGATTCGCTTAAAATAGAAGTAAAAAAAGATGAAAAACTCCTTCCAACACAAGCAGAGCAGCGAGTTGACTGCGAGTATGATTTTTCAACACCTGAAAATGAGTCTGATTTAAATTCGGAATTTCAACAAAGCAATAAAAGTGATATAAATAAAGAAATTGTTACAGAGAAAGGTCCACAAAAAATAGAGCAACAAGACCCTATTATTCGAAATAACTACACTTCAACCAGCGAAATAGTAGCTAAACCCGAGATCAAAACAAAAGAGAAAGAATCAACTATTCTTTTACCAAATATTTTCACGCCAAATGGCGATGGTAAAAATGATCTCTTAAGCATCAAAATTGGTGAAGTGACAGAATTCTCTGTTGTAATTTTAAATCAAGCAAATAAAGTAATCTTCACCTCCATTGATCCAAATTTTTCATGGGATGGAGTCGCAACAAATGGTGAGCTTTCTCCAGCAGGGACTTATGTTTATTATATCAGTGCTAAAGATTTAAATGGCAAACTGCTAACAAAATATAGCAGCTTAACTATAAGTTATTAATCTCACAGTTTCTTTTCCCATATTTGTCTTTATGAAAAAACGTTCTTATAATAAGAATCACCACTTTTAGACTTTATTATTTTATCTTTCAAAAATAGTTTTTCAAGAATGAGTTCGTCTCCAAACACCATCTTATTTTTAGTAAATCCTTTTGCTGGAAAAGGTAAAGCTATGTTAATAGCAAAAAATACTATCGAGCTAATACGACAAAACGGCTATGAAACCGAATTGTTTGAAGGAAAAAATAAAGAAGATTTTTTAAATTTTACAACTATTTATGAAATAAATAAAATTCAGAAAATTGCCGTTTTTGGAGGCGACGGTACAATGCACGATATAATAAATGCGATTATGCTAAAACCAGAATGGCTTTCTAAGCCACTTATGCTTTTTCCTTGTGGTACTGGTAACGCATTTTGTCACGACCTCGATTGTTTAAGTGTTGAAAAAGCGACACAACGCTTACTAAATGGGAAAGAAATGCTGGTTGATTTAGCTGAAATTAAAATGAGGGAAAATAGCATGTGGGCTTTTAACATTGTTGGTTGCGGACTTGTATCTCACATTAATACTTTAGCTGAAAAAATGCGTTTTTTTGGGCCTGCAAGGTATAATATTGCAACGATTATGAAAATAATTTCACCCCCAGTATTAAAAGCTAAAATTTCTTTCAATGGAGAAATTTATGCTAAAGATTATTGTTTTCTTTTAGCTTGTAACACCAGATTTACAGGAAAAGGAATGAAGATGGCACCTTTAGCAAAATTAAATGATGGACTAATTGATTTTTTAATAGTAGAAAAAACAACAAGATTGAAGCTATTAATGCTTTTCCCTAAAATATTTAGTGGAAAACATTTAAAAAGTCCTTATTTGAGATATGTTCAAACAAATCACATAAAAATCGAAACTCAATATCCCGAAATAGTTAATATAGATGGCGAAATAAAGGGGAATACCTCTCTTGAAATAATAGTACACAAACAAAAACTAAAAGTAATTTGCTAGTACAAAGTACTAAATTCAATTGAATCATTTGATTTTTTTATATCTTTGAGCACGGCAAGGTTTTTGATTTTACTTTTCCTAAAATTTCCTAAAATGAAAACATATCTTTCTTTACTAATTGTTTTTCTTTCTTTTTCTCATTTTTTTGCACAAAATGAGCTAGAAAATAATGAGGCCATTACCAAAAAACTTCCAAGTGTAAAATTAAAAGATTACAAAGGGAAAGTTGTAAATACAGCTGAATTAGGTCTAAAAGGTCCTATTATTTTTAGTTTTTGGGCGACTTGGTGCGCTCCCTGCAAAAAAGAATTAAACGCAATTAACGATCTCTACAGTGATTGGCAAGCAGAAACGGGTGTTACTTTAGTAGCGGTATCAATTGATGATGAAAAAACCAAAAGTCAGGTGGCTATTTATGTTGATGGAAAAGCATGGGAGTACATTGTTTTACTCGATCCAAATGGGGATTTTAAAAGAGCAATGGGCGTTAACAATGTCCCTCACACCTTTTTAGTAGATACAGATGGAACAATTGTTTATTCACACAATAATTATGCTCCTGGCGATGAAGAAAAATTATACGAAGAAATAAAGAAACTTAGCTTGAAATAAAGTTTAACAATGAAATATTTTTTCTTCACCATATTCTTATCCCCGTTTTTATTATTTAGTCAAGCAAATATCAGTGGAAATATAGAAAGTACTTTTCAGTATTTAAATAATGATAGCTTAATAGGCGCCACTCAGCCAGATCAAAAAGGACTTATTAATTCATACATGAATGTTTTTTACACGCATGGAAAGTTTAAAGCTGGTCTGCGTGTAGAATCTTACTTACCTCGAATTCAAGGATATCCAAATCGTTTTGATGGTACCGGAATTGGTATGCGTTATGTTGGATATGCAAATGATTTAGTGGATGTAACACTTGGAACTTTTTACGAGCAATTTGGAAGCGGATTGGCATTAAGAGCATATGAAGATAGAGCTTTAGGTTATGATAATTTATTAGATGGAATGCGGCTTATTGTACGACCAAAAAGCGGAGTTGTTTTAAAAGGGGTATATGGTTACCAACGCTTATCTTTTCAGCAAGGGAAATTAATGTATGGAGATGGAATTGTGCGTGGTGTTGATGGAGAAATTAACTTAAACGAGGCTGTAAAAAAATTAGAGAATTTTCCGTTGACAATGGTTCTTGGAACATCTTTCGTAAGTAAATTTCAGGCTGACGATGATCCAGCGCTTATCTTACCAAAAAATGTAGGAGCATATGGAGCAAGAGCTAAATTTCGTTATAAAAATGTAACCTTAGATGGGGAATACATCATTAAGGAACAAGATCCTTCGAATGATAATTCCAAAATTTATAATTACGGTCATGCCTCTGTAATTAACCTTAGTTATACAAAAAAAGGACTTGGAATATTGTTATCGGGTAAATCCGTTGATAATATGAGCTACCGCTCAGACCGAACGAAAGACTTACAAGATGTTCTGATTAATTATTTACCATCCTTAAATAAAACCCATACCTATAATCTCGTTTCAACTTTATATCCATATGTAACTCAGTTATTGGGAGAAGTAGCTTTTCAAGGAGATGTTCTTTATACCTTTAAAAAAGGAACGAAAATTGGCGGAAAATATGGAACTTCTGTGAATTTTAATGTTTCTACGACATATCAACCAATAAAACACACCTCATCCATAAATCCTCTAGACTCTACAGGTGTTGCCTACATAACGAGACCCTTTGATAAAAGTGATAGTTTGTATTGGAGAGATATAAATGTAAATGTGACAAAAAAAATCAATAAAAATCTGAGTTTCATTTTTTCATACTTTAACATTACAATCAATAATGACGTTGCAAAAATATCAAATGATGCAGCAGGGATTATTTCATCTCATATAGGCGTTATTGAAGCTGCTTATAAAATTAATAAGACACATTCGATCCGTACTGAGCTTCAAGGAATGTTTGTCGAAAAAGAAAAAGGATTTATAAAAGACAAGGGCAATTGGGCTACAATATTGGTCGAATACAGTATTTCGCCGAGTTATTTTTTCAGTTTTATGAATCAATACAATTATGGAAATCCCATAGAATCAAAACGCATACATTATCCAATAATAACTTGCGGCTATATTAAAGATGCTACTCGATTTACAGTTTCTTATGGTCGCCAAAGAGCAGGTTTATTTTGTGTTGGTGGAGTCTGCCGATTTGTTCCTGCTAATAATGGTTTAACCTTCAGTTTCACGCAAAGTTTTTAACTATGAAAAGTCTGTTTTTTAGTTGTTTAATTCTTTCTACACTTATTTTTTGTGCTTGTGACAGAGTTTCAAATCCATATCCTGAAGTTGAAGTTTTAGATTTAGATACGACACTTTATCCAGGAAACTGGGCTGACTATCTTGCAAATGAGTGGCCAGAATTTATGCCCAACACAAATAATAATCGCGCTATTTTAATTGAAGATTTTACAGGACATAAATGTGTGTTTTGTCCTGCAGCTGCAGATCTTGCTCATTCTTTAAATTTAGCAAATCCTACCCGTGTTTTTACAACTTCTATACACGCTGGTCCAACAGGCCTTGGCGATTTTCAGCAAATAGATCCACCAAATTACCCATTAGATTTCACAAATCCTGAAGGCTTGGAGATTGGCACTTATTTCGGAACAAATGACGGTGGATTTCCTGGAAATCCAAGAGGAACGATAAATCGTGTAACAAATAGCTCTATTTTTCAAGGCCCTAATTCTTGGTCGTCAATGGTTAGCACCCAGCTTACGGAAAATGTTTTAAATGTAAATATCCAATCAAAATTGAATTATTATGCGGAAACAAAAGGGGCTTTCTTGCATGTTGAGGTAGAAAAATTAAATCAATTCTTGACAAATGAATTGGGGATAGTTGCCTACATAATTGAAGATTCATTGGTGGGAGATCAAAAAATGAGTGATAATTCACACAACGAGAATTATATACACCGCGACATTCATAGGGGTAATCTTAACAATCAAGCTTTTGGAAGAATTCTTGAAAATTCCGATTTAATAGATGGTAAATACTATGTGAATTATAGTTTTGTTGTTCCGAATCAATTAGATGGAAGTTATAATGCTTCAAATATGCATATTTTGGTTTATGTATATGATCGCTCAACTTGGGAAATATATCAGGTAATCAAGCAAAAGATTGTAAATTAATCCTAAAGTTCAAGGGGAAAATATACAAAATACCTTATCTTTGAGTGTATTGAGCAAACACAATGGCATTAAAACAATTTCTCTCACAAAAACTCGAACAACGCCTTTCGCCGCAGCAAATTCAATTAATGAAATTGTTGCAAGTTCCAACAATGGAATTAGACCAGCGTATTAAACAAGAGATTGAGGAAAATCCAGCATTAGAGGAGGGATCAGATGAACTTGAAGATGAGTTTGACAATCAAGATGATACAGAAGAGAATGATACAGACGATGAATTCGATCTTTCGGACTACATAGACGATGATATTGCAGATTATAAAACAAATGCAAACAATCAATCTAAGGATGATGAAGAACGAGTTATTCCACTTTCTGGGGAACAAAGTTTTCAAGAAAAACTAAGCGAACAATTACATTTATTAGATTTAAACGAAACTGAATTTATAATTGCAGATATTTTAATCGGTAATTTGGACGAATCTGGTTATTTAAATCGTGACTTAGAGGCCCTTGTTGATGACCTCGCATTTTCCATGAATGTAATTATCTCAGAACAAGAAGTGAAAAGTGTTTTGGGGCTTATTCAAACTTTTGATCCTGCAGGAGTTGGCGCCCGAAGTTTACAAGAGTGCTTATTATTACAAATAAATCGTAAGCAAGACGGGGACATTTCACGTTTTACAGCAAAAAAAATATTAGAAGATTTCTTCGAAGAATTCACAAAAAAACATTATGATAAAATAGCACTTAAACTTGAAATTGAAGACAAGGATTTAAAAGATGCTGTTAATGAAATTTTACGATTAAATCCCAAGCCAGGAGGTTCTTTACGTGAATCCGCAAAAAATCAATTGCAAATCACCCCCGATTTTGTAATTAATGAAACTGATGGTAGCTTAGAATTATCCTTGAATAGTCGAAATGCACCATCCTTGAAAGTTAGTCGGGAATATGAATCCATGCTTCGTTCTTATTCTGAGGGAGCAAAGACTACAAAATCTGACAAAGAAGCTGTTTCTTTTGTTCGCCAAAAATTAGATGGTGCAAAATGGTTTATTGATGCAATTAAACAAAGACAGCAAACATTATTATTAACGATGAATGCAATTATGAATTATCAATTTGCTTATTTTTTATCTGGAGATGAAGCTAAATTACGACCGATGATTTTAAAGGACATTGCAGATATTGTCAACTTAGATATTTCGACCATTTCACGCGTATCAAATAGTAAGTATGTACAGACAAATTTTGGAATTTATCCTTTAAAATATTTTTTCTCAGAATCGCTCTCTACCGATAGCGGGGAAGAAGTATCTACAAGAGAAGTTAAAAAGATTTTATCAGAAGCAATTAATTCTGAAAGTAAGAAAATACCATTGACAGATGAAAAATTAATGGACTTATTAAATGAAAAAGGATACAATATTGCCCGGCGAACAGTTGCAAAATACCGCGAACAATTGAATTTTCCTGTTGCACGAATGAGAAAAGAATTGTAATGAAAAAAACACTAGCTCATATCTTTTCATGGCTTTTTTTGCCTTTACTAATGCCTTTTTACGGTTTGTATCTTAGTTTATATATCCCTAGCGAAGAATTATCACTTTCAGGTCAAGGAATGTATCAAATACCATTAGAACTAAAATCTCAACTATTAATAATCTTTTTTCTTTTTAGTGCGCTTGCCCCAGGAATATCATTTTATCTTTTACACAAAAGAAAAATAATATCAACAATAGACATTGAAGATTCTAAAGAACGCAATTTTCCCCTCTTAATTATGTTTGCCTATTGCATGGTTCTTTTCACCTTATTTATTTTTAAGGCACCCAATAATATTCTTCCAAAATATTTTTATGCTCTTCCTTTGTCGGGCGCAATTGTAACTTTGCTTTTTATGATAATTAATCGCTGGATAAAAATATCGTTGCATGGAGGAGGAGCAGGAATTTTAGTTGGGTATCTTTCAGTTTTTATGCTTGAAAATAGTGGATTTCCCATCTTATTTTTTTCCATTGCAATTATTGCAACAGGCTTTTGTCTTTCTTCTCGTCTTTTTCTTCAAAGACATACACCTTTAGAAGTTTACAGCGGTTGGTTACTTGCTTTAATTATTACTTTTATATGTTGCAGTTATTATCCGATTAATTAACTTCAAAACCCTTATTTTTGGATTAAAACAAATATGACTTTATTTCGTTTTTTACTCTATAATTATTTAACTATGCGTTTTGGTATTCTTTTAGTCATTTTTAGTTTTTTATTCTCCTGCTCTGATATTGAAAAAGACAGACAGGTAAAAAAAATAAATGTATTAACTAATTCAGTTGAAAAACTAAAAATAGCTCTCACTCAAAACAAAATTAGTAATGTCCCCGGAAAAAAATTAGCAGTTTATACTGTAATAAAAAGAATAAAATCATATTATTTTACAGATACCATAGATTATCAATTTGCTAAAAAAATGAACTCCTATAAAGCAGCACGAAAATCATTAATAATATTAGATAGCGATTATGAAAAAATAAGACTAGCATTACGGGAAGAAAAAATAGCATTAAGAAAACTTAAATCTGATGTATTAAATGGCTTTGGGCAACGTGAAAAGTATGATGAGTACATTTACTTTGAGAAGAATAAAACAAAAAAAATTAAAATTTTATTGGACGAGTACATTTATAAAAAGAAAGAATTTGCGATTGCTTTTGATAGTTTACACCCTGTATTAAATGACTATTCAATTCGTTTAGAAGAAAAATTTAAGGATAAATAACTATGAGAAACCTTATAATTTTTACTTTTTTACTTCGCTCGTTTATTTTGAGCGCTCAAACAGAAACAGACATTCAATTGGCTCAGCACTATTTTACAAATGGCGAATTTGATAAAGCCACGTCATATTATGAAAAACTATACAGTTCACAAAGCACAAAAATTTATTTTACAAGGTATTTGGAGTGCTTGATACAAATAAAAGATTTCAAAACTGCTGAAAAGACCATTAAAAAGTACATTTCTCAGAATAAGAATGACATGGAAATTCAAGTAGTGTTGGGTCAATTTTATGAAGACATCGATGAGCCCCAAAAATCTGCTAAAGTCTATGAAGAATTACTTTCTGTTCTTTCAGCAGATCCCGGAGAAATAATTAATCTATTCCAATTATTTGTAGGTAAAAGAAAATTTGACCTTGCAAAAAAAGTCTTGGATAAAGGCAAAAAAAATGCTCCTTATTACCCTTTCAATTTTCAATATGCAGATTTGTATTCTCTAACAGGAAATAACCGTTTAATGATAGAAGAGTATATTAATTACTTGATTTTGCAGCCAACTATGTTTGAATCCATTCAAAATGCTATTTCCTCCCGAATTGATTTAAGTAAAAGTGATGGGAAAGACTATTTAATTTTAAAAGAAATATTACTTCAAAAAATACAAGCGGATAATTCAAATTTTATTTATTCTGAAATGCTTATTTGGTTATTCGTTCAAAATAAAAATTTTAGTTCAGCATTTACGCAAGTGGTTGCCTTAGACAAAAGAATCCAGGGAGATGGTTCTAGGGTTTTAGACTTAGGTAATATTTGTTTGGAGAATAAATCATATGATATCGCAAGAAATTGTTTTAATTATATAATAACCTTAGGTTCAGATAATCAATATTACATAGAGGGGCAAAAGCTATTACTTAATTCTAGATTCACAGAGCTCACAACAAATCGAGCATTTAGTCAAGTTGAAATTGATGCTACTTTAGCAGATTATAGTTCTGTTTTAGCTCGACTTGGAAAAACAAAATTTACAATAGGTATTTTAAATGAGCAGGCTCATATTTTAGCATTTTATGCAGATCGTGCTGCTGAGGCAATAGTAATTTTGCAAGATGCAATCTTAGTACAAAGTTTAACAGATATCCAAAGAGCTCAGCTAAAAATGCAGTTAGCAGACATTGAAGTACTGAAAGGTGATATTTGGGAGGCGTCGCTACTCTATATGCAAATAGATAAAGATTTTAAGTTTGAAGCTGTAGGCGATGAGGCAAAGTATAAAAATGCTCGTATTTTTTATTTTGATGGCGAATTTGATTTTGCGCAGAGTCAATTGAATATTCTGAAGGAATCTACCTCTAAAATTATTGCAAATGACGCTATGAACTTATCCGTTTCAATTACAGAAAATTTTGGAATAGATAGTAATTATACAGCGATGACTTGGTTCTCTTCAGCAGAATTACTTATTGAACAGCACAAATATTTAGAAGCATTCACACTTTTTGACAGTATCCAATTGAATTATCCTCTTCATTCACTGGCAGATGACATTCTATATCGTAAAGCTAAAGCTATGGAAATGCAAGGAAAGTGGGCTGAATCTTGCATGCTTTACGAAGATATTATTAAATTTTATTCCAAGGATATTTTTGCAGATGATGCACTTTTCAGATTAGGCGACATTTACGAGCAAATACTATTAGATAAAGATAAAGCTTTGGAGTACTATAAAAAACTAGCTATTGATTACAAAGGAAGTTTTTACGGTGCTGAAACAATAAAGCGGATTAGAATATTAAGAGGTGATAAAAATGTCGAAGAAGATATCTACTAGGGCATTTCTCTTGTGAATGCAGAAATCCCGGTCACTTCCATTCCTGTTATTAATAAATGAATATCGTGAGTTCCTTCATACGTTACTACAGACTCTAAATTTGCCATGTGACGCATCATTGAATATTCGCTAGTAATTCCCATTCCGCCATGTATTTGGCGTGCTTCACGCGCAATATTTAAAGCGATTTCAACATTATTTCTTTTAGCCATTGAAATTTGAGCTGTTGTTGCTTTTCCTTCATTGCGTAATTGTCCTAAACGAAGTGTTAAAAGCTGTGCTTTTGTAATTTCTGTAATCATTTCAGCTAATTTTTTTTGAATTAACTGAAAAGCTCCAATTGGAACATTAAATTGTATTCTTTCTTTTGAATAGCGTAGGGCTTGATCATAGCAATCCATTGCAGCACCGAGTGCGCCCCAAGCAATTCCAAATCGAGCAGAATCCAAACAACTTAGAGGTGCACCTAAGCCAGATCGACCAGGTAATATATTTGTCTTTGGGACTTTAACATTATCAAAAATTAATTCCCCCGTAGCAGAAGCCCTCAACGATAATTTTCCATGCATTTCTGGTGTTGAAAATCCTTCCATTCCACGTTCAACTATTAATCCATGGATTCTCCCAGTTTCATCTTTAGCCCAAACAACTGCAATATCAGCAAATGGAGAATTAGAAATCCACATTTTTGCTCCATTTAAAATTACATGGTCTCCCGCATCTTTAAAATTACTAATCATTCCACCTGGATTAGAACCATAATCTGGTTCTGTTAGCCCAAAACACCCCATCATTTCTCCACTTGCTAGCTTTCTTAAGTATTTTTGTTTTTGTTCTTCCGAACCATATTTCCAAATGGGGTACATTACTAGAGAAGACTGCACAGAAGCAGTTGAACGTAAGCCAGAATCACATCTCTCCAATTCTTGCATTATTAAACCATATGAAATCTGATCTAATCCCGGACCACCGTATTCTTCCGGAATATAAGGACCAAAAGCACCTATTTCACCAAGACCTTTCAATAAATGCATTGGAAAAGTTGCTTTTTCGTAGTGTTCATCAATTATTGGTGAAACTTCTTTCTTAACCCATGCACGTGCAGCATCACGTACTAATTTGTGTTCTTCGGATAATAAATCATCCATAGCATAGTGGTCTGGGTGGTTATAAAGGTCTGTTTTCATATTGAATTTATTTCTAAAGAATGATTTTTGTGCTACAAAAGTAAGGAATTCTTAAATTGGCTGTAGTATTCATATTCTATTTAATTTTGTTCTTGATGAAAATTACAACAAATATTATTGCAGTTAGTTTACAAATTACTGAAAGAGGCAATGAATCAATAAAAATAATATTGGCAATTTTACTCTTTTGTGTTGCAACAATTGCCCTAAGTAAATTCAATAATTCAGATTTATTTAGAAGTATTACAAAAAGTTTCTTTCGATTTAAATTGATTGAAAACAATTTTAATGATGAAAACCGAATTGGCTTTGCCGCTTCTATTCTTCTTAATATTAATTTTATTCTTTCTTTAACAATTTGTTTTTTTCTAGCTTTTACAAATTTTGTTTCTGGAAATGAGGCTCTAATTTATGCTCTGTGTTTTAGCGCCTATTTAATTATTATACAACAAATAAGTTTTCGCCTGGTAGCACTTTTAAGTGGAGAACATATGGTTTCTGAGGAAATAGGTGTTTTAACAAAACAAATTTGGCATATGGCAGGCTTACTGTTTTTAATAATTGCATTGATTTGGGCTCTAAATCAACAATTTACATTAAGCTTTTCCCTTTTTTATTTTTTTACTTTACTAACCCTTTTAGCATACCGATACATAAAAGGTATTTTCCTTTGTTACAAAATTGGAATAAAATGGTATTATTTATTTTTATATCTTTGCACTTTAGAGATAATGCCAGCCTTGTTGCTTTTCAATTTTTTACTCAAGGATTTAGTTTATTTTTAGAACTTTATAGATGCTTAAATAACTTAATTAGCGTTTACCTTGGCGATAAAAACAATATTGGTCTCACAACCAAAACCTGAAGGAGAAAAGTCCCCCTACTTTGATTTAGCTAATAAGTATAAATTAAAGATAGATTTTCGCCCTTTCATTAAGGTTGAAGCAGTTGATGCTAAAGATTTTAGGTCTCAACGTGTAAATCTTAACGAACAAACAGCTATTATTTTAACTTCAAAAGTAGCAGTTGATCACTTTTTCCGAATAGCAAAAGAAACACGTTTTGAAGTTCCTGACGCAATGAAATATTTCTGTATTTCAGAGGCTATTGCACTCTATCTTCAAAAATATGTAAGTTATAGGAAGAGAAAGATATTTTATGGTAAGCAAACCATTTTAGAGCTTACCGTGCTCATGAAGAAACACAAAGGTGAAAAATACTTACTCCCTTGCACTGATATTTTGCGAGACAATATTCCTGCTACCTTAGAAGAACAGGGCATCCCCTTTAGTAAAGTAATTCTTTACCGAACTGTAGCTTCGGATCTTTCAGACCTTGAGGATGTTTATTATGATATATTAGTGTTTTTTAGCCCCGGAGGAATTAAGTCCTTGTTTAAGAATTTCCCTGACTTTAAGCAAAACAATACTGCTATTGCTGCATTTGGTCCAACAACTGCAAGTTCTGTAATAAAACACGATCTGAGATTAGATGTTCATGCTCCACATCCAAAAGCCCCATCTATGGTTGCGGCTTTAGAGCTTTTCATTAAAGAGCAATTGAAGAAGAAATAAAAGTTCTAATTTATTGGGTTTAATACTACCCAGAGCACATTTCACAATTTTCAGGATTATCTAAGGAACAGGCGATTTCTGCTTGTTGCGTTTCAACATCTACAGATGCTGGTTCAGCTGCAATGGTTTTTTCAACTGTAAATTTAATAGCATCAGTTGCCGCCTTTGTTCTTAGGTAGTACATTCCTGTCTTCAGTCCTTTTTCCCAACCATAGAAGTGCATTGATGTTAACTTCCCAAAATTGGCGTTTTCCATGAAAATATTTAAGGATTGACTTTGGCAAATGTATGCACCTCTATCAGCAGATTGTTCTATAATCGCTTTTTGCGAAATTTCCCAAGCAGTTTTATAAAGGGCTTTTAGATTTTGTGGAACCTCTTTTATATTTTGAACAGAGCCATTTGCAGTCATTATTTTCTGACGCATATCTTTATTCCACAAACCTGCTTTTACCAAGTCTTTTAGAAGGTGCTTATTTACAATAATAAATTCCCCTGATAATACACGACGTGTATAAATATTTGATGTATAAGGCTCAAAGCATTCGTTATTTCCTAAAATTTGAGCTGTTGATGCTGTTGGCATTGGCGCAAGAAGAAGTGAATTACGAACTCCATATTTCAGGACCTCTTCTTTTAATACGCTCCATTCCCAACGTGTCGACGGAGTAATGCCCCACATGTCTGGTTGAAATATACCTTTTGAAACTGGCGACCCTTCGTATGTTGAGTAGGGACCAAGTTCCTTTGATAGATCTTTAGATGCTGTCATTGACGCATAATAGATTGTTTCAAAGATTTCTTTATTCAATTTTTTTGCATCATCTGATTCGAACGGAAAGCCCATTAAAATATAGGTGTCGGCTAACCCTTGAACGCCTAATCCAATTGGTCGATGACGCATATTTGAATTTTTAGCCGCTTCAACAGGATAGAAATTTTCATCAATGATTTTATTTAGATTCAAGGTCGCTTGGTAGGTTACCTCGAATAATTTATTATGATCAAAGGTTTTCTCTTCTGTTACATACTTAGGAAGCGCCAAGGACGCCAGGTTACAAACCGCGATTTCGTCTGGAGCAGTATATTCAATAATTTCAGTACATAAATTTGAGGATTTGATTGTTCCTAAATTTTGCTGATTTGATTTTGAATTTGCAGCATCTTTGTAGAGCATATATGGTGTTCCTGTCTCGATTTGAGACTCTAAAATTTTAAACCATAAGTCTTGTGCTTTGATAGTTTTTCTTCCTTTTCCTTCCTGCTCGTATTTTGTATATAAAGCAACGAATTCTGCACTGTGAACATCGGAGAGACCCGGGCATTCATGCGGACACATCAAGGTCCATTCACCATTTTCTTTAACGCGTTGCATAAATAAGTCTGGAATCCAAAGAGCAAAAAATAAGTCACGAGCGCGTTGCTCTTCTTTTCCATGATTTTTCTTTAGGTCTAGGAAATCAAATACATCTGCGTGCCATGGTTCAATATACATTGCAAAGGAACCTTTTCTTTTCCCACCACCTTGATCAACGTAGCGCGCTGTATCATTAAAAACGCGAAGCATTGGAACGATTCCATTTGACGTACCATTTGTGCCTTTAATATAAGAACCTGTTGCGCGTATATTGTGAATTGAAAGTCCTATTCCTCCTGCTGATTGAGATATTTGAGCACAAGCTTTTAGTGTTTCGTATATACCTTCAATACTATCTTCTTTCATCGTTAGAAGAAAACAAGATGACATTTGAGGTTTTGGAGTTCCGGAATTAAACAAGGTAGGCGTGGCGTGTGTGAACCAGCCTTCAGACATTAAGTGATAGGTTTTTATGGCACTTTCAACATCACTCTTATGAATTCCCAGCGCAACGCGCATCAACATTTGTTGTGGTCGTTCAGCAATTTTACCGTTTAATTTCATTAAGTAAGAACGCGTTAAAGTTTTAAAGCCAAAATAATCGTATCTAAAATCTCTATCGTAAATTATACTTGAATCTAATGTTTCTTTGTGCTCTTGGATTATATTATAAACATCATCAGCCAACAAAGATGCTTTCTGGTTTGTCTTCGGGTCAATATAATAATACAAATCGCTCATTACTTCTGAAAAAGTCTTTTTTGTTTCTTTGTGAAGATTTGAAACAGCAATTCGGGATGCCAATAAAGCGTAATCTGGATGATCTATTGTTTTTGCAGCGGCAACTTCTGCTGCTAAATTATCTAAGTTGCTAGTAGATACGCCATCGTATATCCCTTCAATGACTTTCATTGCAACAGATTCTGGTGAGACAAGCGGATCTAATCCGTAACACATTTTTATAATTCTTGCAGTAATTTTATCAAACTTTACTGCTTCTTTTTTTGTGTCTCTCTTAACTACGTACATATTCTATTTTTTATATTCTAACTTAAAATTCTTCCTCAGTAGTGAATTCCAGATTGCCTTTTCCTGCTAATACACCGGCTTTCTGATATTCCCCAACTCTTTTTTCGAAAAAATTACTTTTCCCTTGCAACGAAATCATTTCCATAAAATCAAATGGATTTGTAGCATTGTATTCTTTTTCATTTCCTAGTTCTGTTAGCAAGCGATCTGCGACAAACTCTATGTATTGAGTCATTAAGTCGCTATTCATGCCAATTAATTTTACAGGAATTGCATCTGTAACAAATTCCTTTTCAATTGTCACAGCATCCATAATTATTTCTCTAACCTGCTGTTTTGACAACTTATTCACAAGGTGTTTTGTATACAAAAGACAAGCGAAATCACAATGTAACCCTTCATCTCTTGAAATTAATTCATTTGAAAAAGAAAGTCCAGGCATTAATCCCCGCTTTTTAAGCCAAAAAATAGAGCAAAAAGAACCTGAAAAGAAAATACCTTCAACAGCAGCGAAAGCAACTAGTCTTTCCGCGTAAGAGCCTTTATCAATCCAACGCAAAGCCCAATCGGCTTTTTTCTTGACGCAATCCATTGTATCAATCGCATTAAAAAGATGTTTTTTCTCCGCGGTATCTTTGATATAGGTATCTATCAAAAGTGAGTAAGTTTCAGAATGAATATTTTCAATGGTAATTTGAAAACCGTAGAAAAATTTTGCCTCCGTATACTGTACTTCTGATAAAAAATGCTCGGCTAAATTTTCATTTACAATACCATCAGATGCAGCGAAGAAAGCTAAAACATGTTTCACAAAATGCCGTTCATCATTTGTGAGTTTGTTCTCCCAATCTGTTATATCTGCACCAAGATCTATTTCTTCGGCAGTCCAAAAACTAGCTTCTGCTTTTTTATAAAAACTCCAAATATCATCGTGTTGAATTGGAAATAATACAAAGCGACTGTTGTTAGACTCTAAAATTGGTTCGTGTTTTGAAGACATTATTTTATTTTTATTTAGGTTTTTAAAATGATAAAAATATAAAAATCAGATTCCTGATTTTAGATTTTAACACCCCAGCACTTGTTTTTGTTTCCTCTTTTTTTGGCTGTAGAATGAAATTTTTAATGTTTTCACTTTAGCGACAAGAAGCATACAAATTTTGTTAAAAATATTGGTCAAAAAAATTAAAGAAATTAACAAATTTTTAATGTTTTCAACACTTATTCTTTACATCCTATCTCTAACAATATCTTCAGCGATTATTAACACCTCGAAGAAAGATATCCACATACCCGCACAAATTTTTTTAATAAATTTTCTTTTTAAAAAGAGTGTTTTATTTAAAAAAAATGATACCTAATGAGAGTTTAAAATTAATGTGATTTTAAAAATAAAATTAGTATTTTCGATAAAGGTTTTAAACATGTTAATGTTCAAATACGAAAAATGTAGGATGGATAAACCCTTCAGAAAATTTAAAGAAAACACCAAATTATTTTTTGGGGGATTTTCTCATCTTATCTTCCCAAATTTGTGCTTATCCTGTTCTTGCGAATTAAGCAGATCGGAAGAACATTTATGTCATTTTTGTTTCGCTCAGTTGACATTTACTTATTTTGAAGCTGCTCATGAACCAAGTCCATTAGATAAAATTTTTTGGGGAAGGGTTCCTATTCAAAAGACTTATGCTTTGTTATATTTTGAACAAGATAAGCCATCACAAAAAATACTTCACGCTTTAAAGTATCAAAACAAAGCTAATTTGGGGATTTTTATGGGGCACATCATTGGTAAAAAATTAAAGGAGAATAATTTATTGTGTGATATTCAAGCTCTAATTCCAGTTCCATTACATCCTAAAAAAGAATTTTTACGTGGATACAATCAAAGTGAAAAAATTGCAGCTGGTATTTCTAAGGTCTTAGCTATTCCTATCGTTCAAAAAAGCATTAAAAAAATAAAGCATACTGAAAGTCAAACAAAAAAAGACCGATTTCAGCGTTGGGAAAATGTCGCAGCAATTTTTGGCGGAACAACAAGGGCCATTCCATTTCAACACGTTGCTATTGTGGATGATGTGGTCACAACTGGCGCGACAATAGAGGCGCTTTCAAGAGAATTATTAGCAAATAATCCTGAACTTAAGATAAGTATTATTAGTTTAGCAATCGCAAAATAATCCTTGGAAAAGCTATCAATTTTAATAGTAGGTGCCGGTCTAGCTGGGACATCTTTGGCCCAACGGCTTCTTGAAAAACAGCAGCAAGTTACCCTTATCGATTCGGGTCAAAATAATTCAACAGCAATTGCCGCTGGAATAATCAATCCAATGGTTTTCCGTCGTATGAATAAATCATGGCGTGTTGATGATTTTTTAAAAGAGGCAATAGCATATTATAAAAATCTTGAAGATGATTTAAACATCAAATTAATAAAACCTTTGTTTTTAAGACGCTTGTTTTCCTCACTTCAGGAAAAGGAGTTTTGGGAAAAAAGACAATTTGAAAAAGAGTATTCAGCATATTTAGAAATTCTTACTACTGAAGATTTAAATTATTCATTAGCGAAAAACGAGTTTGGAAGTGGCCGTGTAAAGCAGGCCTTTTGGATTGAAGCAAAAACTTACTATACTTCCCAAATTGACTATTTTGACTCCTTGGGACTTTTGCTTAAGGAAAATTTTAGTGAAAAGGAATTTAATGCTGAAGGTGGAATTTATAAAGATATTTTATATGATAAAATTATTTTTTGCTGTGGCTCAAATAATGGAGAAATGCCTTATTTCTCTGATATTCCGATTGAAAAAACAAAGGGGCAAACCCTTACAATTAGCTGTAAAGACTTACCAGAAAATGAATCTTTAAATCGGAAGACTTTTGTTTTGCCTTTGGAGAATAATACCTTTAAAATAGGTGCAACTTACGAATGGGAAGACGGCTCATTAAATACCACAAAGGAAGCACGAGAATTATTGCTTGAGAATTTTTCAGTAATTTCTGATTTACCAATAAAAGTAATAGATCAAGTCGCAGGAATTCGACCGACCGTTTTAGATAGAAGACCTGTTTTAGGGCAACATAAAATCCACAAAAAATTATTTATATTTAATGGTTTAGGCGCAAAGGGTTATCTCATGGCTCCAACATTAGCACGAGAGATGGCAGAGTATTTACTTGGCGAGGGAACAATTTCTAAGGAAGTAGCAATAAATCGGTTTTATTAGTATCCCTTTTCAACAACTTTATCTAAGAATGAAAACGTTGAATTCTCTTTAAAATAGTGTATTTTTGCAGACTGAACATGAAACACATCCGTAATTTTTGTATTATCGCACACATCGACCATGGTAAAAGCACTTTGGCAGATCGATTATTGCAAGTAACAAATACAATTGCAGATCGCGATATGCAAGCGCAAGCATTGGATAACATGGACTTAGAGCGCGAGCGAGGCATCACGATAAAAAGTCATGCTATTCAAATGGATTACACTCACGAGGGTCAAGATTATATTTTAAACTTAATCGATACTCCTGGACATGTAGATTTTTCCTACGAAGTTTCTAGATCAATTGCAGCATGTGAGGGTGCGTTATTAATCGTAGATGCATCTCAAGGAATTGAGGCGCAGACGATTTCCAATTTATATCTTGCATTGGAGCACGATTTAGAAATAATTCCGATATTAAATAAAATGGATTTACCCGGCGCAATGCCAGAGGAAGTCTCAGATCAAATAATTGAATTAATAGGTTGTAAAATAGAGGATATTATTCAAGCTTCTGGTAAAACAGGCTTGGGAGTTGACCAAATTTTAGATGCTGTTATCAATCGAATTCCTGCTCCAAAAGGAGATGAAAATGCGCCCTTACAGGCAATGATTTTCGATTCTGTTTTTAATCCATTTAGAGGGATTATTGCTTATTATAGAATCCGAAATGGTGTTTTGAAAAAAGGCCAGAAAATACGCTTTTTAAATACAGGAAGAGATTACCACGCAGATGAAATTGGCATTTTAAAAATGGATTTATTACCAAAAAAAGAAGTTCGTGCGGGAGATGTAGGCTATATCATTTCAGGAATTAAGCAAGCCAATGAAGTAAAGGTGGGAGATACAATTACCTTAGCAGAAAATCCATGTCTTTCTGCAATTAAGGGTTTTGAAGATGTTAAACCAATGGTTTTTGCAGGAATTTATCCTGTTGATACCGAAGATTATGAAGAATTGCGTTATTCCATGGAGAAATTACAATTAAACGACTCTTCCTTGGTATTTGAGCCAGAATCCTCCGCTGCCTTAGGCTTCGGATTTCGCTGTGGCTTTTTAGGAATGTTGCACATGGAAATTATCCAAGAACGCTTGGAAAGAGAGTTTAATATGACAGTTATTACAACTGTTCCAAATGTTTCGTATAAATCTTATATGCGAAAAGATCCGGATAAAGCAATAATTGTAAATAACCCTTCTGAATTACCAGACCCTTCTGGAATGCAAAGAATTGAAGAACCATATATCAAAGCACAGGTCATCACAAAAACAGAATATGTCGGTTCTATTATGACCTTGTGTATTGAAAAACGAGGTGAATTAACAAATCAAATTTATTTAACCCAAGACCGCGTTGAGATTTCATTTGAAATGCCCTTGGCGGAAATTGTTTTTGATTTTTATGATCGCTTAAAATCTGTTTCCCGTGGCTATGCATCCTTTGATTATCATCCAATTGGCTACCGAGAATCAGATTTAATTAAAATGGATCTTTTACTGAATGCCGAACAAGTAGACGCACTCTCCGCACTTGTTCACAGAAGCAATGCATTTAATCTTGGAAAGCGGATTTGCTTAAAATTAAAAGAGTTAATTCCACGCCAGCAATTTGAAATTCCAATTCAAGCAGCAATAGGAGCAAAAATTATTGCTCGTGAAACTATTAAAGCTTTACGCAAAGACGTTACTGCAAAATGTTATGGCGGGGACATTTCTAGAAAAAGAAAATTATTAGAAAAACAAAAAGAAGGTAAAAAGCGCATGCGACAAGTTGGTCGTGTTGAAGTGCCACAAGAAGCTTTCTTAGCAGTTTTAAAGTTAAACGATTAAATTAATCCTATGCAAACGTTCAATACTATTTTAAATCACAGTCATTCGGGACTTCGTTGGCTAGTACTACTATTTTTAGTCCTCGCAATAGTAAATGCTTTTACTGCTAAATCATTCGAGAAGAAGCATAAAATGATAAATTTATTCGCTTTAATTTCTGTTCACCTTCAATTGGTAATTGGCATAGTTCAGTATTTTCTTTCAGATAAAGTTCAATTTATTGATGGGTGGATGAAAAATCCCTTACTTCGATTTTATGGAATGGAGCATTTAGTAGGTATGTTGATTGCTATTATCCTAATTACAATTGGTTATAGCAAAGCAAAACGCAGGGAAAATCATACTGATAAATTTAAAGCTATTCGCATATTTTATATCCTTGGATTGATAATTATTTTATTATTCATTCCTTGGCCATTTAGATCAATTCTTGGTGGGGGATGGTTTTAAAACTAGTTGCTTTTTTATTAGTCAGTATTTTGTTTGCTTGTTCAAGTGAGCCAGATAAAAAAAATACAATTCCACAAGAAACACCTGCTCAAAAATCCGCAAATTTATTTATCTTGTATTGTGCTTCATGCCATGGAGAAGATGGAAAATTAGGTTCTTCTGGAGCAAAAGATCTCTCAAAATCGGCACTTAGTATAGCCGAAATCAATGAAATTTTAGCGAATGGAAAAAATGCAATGCCTCCAATGAATGAACTTTTGGGAACAAAGGAAAATCAGGAATTGGTTGTCAATCATGTTCTATCTTTGAGGAAATAATGAGCGAAGGACATCTTACTTCCGATGCCAAAGAAGAACATTGCCTATTAGTTGGCGTAATTCATGCAGACATTACCGAAGAAATTGCCATAGAACACATTGATGAATTGGAGTTCCTTGCAGAGACGGCGGGTGCCATAACAAAGCATCGAATTCTTCAAAAACTTCCGTATCCTAACCCCAAAACCTATGTTGGAACAGGAAAACTTGAGGAAATTAAACAGTACATTAAAGCAGCAGATATAGACTTAGTAATTTTTGACGATGAACTTTCGCCATCCCAATTACGCAACATTGAAAGAGAATTAGAATGCAAGGTCTTAGATCGTACAATTTTAATTCTAGATATTTTTGCAAGCCGAGCCAAAACATTTCATGCAAAAACACAAGTGGAATTAGCACAATTGCAATACATGCTACCGCGATTAACAAGAATGTGGACGCACCTCGAGCGACAAAAAGGAGGAATTGGAATGCGTGGACCTGGAGAATCTCAAATAGAAACGGATAGAAGGATTATTCAAATGCGAATTTCTTTAATGAAAGAACGCTTGAAAGACATTGACAAGCAAATGGGAATTCAACGAGGAAATCGTGGGCAATTGGTCCGAGTGGCTTTAGTTGGATATACAAATGTTGGAAAAAGTACGGTAATGAATTTGCTTTCTAAGGCGGATGTTTTTGCAGAAAACAAGCTCTTTGCTACCCTTGATACCACTGTCCGAAAGGTCGTAATTGAAAACATGCCCTTGCTCTTGACTGATACAGTTGGTTTTATTCGGAAATTACCGAAGCAATTAATGGAATCCTTTAAATCTACTTTAGATGAGGTTCGTGAAGCTGATTTATTGATTCATGTACTTGATATTTCTCATCCTAATTTTGAAGATCATTTTAATGTGGTCAATGAAACATTAAATGAAATTGATAAAACTGAGAAACCTACAATTATTTTGTTTAACAAAATTGACGCTTATCAAGCCCCAAAAAATGACGATCTTGTTGAAGATTTAGTAGAAATCACAACTTTAGAAAGCCTAAAAAAATCTTGGATGGCGAAAATGAATAAGACAAAATGTGTATTTATTTCTGCTCAAGAAAAAGAAAATATCGAAGAATTAAAGTCTGTCTTGTACGAAGAGGTAAAGGCAATATTTCGCATTCGCTATCCCTATAATGACTTTTTGTTTTAGTTAAAAGTCTTAATCTTGGTCCTTTAAAAAAGGAAGATTTTCGCGAATTATATTTAAATCCTCAATAGAAAGAATAACACTTTGTATTTCTTTAGATTCTGATTTTAATTCCATAGTGTTACCATTTGGATCACAAATAGATGAACCTCCCGAATAAAATAAATCTTTTCCATCAAGTCCAATTCTATTTGCTCCAATTACATACGCTTGATTTTCGATTGCTCTAGCTTTTAAAAGCGCCGACCAATGTTCAATTCTTTTCTTAGGCCAGTTTGCAACATAAAGAAGCAGGTCATATGCAGGTTTTTCGTCAATAATATGATTACGACTTAGCTCAGGGAAACGCAAATCATAGCAAATTTGAAGATTAATATTCCAACCTAAATAAGAAACGATTGTTTGTTTTTTCCCAGGAGTATAATGATTATGCTCTCCTGAAAGCGCGAACAACTTTCTTTTATCGTAATGGGATACATCCCCATTTGGAAACACAAAAACTCCACGATTGTATTCTTTTCCATTCCCCGAAATCATTAGAGATGTATAAATCGCAGTATTTCTTTTATTTGCCCAAAACTTTAAAAAATTGACGCCTTCAGATTTCCCCCATGCTTCGGCTAACTGTTTTGAGTTCATGCTAAATCCTGTATGAAAAAGTTCTGGTAAAAGAACAAGATCTGAATCTATCATTTTTTCAAACAGCGTATTGTACAAACTATAATTTGCGGACTTATCTTCCCAAATTTGGTCAACCTGAAAAAGAGTAACTCTTAAATTTTGCATAAGCGCTCTGTTGCTGAAATAAGTGTTTGTTCATCTTTTGCAAAACAAAAACGAATTAATTTTTGGTCGTCTTGATTTGCATTAAAGACTGATAAAGGAATCGCAGCCACCCCAAATTCTTTTATCAAACGCTTACTAAAATCAAGGTCGCTTTCACTTGATATAGATTTATATGAAGCTATTTGAAAATAGGTTCCGTCGCAGGGAAATAATTCAAAACGACTACTTTTCATTTTTTCTCTGAAAAAGTCCCGCTTTATTTTATAGAAGTCCCCTAAAGATTCCACTTTTGCTATTTTCAAATAATCACTTATACATGCTTGGGCCAGACTATTTACTGAAAAAACTAAAAACTGATGTACTTTTTTTATTTCTATCATTAATTTTTCTGGGGCAATTATATAGCCAATTTTCCAGCCTGTAATATGGAATGTTTTTCCAAATGAAGAAACAACTACAGATTGATCTCTTAAAATCTCTGATGAATTAACAGAAAAATAAGGTTTTTCAAAGGTTATAAATTCATATACTTCATCCGATAAAACACTTAAATTTGGATGTTTTAATATTAGTTTCTCTAGTGAACGAATGTCATTTTCTGACCAAACTGTTCCACTTGGATTATGCGGATTATTTGTAATAATTAAGCGCGTTTTATCATTTGTATGCTGAAATATTTCATCCCAATCAGGGAGAAATGATTTATTTAATGGAATCCGAATAGCTTTAGCTCCAGCTAAAATAACAGGCGCCTCATAGCAATCATAACTTGGATCTAAAATAATCACTTCATCTCCTTTATGAACTAAAGCTTGAATTGTTGTAAAAATAGCTTGAGTTGCTCCTGCAGTAACCAAAATATTTTCTGTTGGATTTAAATTCCTTTGGTAACATGTATAAATTAAGTTATAAATTCCCTCTAATAAACTTGGTAGTCCCGCCATTGGAGCATATTGATGAATATTCGCCCCTGCATTTTGCTTTATTAATTCTATTAAGATTTCATCCGTAGGAAAGTTTGGGAATCCTTGAGAAAGATTTATTGCATTATAATCTCCTGCCATTTTTGACATAGTGGTGAAGATAGTAGTCCCAACATGTGGTAATTTTGATAACATTTTTTAAAGGTACAAAATCTCTTTATTTTGAACACTTAGATGTTTTCTAATGTAAAAAATTACACCAAGAAATTAACGTAATCTAGTGCCTCTAAATAACCTAACAATACTGTTGCTACAATGAAAAATGGCAGAAAAAAGACAAGCAAACTAATTATCGACCAAATAAGCAAATTTTTATTTCCTTTGGTTTGATTACTAACTTTTACTCTTAGTTCGGCAAGGGTTAGATTACTTATTTCTGTTTTCGTCATTCCGCATGTTATAGCATTTCTCATTGTGAGCCCTTTTTCGAATGCAATAAAGGTAGATTTTCTATGAAATAGAATTCCTAAACCCATTGCCCAGAGAGTTAAAAGCCAAGGAATTAATAAGTTTCCCCACCCACCAGATGAAATCTCCCATGCAGATAAAGCACTTTCACCTTTCCATGTAGTATTATTTTCCGTAATTATATGGTGGACATCGTGAAAATAAACATTATTTTTTCTGCTTTCAAGGTTTGGAATTGGTATTGAAAAAAACCCAAATTTAATCCAAGCTAATTTTTTACTTTTTCCACCATCTTCTCCAAAATCATTTTTATCATAAAAATCTTGAATTAATTCACCGACAGTATGATTCAAATTTATTGTTTTATTTCGTTTTTTCACAAAATATTAAAATCAACTTAGAATATTACTAATATTTTATCATTCTAAGTGTTTGGCGATTATTTTCTTGCTTTACAAGTACAAAATAAACTCCTGGCGTTAAATCTTCGCCAAATTGTGCCTCACCTAAATCATCTATTGCAATATAACGAGTAGATATTAATAATCCTGATGAGCTTAATATTTGGACCTCTAATTTCGTGCTTA
This sequence comes from Chitinophaga pinensis, assembly GCA_945892995.1. Lineage (GTDB taxonomy): Bacteria > Bacteroidota > Bacteroidia > Flavobacteriales_D > Crocinitomicaceae > UBA952. The sequence continues at coordinate 910 of CAMDDR010000025.1, read as the reverse complement.
ACGCATTTTCAATTGATAATTTAAAGGTGCTCTCAAATGGGTTTCTATCAAATACTACTTTCCACTCTGCAATAGCGTCTTGAACTAAGTTAGGGCTAGAATCTGCTAAAATAAGTTCTTCTGTCTCCACTGCATTTGTGTGCTCAGAGATAGTATTGTTGATAATCATTCCTTGACAATTGGTAATAGTAACTGTTGTAGTTTTTATAACTGCGGCACAACCTCCAGATGCCGCTATTGTATAGCTTACAGTATAAGTTCCCGCTGTACTTGTACTTGGAGTTACAACTCCTGTACTTGCGTTGATACTCAATCCTGATGGACTTGAACTGTAAACACCACCTGTCGTTCCTGTTTGGGTTACAGACTGACCCGTAGTAATCGTCTTGCAGAATGGTGATCCTGCATAGCTTATACTTGCTATTGGCGCTGCAGTTATGGTTACTGTTGCTGTTGCTATTACTGCTGCACAACCTCCAGTTGCCGCTATTGTATATCTTACAGTATATGTACCCGCTGCACTTGAACTTGGTATTATAGAACCTGAAGTTGATGAAATCATCAAGCCTGACGGAAGCGCACTGTATGTTCCTCCAGATGTACCTATTCGTGTAACAGTTCGAGATGTTGTGATGGTTTTACACCATGGTGAACCCGTATAACTAATAGTTGCAGCAGCAGATGTTGTGATAGTTACTGTTGTTGTTGTGCTTACGGCAGAACAACCCCCTGAGGCTGCAATTGTATATGTTACAGTATAAGTTCCCGCTGTACTTGAACTTGGAGTTATAGCTCCTGTACTTGTATTGATACTCAAGCCTGCTGGGCTTGAACTGTATGTTCCGTTAGCTGTTCCTACTCGAGTTACAGACTGTGTACTTGTGAGAGTTTTACAGAATGGTGAGCCAGC
>CAMDDR010000024.1:0-26423 GCA_945892995.1 Chitinophaga pinensis | reverse complement strand
AAGCCAGGTTATGCTCTAATTATTAAAAAGAATGGAATTGTTACAGAAGAATTAATTAATAAGCCGCTTCCCCCGAAAAAATGTTCTTTTGAACGGATTTATTTTTCTCGTGGTTCAGATTCGTCGATATACAATGAACGAAAAGCTTTGGGTCGCCTAATTGTAGATAAGGTATTAAAAGTAATTGATTACGATTTTGATAATTCTGTTTTTTCTTTTATTCCAAATACTGCTGAGGTTTCCTTTTATGGCTTAATTAAGGGACTAGAAGAATTTTTAAATGAAGAAAAAATAAAACAAATAATAGCATTGGGAGATAAACCTTCATCCGAAGATGTTTCCAAAATTATTAAACAAAGAGCTCGCATTGAGAAAATAGCAATTAAAGATGCGAAATTGAGAACTTTTATTACACAAGATGATTCACGCGATGATTTAGTGGCTCATGTTTACGACATTACTTATGGAAGCGTTCGCCCTTTAAAAGATAATTTAATTATTATTGATGATAGCATTGTTCGAGGAACAACCTTAAAACAAAGTATTTTAAGAATTTTAGATCGCTTGGAGCCTAAAAAAATTGTAGTCGTTTCTTCAGCCCCTCAAATTCGTTATCCAGATTGTTATGGCATCGACATGGCAAAAATGGGGGATTTCATAGCTTTTGAAGCTGCAATTCAATTATTAGTTGATACAAAAAGAGAAAATATTATTCAAGACGTATATAAGCAATGTTTATCTCAGGTTAATCTTCCAAAAGAACAAGTGCGGAACTACGTTAAGGAAATTTATGCACCTTTCACAGATGAAGAAATTTCTGTAAAAATTGCGCAGTTATTGACTCCAATTTCAATGAAATCTAAAGTAGAGATTATATACCAATCTGTAGAAAATCTTCATATCGCTTGTCCTGATAATTTAGGTGATTGGTATTTTACAGGAGATTATCCAACTCCCGGTGGTAATAAAGTCGTAAACAAGGCTTTTATTAATTGGATGGAAAAAAGAAACGAACGCGCTTATTAAATTTGGGTAATCGGGTTACTTAAAATGTTTTCACAAACTCCTTTTCGTTCTTCCATAAATGCAAGTGTCTTTTTATTGAGCGCTTCATTATTTTCAAGGCAATAGCTCAATTGAATTTTAAAACTTGCAAAATCATGGAATTCAAAACCGATGCCCACTTCTGTAAATTGATCAGCTTCAGGAAATTTTGAATGTTTTGGACCAAAAAGAACGGGTAATCCAAAAACAGCGGGTTCTAAAATATTGTGCAAGTTTCCCGAAAACCCACCTCCAATACAAGCAATATTCCCATAATAAAAAGCTGTAGAAAGTTGACCAATGGTGTCAAGGATTAAGACTTGTTCTTCCTTGTAGTTTTTAAAATCAGTGTATTTAATTGCCTTTTCTTTGAGTAGGAGCTGAATTTTTCTAACATTACTTTCTGAAACATCATGCGGTGCAATTATTATTTTTCTTTTCCAATTATCCTTTAGTAAGTCGACTAAAATAGCAAGTTCTTTTTCCCAACTACTCCCAAAAATGAGTGCTTTTTCTTGTGCTAAAAATGACTCGAAAATTGCTGTATTATTAGATGTTCCAGCTTCGAGAGTTTCTAAAAAAAGTTCCTTGTTTTCACTTACACGATCGTATCGCGTATCTCCCACAACTGCTATTTTACGAATGCCAATAGAATTTAAAAGATTTTTAGTTTCTTCATTCTGAGTAAAATAGTAGCTTAATTTTTTCAATCCTTCTCTAAAAAATCCACCATACCATTTGAAAAAGTACTGATTTGGTCTTAAAAGTGTAGCAAGCGAAATAAGTTTTATATTCTTTCTGCTTAATTCCCTAATGTAGTTTTGCCAAAATTCATATTTTACAAAAAATACAAGTGATGGATTTACTTTTTCAATGAATAAACTTGCATTTCTTGGACTATCAAAAGGAAGATACATTGCTAAATCTACAAAATGCCTTCTTTTATGATAGTGAAGCATTCCAGAGGGAGAAAAAAAAGTTACCAAAAGAAAGAGATCAGGATTTTTTAATTTAAAGGAATTCATAAGGGGTAATCCCTGATCAAATTCACCTAAAGATGCACAATGAAACCAAATTACTTTTTTGTTTTTTGGAATTCCTTCTACTTTAGTCTTCCAATTTTTTCGACCCAAAACTCCCATTCTAGCCTTCGCATGAAAAGGGGAAAATATTCTCAATAAAATTGAAAAAAGGCAAATTCCAAAATTGTAAAGTACTTGCATTAGTTATAATAAAATTCTTTAGGCTTTCTTTTATAAAAGGGAATATACCATCCAATTCGGAAGCCATACTGAATATCAATCATTTGTTTTGTTGATACAGGAATTGTTGGTGTATCAAAGAAAATAGTTCTGCGATTTTTTGTGAGACCCACCTGAGTATAAAAACCTGCATAAAAATTGAGTGCTCCAGAGTTTCTTAAAAAAGAATAACCAATAAATTGATGGAAATTTATTCCTGATGTTAAGCGATCATATCCTTTGCGATAATCTAATTCTAATTGTGGAATAACTTGATCCGTTGTTTCAATTCTTAGTTTATGAAGCGTATAACCGATTCCAGCATGAATTAAAATTCCAGAGTTTGTATTTGTACTTAAAACAGGAAAAATTTTACCTAATGAAGCATTTACATTAAATCCTCTCTCGTATGCTAGAATTCTTCCGATATCTCCATTTATATCTGTAATATTTCCAGCTGCATCAATTAAGTGATCAAATAATCCACTAAGTCTAATTTTATCTCCAAAGAGAAAATTGCTCTCTAAGCCAAAACACCAATTTTTTGCCGTTTTATAGTTTGCACTTATCCCTAGATGACTTGCAAAACCATAACGTTCTGCTAAATCTCCCTCTGTCCAATTTCCCCCATAATGAACACCGATTAAAGGTGTCGCTATTGTAGAATCTTTAACATTTCGCTGTGCAAAGGAATAGTGAAATAATAGCAAGAACAATAAGGGGAAATAGTATTTCATTTTTCAAAGTTAAACTCATTTTTTTTACAAACGTTCTAATCTCTAATTTGAATACTAAAAAACGATAAATATATCTTTTTTGTTGCATCTAAGTAAAATTGACTAACCAACGAAAATTAGTAACTTTGTTGTCAACAAATCAATAGAATGAAAAAAATACAGATGGTTGATCTGGTTTCTCAATATGAGAAAATAAAGCCAGCAATTGATTCAGCAATCATGGATGTACTTCAAAGTTCTCAATTTATTAATGGTGCTGAAGTTGCAGGATTTCAAAAAGAATTAGAATTGTATTTAGGCGTGAAACATGTGATTCCATGCGCAAATGGAACAGATGCTCTTCAAATATCAATGATGGCACTTGGTCTCAAGCCAGGAGATGAGGTTATTACACCTTCATTTACGTATATTGCAACGACAGAAGTCATTGCGCTTTTGGGCTTAAAGCCTGTTTTTGTTGAAGTAAATCAAGAAACATTCTGCTTGGATGCTAGCAAATTAGAAGCTGCAATTACTCCAAGAACCAAGGCAATTGTCCCAGTACATTTGTATGGACAAGCTGCTGATATGAACGCAATTATGGTGATTGCAAAAAAACACAAGCTTTTTGTGATTGAAGACAATGCTCAAGCAATTGGTTCTGATTACCATTTATTGGATGGATCACTTGTTAAAACAGGAACAATTGGCGATATCGGTTGCACATCATTTTTTCCATCAAAAAACTTAGGTTGTTATGGCGATGGTGGTGCAATTTGCACAAATGATGATCTACTTGCGGAAAAATTACGAATGATTGCAAATCATGGGCAAAGCAAACGCTATTACCATGATGTAGTTGGCTGCAACTCTAGATTAGATAATATCCAAGCTGCAGTTTTACGAATAAAATTGAGACAATTGGATAATTATATTGACGCAAGAAGAGAAATAGCTGATTTTTATGATGCTTTTTTTGGAGCGATAGAGGGTGTAAAAATCCCATTTCGAGCGGATGATTCAAAACATGTTTTTCATCAATACACATTGACTTTAGAAGGACATAATCGCGATGGGTTTAACGATTTTTTAGCAAGTAAAGATATTCCATCAATGATTTATTACCCGGTTCCTGCTCACAGACAAAAAATGTTTGAGGAATTTGGGAGCGCAGCCACAGATTTACCAATTACAGATTGGTTAACCCATCGTGTAATATCTTTGCCAGTTCATACAGAAATGGATTTAGAACAATTGGAGTTTATTACAAAAACTGCAGCAGAATACCTCACATTAAAAAGTAATTAAGATCGTATGACCAAAATAGCAGTTGTAGGAACAGGATATGTTGGTTTAGTTACTGGGACTTGTTTTGCTGAAACAGGAAATCAAGTTATTTGCATAGACATTGATGCCGATAAAGTAGAGAAGATGAAAAATGGTATCATTCCAATTTATGAGCCGAATTTAGATACAATTTTTGAGCGAAACATATCAGCAAAAAGACTTTCTTTTACTACTTCTTTGGAGGAAGGAATTAAGGACGCTGAAATTATATTTTTAGCTTTACCGACTCCTCCTGGTGAGGATGGTTCAGCAGATTTATCTTATATTTTAGGTGTAGCGGAACAACTAGGAAAACTTATTACAGATTACAAGGTCATTGTAGATAAAAGTACTGTTCCAGTTGGAACTGCAGAAAAAGTTCACGCTGTAATAGCCAAAAATGCCCAAGTTGATTTTGCTGTTGTTTCGAATCCAGAATTTTTAAGAGAAGGATTTGCCGTTAGCGATTTCATGAAACCTGATCGAGTTGTAATTGGAACCCGAGATGAGCGCGCAAGAAAAGTAATGGAGAGTTTGTATCGGCCATTTGTTCGACAAGGAAATCCAATCTATTTCATGGATGAAAAATCTGCGGAATTAACAAAATATGCCGCAAATTCATTTTTAGCAACCAAAATTACCTTTATGAATGAGGTTGCTAATTTTTGTGAATTAGTTGGAGCTGATGTTGATCAAGTTAGAGTTGGAATAGGTTCTGATACGCGAATTGGTAAGCGATTTTTATTTCCTGGTATTGGATACGGTGGATCTTGCTTTCCTAAAGATGTCAAAGCTCTAGTAAAGTCTGGGGAGGACCTCAACTTTAAATTTGAAATTTTATCTGCTGTACTAAAAGTAAATCAGGAGCAGAAAACAGTATTATTTCCTAAAATTAAAAATTTCTTCCGTGGCGATTTATCAGGTAAAAAAATTGCGGTTTGGGGTTTAGCGTTTAAACCAGATACAGATGACATTCGTGAAGCTCCGGCTTTATTTATGATAGAAGCTCTTTTAGATGCCGGCGCAAATATTAGTGCTTATGATCCTGAAGCCATGCCAAATGTAAAAAATAGTTTAGGTGCTAAAATAGACTATGCGAGTGATGAATATTCAGCATTATCCGGTGCAGATGCACTTTTGATTTGTACAGAATGGGGGATTTTTAGAAATCCAGATTTTACAAGAATGAAATCTTTAATGAAAGATGCCGTTTTATTTGATGGAAGAAACTTATTTGAAATTGGCGAAATGAATGATAAAGGATTTTATTATTGTTCTATTGGTCGAAACGTAATTGCAAAATAGATGAAACGCGTATTAATTACAGGTGCTGCAGGTTTTTTAGGGTCTCATTTATGTGATCGCTTTATAAAAGATGGATACCATGTCCTCGCAATGGATAATCTAATTACAGGTCGTTTAAAGAACATCGAACATTTGTTTCATTTGGAACATTTCGAGTTTCATAACAATGATGTTTCAAAATTTATTAATGTTTCTGGAGAATTGGATTATATATTACATTTTGCATCGCCAGCAAGTCCCATCGATTATCTAAAGATTCCGATTCAAACGCTAAAAGTTGGCTCCTTGGGTGTACACAATTGTTTGGGTCTGGCAAAAGCTAAAGGTGCAAGAATATTAATTGCTTCAACTTCTGAGGTTTATGGTGATCCAACTGTTCATCCACAATCTGAAGAATATTGGGGAAATGTAAATCCTGTTGGTCCTCGTGGTGTTTATGATGAGGCCAAACGTTTTCAGGAAGCAATAACAATGGCTTACCATAATTTTCATGGTTTAGAAACTAGAATTATCAGAATTTTTAATACCTACGGTCCTAGAATGCGCTTAAATGATGGCAGGGTTCTTCCAGCTTTTATTGGACAGGCATTGCGTGGGGAAGATTTAACGATTTTTGGCGATGGTTCTCAAACGAGGTCTTTCTGCTATGTAGATGATTTAGTGGAAGGAATTGTTCGCTTACTTTTAAGCGATTATGTTTATCCCATAAATGTCGGTAATCCTTCTGAAATAACAATTTCACAGTTTGCTGAAGAAATCATTCAATTGACAAGTACTAAACAAAGTATAATTTACAAGGATCTTCCTGTTGATGACCCAAAACAGCGACAACCAGATATTAGTAAAGCAAGAGAGATTTTAAAGTGGGAACCAAAAATTAATCGAGCTGAAGGATTAAAGATGACATACGAATATTTTAAAGGTTTATCGAAAGAGGAACTTTTTGAATCAAATCATTATAACTTTGATAAATACATAAAGAAATAAAAATGGCATATTTTGCTCATGAAACTGCAATAATTGATGATGCTTGCCAAATTGGTGAAGGAACTAAAATCTGGCATTTCTCACACCTTATGTCAAATTGTGTCTTAGGTTTAAATTGTAATCTTGGTCAGAATGTTGTTGTTTCACCAAATGTAATTTTAGGTAACAATGTTAAGGTTCAAAACAATGTTTCTATTTATACGGGAGTAATTTGTGAAGACGATGTTTTTCTTGGTCCATCAATGGTTTTTACAAATGTCATGAATCCAAGAAGTGCGGTAAATCGCAGAGAACAATATACTAAAACTACTATAAAAAAAGGAGCGAGTATTGGTGCAAATGCAACGATTGTCTGTGGAAATGATATTGGAGAATTTGCTTTTATTGGAGCTGGTTCTGTAGTTACAAAAGAGGTTCCGGCTTATGCACTGGTGGTTGGTAATCCTGCGCGTCAGATTGGTTGGATGAGTGAAAACGGACAACGTCTGATTTTTGATGAAAAAGGTTTCGCTATTTGCTCGGAAAGCAATGAAAAATATGAATTAAAGAATAAAAAAGTAAGTAAGTTATAAGATGTCAAATAATTCAAAAATACGTTTCGTTGTTATTGGTGCTGGACATATTGGAAAGCGTCATGCAGAAATGATTCGTAGAGATACTGAAGGCGAATTGGTCGCAATGGTTGATATTAAATCCAAAAAAGAATGTGCCGCGGATGACTTTGATGTGCCCTTTTTTAGCACAATGGAAGAACTTTTTGCAAGCGGATTAGAATTTGATGTTGTTAATGTATGTACGCCAAATGGTTTACATGCCGAACAGTCATTGATGGCATTAGCAGAAAAGAAAAATGTTGTTTGCGAGAAACCAATGGGCTTAACAAAAGAAAGCTGTGAGAAAATCCTTTTCAAAGCGCTCCAAGAATCAAAGCATGTTTTTTGTGTGATGCAAAATAGGTATTCTCCGCCTTCAGAGTGGATTAAATCAGTAATAACTGACTGTTTACTCGGTGAAATTTATATGGTTCAATTGAATTGTTATTGGAACCGTGATGATCGTTATTATAAGTCTGGAGGCTGGAAAGGAACAGCAGATTTAGATGGAGGTACGCTCTTTACTCAATTTTCACACTTCATCGATATTATGTATTGGTTATTTGGAGATATAAAAAATATTCAAGGAAAATTTGCGGACTTTAATCATCAAACTACAACTGCTTTTGAAGATTCAGGATTTGTAAGCTTCGATTTTATAAGTGGTGGAATGGGAAGTATAAATTATTCTACGTCTATTGCAAACCAGAATTTAGAATCTTCAATGACAATTATTGGAAAAAATGGGAGTGTGAAAATTGGCGGTCAATACATGAATGAAGTTGAAGTATGTGCTATTTCTGGCTATGAAATGCCTGTTTTAAATGAATCAAATCCTGCAAATGATTATGGTCCGTATAAAGGTTCTGCAGCAAATCACAATTATATTATTTCAAACGTTATCAATACTTTAAAAGGCAGAACTTCTCCTACAACAAATGCACTTGAGGGTATGAAAGTGGTTGATATTATTGAACGAATTTACAAAGTGAGAGATAAAAATAAAAAAAAGTAAATCCATGGATGCATTAATTTATGACCGACTTGTCAAGAAAGAGTCAAAGTTAGCAGTAATTGGACTTGGATATGTTGGTTTACCTATTGCCTTAGAATTTGCCCTAAAAATTAAAGTTGTGGGTTTTGACATCAATCAAAAACGTGTTGATTTGATGAAAAATAAGATAGATCCTAGCAATGAGTTAGATGCGTCTTATTTTGAAAATAGAGACATTCTTTTTTCCGCTGACACAAATGATTTAAAAGAGGTGAACTTTTTTATTGTTGCAGTTCCTACACCAATTGATTCATCAAATTTACCAGATCTCAAGCCCTTACTTGGAGCTACCAAAACAGTAGCCCAAGTTCTAAAGAAAGGAGATTATGTTGTATATGAATCAACTGTTTATCCAGGATGTACAGAGGAAGATTGCATTCCAATTTTAGAAGAAATATCAGGATTAAAATTTATCGATGATTTTAAAGTTGGTTATTCCCCAGAGCGAATTAATCCGGGGGATAAAGAACATACGCTTCAAAATGTAATAAAAGTTGTATCAGGGTGTGATCAGGTTTCTTTAGATGAGGTTTCCAAAACGTATGAATTAGTGGTTCATGCGGGGGTCCATCGAGCAACAAGCATTAAGGTTGCGGAAGCCTCAAAAATTATTGAGAATACCCAACGAGATGTCAATATTTCATTAGTAAATGAATTGTCGATTATTTTTAACAAACTAAATATAAATACATACGATGTTTTGGAGGCAGCAGGAACAAAATGGAATTTCTTGAAATTTTCTCCTGGTTTAGTTGGTGGACACTGTATTGGAGTTGATCCATATTATCTTGTTCATAAAGCTATGCAAGTTGGCTATCATTCTAAAGTAATAAACAGCGGTCGTTATGTAAATGATTCTATGGGTTTTTATATCGCAAAACAAACTGTTAAAAAAATTATTGCTCAAGGAAAAATAATTCAAGAAGCTAAAGTATTAATTATGGGAGCTACTTTTAAAGAAGACGTGAGCGATATCCGGAATTCTAAGGTTATAGATGTTATTACAGAATTAAAATCCTTTCAAGTTAATATTGATGTTATTGATCCACATGCTGACTCTAAGGAAATGGAACACGAATATGGCGTGCCTTTGAAATCGGCTATGGCCAATGATTACGATGCGATTATTTTGGCCGTTAACCACAAAGAATATTCTCAGTACGATGAAAATTTCTTCAAATCAATTTTAAAGAATGGAAATGGCGTTTTTGTAGATGTTAAAGGAGTTTACCGCAATAAAATTAGTAGTCTAAGCTATTGGAGTTTATAATGAAAACATTTGAAAAAGTAATTCTCGTAACTGGAGGGGCCGGATTTATTGGTTCTCATGTAGTCCGTTATTTATTAAAAAAGTATTCAACTTATCAGATTATTAATATCGATAAGTTAACATATGCCGGAAATCTTGAAAATTTAAAGGACGTTAGTGAGAATGAAAATTATAAGTTTGAAAAAATTGACATAGTAGATGCCGTGGCACTAAGAGCTGTATTTAAAAAATACGAAGTGACAGATGTAATTCATTTAGCGGCGGAATCTCATGTCGATCGATCGATTGAAGGACCAATGGAATTTGTCTTGACCAATGTTGTTGGCACAGTAAATTTACTTCAAGTGGCAAAAGATTTCTGGGCTGGAGGAGAAAATCACGTGTTTCACCATGTTTCTACTGATGAGGTATTCGGAAGTTTAGGAACGGAGGGACTTTTTACAGAAGAGACTTCCTATGATCCAAGAAGTCCATATTCTGCATCTAAAGCTTCGTCTGATCACTTTGCTAATGCTTTTTTTCATACCTATAATTTTCCTATCAAAATGTCTAATTGCTCGAATAATTATGGCAGTCATCATTTCCCTGAAAAGTTAATTCCCTTAATGATTCATAATATTCAAAATAACAAAGCTTTACCTGTTTATGGAAAAGGAGATAATATCCGAGATTGGCTTTGGGTGGAAGATCATGCGAGTGCTATTGATGCAATTTTCCACAATGGAAGAATAGGTGAGTCGTATAATGTTGGTGGTCTGAACGAATGGACAAATATCAAGTTGGTAAAGTTTCTATGTCAATTAATGGATAAAAAGTTAAATCGAAATAGTGGCAGCTCTGAAAAATTAATTTCTTTTGTTGGCGATAGAGCAGGACATGATAAACGCTATGCTATTGACGCATCAAAATTAGAGCGAGAACTTGGGTGGAAACCATCTATAACTTTTGAAGAAGGATTGGAAAAAACAGTTGACTGGTACCTTGAAAATCAAGATTGGGTGGAAAAAGTAACGAGTGGCGAATACCAAAAGTACTATCAGAAAATGTACACCGAAAGGTAGATTAATATTTTCAATAAAAACTACAAATTAGAAACTCATGCAGGAATTAAAAAGCAACTTATCTAAGCGCTTTGGTGAATCAATTCAGCCCTTAAAAAATTCATTTGGTGAATTCCTCTATGTTAAATTAAAGAACGGATCAAGTATATTGCTTACGACTGGACTTTCGGATTTCAAAATGCCGGTGCATGAAAAACATATCGGTAAAGAATATGCCGAACTTTATTTCTATTTGCCGAGTTATTGGGAACTTGAGGATTCCGAAAACCCAAAATTTTCATGGGTTTTTTCTTGGCTTGAACGACTGAAGAATTATGTAATAAATAATAATACTTGGTTTGGTCATGGACATACAATGCCCTGTGGGAAAGAAATGAAATCTTTATCGGAGAGCATGCTACAAAATCATTTTATTCTTTCTGATCCAATTGATCTAGAAACCGAGCTAAGCCCAATAATAGAAGAAGAAAAAACAATACATTTTTTAGCAATTATACCTATTTTTCCAGATGAAATGGACTTTAAACAAGGAAAAGGGACATTTAAATTAATGGAGAAATTTAGGCAATATAACGTCACAGAAAAATTGGATGATTACAGAAAAACAATTTTGAAAACACGTTGGAATATTATGGGAAGGTGAAAGATATAAAAGCACATTTTGCCCTTCTTTTTGTAAATGTACTTTACGGAGCAAGCCATGTTCTAGCGAAGGGCGTGATGCCAGAATTTGTTACCCCAAATGTATTTATACTCTTTCGTGTTTTAGGTTCCGCTATTTTATTTTGGATTTTGGTGTCATTCCGAAAAATGGAAAAAATAAATCGAAAAGATTTCCCTTTGTTTATAGCTTGCGGTCTGTTTGGTGTTGCAATCAATCAATTGTTCTTCTTTCATGGCTTAAATTTATCTTCTGCTATAAATTCAGGGATAATAATGGCATTGAATCCTATGTTGGTTGTTGTTTTATCTCTTTTCGTCTTGAAAGAGCGCATAACAATCACTCGAATGTGTGGAATCCTTCTCGGCGCTTTAGGAGCGATTTTATTGACATTTAAAGCAGCAGCATTAAAAAGTGATTCGTCCTTAGGAGATTTTTTTCTAATTATAAATTGCCTCAGTTACGCGATTTACCTTGTTATCGCAAAACCTTTGATGTCAAAATACAAGCCTTTAACTGTCATTACTTGGGTTTTTACCTTCGGTTTAGTTTTTGTCTTACTTTTCCCCCCAACTATTTCAGAATTAGTAACGACAAATTTCTCAGCTTTTTCCCAAAGTGTGATTTTAAAAATAGTGTATGTTATCGTTGGTGTTACTTTTCTAACTTATTTGCTAACGATGTATGGCTTAAAATACCTAAGTCCATCTGTTTCTAGTTCTTATATTTATACTCAACCAATTATGGTTATGCTTTTTACTTATATTTTTGTTGCATTAAATTGGGCGGATGATTATACTGCAACAATTACTTTTGAAAAGTTAATTTATATGCTAATTATTTTTTTTGGCGTGTACCTTACTTCACTAAAACAAAAAACACTGTTAAAATGAAATTTAACTTTTTTTTAATTTGCTTTTTACCCTTAATTTTTTTTTCACAAAAGAAAGTAATCGATCATACATCTTATAAAGATTGGAAAAGAACTGAAAAACAACAAGTATCGACAAATGGAAAGCAAGTAGTTTACGAAACAAATCCATTAATTGGCGATGGATTTCTCTTTTTTTATAATGTAGAAACACAGAAGTTAGATTCTTTTTCTCGCGCTAAAGATGCTAAAATTGCAAAAGATGAATCGTTTTTTGCTTTTAAAATTACTCCAGGATTTGATACACTTCGAAACTGTGAGCTAAATAAAATAGATAAGAAAAAATGGCCTAAAGATTCTCTTTTTATCTATCAATTCTCATCTGATTCACTGATCAAAATACCTAAATTGAAAAACTTTCAAGTTGCCACTGAAGGTTCTGTTTTGGCTTATACTACTGAAGGAAATCAATTACCTGAAAAGAAGAAAGCGCGAAAGTGTTTTATAAAAAAGAAAAAATCAGATGAAGTAAAAAGTGACGGAAATATCCTTACTTTATTTTCTTTGAGTGGCCAAAGTCAACTTAAAAATGTAACAGATTTCAAATTATCTGAAGACGGTTCTCAAATTGCAGTAATTCAACACGAAAAAGTAAAAATTGATTCATTTAAATTGAGTATTTATGCTTCTAAAAGCTTTGATGAAGCACCTCTTTTCATAGGTAAAAATGTAATTGTACAAAAATTACCTGAATGGAATAAATCGATGAATAAAATTGCGTTTCTATCATCCCAAGATACCAATAAGACAAAGCAATTTACCTTAACATTTTTTGATTTTAAAACAAATAAAAGTAGGGTCTTGGGAGATTCAAATGATATTCATGTTGATAAAAAATTGGGTGTTTCTGAACATCGATCTCCTTTGTTTACAGATAATGATAAGTATCTGTTTTTTGGTATTAGCGATCGAATTTCACCTGAAGAAAAAGATACACTTTTGGAATCTGAAAAAGTAAAAGTGGATGTTTGGCATTACTTGGACAAACAAATTCAAGCGCAGCAACTTGTAGAATTAAATGATGCTAGAAAAAAGTCTGCTATTTATGTTTTAAACCTTTCAAATGACAGTATTATTGCCTTAACAAATGATACAATTTCTGCTTATTTATCAAGAAAAATTATTGGAGATTATATTTTAGGGACAAACTCACAACCTTATCAAATACAAGCGCAATGGAAATCGCCAGGTTTAGAGGATGTGTATCGAATTTCTCTTTTGGATGGAAGTCGGAATAAAATTGCTCAAGCAATTGCATTTGGCGGTCAACTTTCGCCTTTAGGAAATTATTATACCTTTTTTGATCCTAAAAATTCCCAACAGTATATTTTAGATATTTATTCGAATACTCAAAGTTGTATGTCTTGTTCTGCTGAGAATACCATCTTTTATGAGGATATAAATGGGCAGCCGATGGATGCTGGTCCCCAAGGTGAATATGGTTTCTTACGAAATGAAACAGATTTTATTTTTAAATCAGAATTTGATATTTGGAGTTATAATTTAGCGAGTAAAACCTTGAAGTCATTAACAAATGGCGAAGGAAAGAAAAGAAATATTGAACTTGATTTAGTGAAATGGTCGAATGACAGTGTTTTCATAGATTTAGCAGATTGTTATATTAAAGGATTTAATAAAACAACAAAAGGATTTCACTTATTTAGTTTCTATAATGAAAATGGGGAATTTGGTCTTTTTGAACAGAAAAATGATAATGCTAAATTAATGTCCTTAGAAAGATCTAAAAATAAAGAAACGCTTCTTTTAAGAAAAATGACAGTAAGTCAATATCCCGAAATAATTCTTGTAGATAAGTTTTTTCAAAATGAACGGACTATTTCTCATACAAATCCGCAGCAAAATGACTACAATTGGGCGACTGTAGAATTGATAAAATGGAAGGCTTTTGATGGGGAACTATTAGAAGGATTATTGTACAAGCCTGAAAATTTTGATCCTTCCAAAAAGTATCCATTATTAGTTTATTTCTATGAATTAAATTCAGAAAATTTACACAATCATCTTGCTCCACGACCTTCAGCAAGTACTATAAATCCAACAGAATATGCCTCAGCAGGTTATTTTGTTTTAATTCCTGATATTCGATATTCTGATGGTTATCCAGCAAAGGCCGCATACAATTGTATTGTTAGTGGAACAGACTTTGTAGTGAAAAACTATCCGATTAATGAAAATAAACTTGGTTTACAAGGTCAAAGTTGGGGTGGATATCAAACAGCACAATTAATTACAATGACAACAAAATATACAGCTGCAATGGCGGGAGCACCAGTAAGTAACATGTTTTCAGCTTATGGTGGCATCAGGTGGGGAACAGGGCTTAACCGTCAATTTCAATATGAATCAACGCAAAGTCGAATAGGAAAAACAATTTGGGATGCACCGGAGCGCTACATTGAAAATTCGCCTTTGTTTCACCTACCAAATGTAAAAACACCTTTGTTAATCATGCACAATGACAGTGATGGTGCTGTCCCTTGGTATCAGGGAATAGAATTGTATAATGGAATGCGTCGCTTGGGAAAACCATGTTGGCTTTTAAATTATAATGATGACGACCACAATTTAAAAAAGGCGCCAAATCGTATTGATTTAAGTATTCGAATGCGACAGTTTTTTGATCATTACTTATTAGACAAACCAGCTCCAGAGTGGTTGAAAAATGGCTTGCCTGCACTTGAAAAAGGAAAAAAGTTCGGATATGAAACAGAAGAATAAACTTTTTTTAGTCCTCTTTATTATCTTAATAATAGCAATTACAGTCTTGAGTTTATTGCCTCCAAAATCAGGGCTTGAACTCGGAAAATCCGATAAAATATATCATTTTTTGGCGTATGCTATTTTAAGTTTAAATTTTGGCTTTATTTCAACTAAGAATCGTTCCTATTTTGTAGGAATCCCATTTCTTATTGCTTATGGTTTAATAATAGAATTTTTTCAGGGATTTGTGCCTGGAAGAGATCCTTCTTTTTATGATACACTGGCAAATTCTGTCGGTGTTTTTTTAGGGTTTTTTATTTTTAGCTTGCTTGGAAGGATTAAATAATAATTGAGTATTCGCAATCGTACCAGTAAAATATTTTAATGTTAAAAATCAGGAATTCATTCGAAGTGAGAAGTATTTAGTGAATATTAGCGAACACTATTCGGCCTTGAATTTCATGGTTTTTGCTCCTGAACTGAAACTGTTAATTTTTAAAATTTCTGAAAGAACATTTTTGAAAAATTTCAGTTTTAGAAAGGAGCTAAAATTGTTCGCAACGAGTTGTAAGTAGTGGTAAAATAATGATTCGCGAACAAAATAGAAATTCAGAGCCTTGACTTTTTTGTTTCTTTTTTTGTCAAGAAAAAAAGAAAGGAAAATAGAATAATTTCTCAAATTGAGATTATTGTTAGAGTTTTGAATTTGATTAGGATTTTGAGTGGTGGTTAGAAAGCGTACACTAAAAAAATAAATTACTTTTCTTATTTCAACTACAAAAAACTATTTATCTTTGCTGCGTCTCTAAGGGGTGTTCGTTTTTCAAAACGGGCTGAGATTATACCCATTGAACCTGTAAGGTAATGCTTGCGCAGGGAAGATGACTGAGCTAATAGATTTGTAACTACCAAGAATTAGCCCCTTGTTCTTGTTTAATTTTTTTTAAAAATGAAAACAAGAATTTTTTTAATCACTGCACTTTGTGCTTTAAGTTTTAATTTTTTCGCGCAGAATAATTTGTTCGGAACAGTTATTGATCAATCTGGAAATCCAATTCCAGGTACAAATGTCTCTGTTGAGGGTGGAAATTATGGAACCTACACCGACCGCAATGGTAGTTTTAAAATTAACAATATTCCTAGTCAGTTACTAGTATTACTTTTCGAAGCACCTGGTTTATTTGTAACAAAAAAAGAAATCAAGCCTTCTGATTTTAATAGTCATATTCAAGTTACATTGTATACCAATACAAAAAACTTGGAGGAAGTTCAGGTTTTATCAACTCGTTCTTTTGAGCAAACAACATCTGCGACGACTATAAATCGAATGGATCCGATTGAGAAAAATAATTTTGGTCAGGATATCCCAACACTTTTGGAAGCAAGTCCGTCTGTTGTTACAACTTCTGATGCTGGAACAGGAATTGGATATTCTGGAATTAGAATACGAGGTGTAGATGCTTCGCGAATCAATGTAACAATTAATGGAATTCCTGTAAACGATCCAGAATCTCACGATGTGTATTGGGTAAATATGCCAGATCTTGCTTCCTCCATTGAAAGTATGCAAGTTCAACGTGGTGTTGGTTCTTCAACGAATGGTGCTGCAGCTTTTGGGGCAAGTCTAAACATTAAATCACAAGATATTTCTTCTACTGCTTTTGGTGTTTTAGACAATACTTATGGCTCTTTTAACACACAAAAAACTACTATAAAAGCTGGAACGGGTTTAATAAATAATAAGTTTTCTTTAGAAACACGCTTGTCAAGAATTACTTCTGATGGGTTCATTGACAGAGCAACTTCCGATTTGCGTTCTTATTATATAGCGGCATCTTATGTTGGAAAAAAGTCAGTGCTTAAAGCAATTACATTTAGCGGGAAAGAAATTACCTATCAATCTTGGTATGGAACACCAGAAAGTAGGGTGAATGGTAACGTGACAGAAATGAATGCTTATGCTGATCGAAATGGATTGAGTGAGGAAGAACGAGCAAATCTTTTAAATTCTGGTAGAACCTATAATTTTTATACCTATGAGAATCAGGTAGACAACTATCAGCAAGACAACTACCAATTGCATTTTACACATTCTTTTAAACCAAATTTAATTATGAATTTAGCGGGACACTATACGTATGGTAGAGGTTATTATGAAGAATACCGTAAAGATAACGACCTCTCGGATTACGGTTATAATCCAGTTATTGTAGGTAACGATACAGTTACAAGTACTGATTTAATTCGTAGAAGATGGCTGGATAATGATTTTATTGGCGGAATCTACTCTTTACAATACAATGTTTCTAAGCTGAAATTATTATTTGGTGGTGCAGCAAATACTTATATTGGAAGACATTTTGGTGAAGTAATTTGGGCACGATTTGCAGCAGACGGAGAAATCAGAGACCGCTATTACGATAATGAGGCGCAAAAAACAGAGTTTAGTAATTATTTGAAAGCTTCTTATCGTTTTGATCAACTATCTTTTTCAGCAGATTTACAGTTCAGACATGTGAATTATTCCTTTCTTGGAATTGATGATGTGAGTGGACAATTACTCGATTTAAAGCAAAATGTACAATTTAACTTTTTCAATCCGAAAGTTGGGGTAAATTATTCTATCAATTCACGTCAATTTATCTCTGCTACGTTTGGAATTGCAAACCGCGAACCTGTTCGAAAAGATTTCAGAGAAAGTTCAGCTGAAAGTCGACCAAAAGCCGAAAATATGCGGGATCTAGAAATTGGATACGCTTACAATTATAAAAAACTTGCAATTAATACCAATATTTATTGGATGGATTATACCAATCAATTGATTTTGACAGGGCAAATAAACGATGTCGGTGGTTATACGCGAACAAATGCAAAAGAAAGTTACCGAGCTGGAATTGAATTAGCTGGAAGATATAAAATTATTCCATCATTGGCCTTATCAGGCGCTTTTACGCTGAGTCAAAATAAAATCCAACAATTCAATGAGTATATTGACGAATATTTAGACGATGAACCCTATTATTCACAAGAGTTAATAGCGCATAAAAATACAAATTTGGCCTTCTCTCCAACTATTGTTTCAAACGCAGGATTAACTTTTGAACCATTAAAAAATTTAAGCATCGATTGGATAACTAAATATGTTGGACGACAATACCTGGATAATACATCTAATGATAATCGAAGTATAAATCCTTTCTCTTTTTCAAATTTGACCTTGTCTTACAAAATTACAAATAAGTTTTTCGAAGAAATTACTTTTGGATTTTTAGCGAATAATATTTTCAATACCTTGTATTCAAACAATGGCTATACCTTTTCATACATTTATGGAGGTCAAACAACCACTGAAAACTTTTATTACCCACAAGCAGGAAGGAATTTTATGTTTAGAATTTTGATGAAGGTTTAATCATGAATAATTATTTTTAAATTCACAGAATATAAATTTCTAAAATATGAATAGGTCTATTTACAAAATTCTTTTTAGCGCTCTAATAATCTTAAATTCAAATTTAAGTTTCTCTCAAAAGATCAAAACAACTTTAAACAGTAGAGTCGATAGTATGACATCAAACAAAAAGAATCTGTATAATGGGCAATGGCAAGGATTCGATATTGGATTTATGTCAACTAATAAATCAGCTCAATGGTCAAATAAGGTAATACAATCAACAAGTCTTGGCATAAATATTTTTGAATATAAAATCCCTTTATTCAAACAATACATTGGTATTACAACAGGTTTAGGTTTTAATTTTAAAACCTACACTTTTGGTGATGATTATTCTTTTATGTCAACTGATTCTACTATTGATTTAGTTATAGGGAATCCTCTTTTATATGACATAAATTCTACAGTTAAATATTCTACACTCAACCAAGGGTTTTTTCAAATTCCATTATTACTTGATTTTTCAACAAAGAAAAGCCAAAAGAAATCAATAAGTTTAGCAGCAGGTGTTGTTGGTGGAATTAGATTGTTTACAAATCATCGCTTGCAAGGAAAGTACAGTAATGGTGATAAGTTCAATAATATAATTAGAGACAATAAATATTTTCATACCAATTTACTATCATTGGATGGCATAGTTCGAGTAGCATATGGTCCTATTGGATTATTTGGCACCTATAGTTTAAATGGTTTATTTAAAAAAGACGCAGTAGAAAAAATTAGCCCCATTTGTATTGGAGTTAGTTTTAATGTACAAAAAACGGGCACAAAAAAAAAGTGGAAAGATAACGAGGATAAAGACATTATAGAATCATCCTTTTCAGGCTTAAAATAGCTCCCAATCTTTGATTTCATTTCCTGCAAGAAATTCCTTGTAGGTCATTCTTCTTTTACCTTCTACTTGGAGTTCTGTGATACAAATAAAACCATTGTTGCATTGGAAAAGAATCCCATCAGCGTGTTCTTGAAGATTTCCTATTAAGCTAATACCATTATTTTCTATGGTTTTTGAAGCAAAAAGCTTCACCAAAAGAATTTCCTTTTTCTTGGTGTTCTTTAGTTTTGTCCAAGCAGCAGGGTAGGGAGAGAGCCCCCGAATTTTATTATGAACGTTTTCCACTGTTTCTTGCCAAGAAATTTCGCAATCTTCTTTAAAAATTTTAGGTGCAATTTTAAAATCTTTTCCGTCAAATTTATCTTGATCAATAACAGTATGTGTCTGTTGAGATATAGCAGCAACAGTTTTTAATATTAATTGAGCGCCTACACTCATTAATTCATCGTGTAACTCTCCTGCATTTGTACTTGAAGATATTTTTACTTTTTCCTGCGCAATTATTTTTCCAGAGTCGATTGCTTCATCAATAAAAAAAGTTGTTACACCCGTTTCTTCATCTCCGTTGATAATGGCCCAATTGATTGGAGCAGCTCCTCGATAATTTGGTAAAAGAGATGCATGAAGATTAATGGTTCCAAAAGCGGGCATTTTCCAAACTTCTTTTGGTAACATTCGAAAAGCTACAACTACAAATAAATCAGCTTGAAGTTCTTTTAATTGTGCTAAGAAGTGCGCGTCTTTTAATTTTTCTGGCTGTAAAATTGTTAAATTATTTGCTTGAGCATAGCTTTTAACTGCGCTTTCTTTTAATTTTTGTCCCCTGCCAGCGGCTTTATCAGCAACAGTGACTACAGCAGTAATTTCATGAATACTTCCTTGTAAAGCGTCTAAAATGCCTACTGCAAAATCAGGCGTGCCCATAAATACAAGTCGTAATTTTTTTACCTCACTCATACGATTTTATTTTTCCAGGGGTAGTATCTTAAATAGAGAATGGATAACAATCCCAAAACTCCAAAATAAATATATTCAACAGTCCAAATCCAATAGACATCAAAATTCCAACATTTTATGAATAAAAAGCTACAAATGGTATAAATAAATACTGTAAAAAATTCTATAAGCATCGAATGAAGTGTATTTCCACTTCCATGGATTGTTTGAAAATAAACGGAGATTATCCCAAATAATAATACAGATAAAGAAATCAGTTGGAGAATTTCAGCACTTTTACGTAAATATATTTCTTCTGGATTAATCATTAAAATTAATTTTTCAGGGTATAAAATTGCCCCATGAAATGTTAAAAGTAAAAAGCCAACAGTTAATAATTGAATTTTTCTTTGAATAACAGGTATTTTGTCAAATTCCTTTGCACCTAAATACTGTGAGATATATGTTTTTGTGGTTCCTGCAAAGCCCCAAATTGGCACAAAAGCCAAAAAATAAATAGAGCGAATATTTTGGGAAACAGTTAAATCAAACTGCCCTTTTTGCTCTAACCAAGTAAAATAAAGTGTCCATGTTCCAAGTGCAAAAAATCCTTGGAGCATGAGTGGACTTCCTACTTTTAAAAGTTCCTTCATGGATTGGAAATTATAGGAGAAGTGAGAAAATAAGCGATATTTTCGTTTTTCATCGGAGAAAAATAAATAAACTAGTAGAAAAAGCATTCCCAATCCATCTGCGATTGTAGACGCCAATGCTGCACCTTTTAATCCCATTTCTGGTAATCCTATTTTTCCGAAAATAAGTCCGTAATCTAAAAAAACATTGCTTAATGCTGTAATTAATGCGGCGATTAATACCACTACTGTTCTTCCTTTTGCAAGAAAAAAAGCTTGAATTGCTATTGTAATCATCGAGAAAAACAAGGCGAAACTCCTTATTTGAATATAATCTCCCTGCAATGCAGCAATCTCCTGATTTTTAGAATAGCCAAGAATAGCGCCCGGCATTATAAAATATAAAATGACAAAAAGAACAGCTGCAAGAAGGCAATTCATTAGAACAGATGAACCAAATATCCTTCCGATTGCTTCGGGTCGTTCTTCACCAATTCGGCGAGCTATGATTATTTGAGCGCCATCTCCCATTCCTAATAGACACATGTACATCGTTATATAAATGAGTCCGCCATTTCCAACTGCATCAAATGCTTCAGTTGAATAGCGCGAAATAAAGGCTGCATCAGTAATTAAAACAAGCGATTGGATAAATCCAGAAATCATCATCGGTAGTGCAACAGCTAAAATAGTTTTGTAGCGTAATTCTAGCATTAGTCAACTTGGATTACAAGGCCCTTTAAGTATTCTCCTTCAGGATGGTAAGCATTTATTGGATGATCAGGACCTTGGTGTAACTGCGCAAGAATTCTTACAGTTCTCCCTGTTTCAATTGCAGCAGCAATAATTGTATGTGTGAATAATTGTTTGTCTACAACCTGAGAACATGAAAAGGTAAAAATAATTCCTCCGGGTTTTATTTGTCGAATTGCATGGGCATTTAGTCGTTTGTATCCCTGAATTGCTTGGTGTCGTTTTTCGCGGTGTTTTGCAAATGCTGGTGGATCTAAAATGATTATGTCGTAATCTTCCTTTAATTCTTTCATATAGTCCATTGCATCGGCAGTAATTGAGGCGTGTTTCTTTCCAAATTTATTTAGAGAAACATGTTCTTCTGTCATTTCAATGGCTTTTTTTGAACTATCAAGAGAATGCACGAGTTTTGCTCCTTGAAGCAAGGCTTGTAAACTAAATCCACCTGAATAACAGAAGGTATTCAATACTTTTTTTCCTTTTGAATAGTTTCCTAAAAGAAGCCGATTGTCTCGTTGGTCGATGAAAAATCCAGTTTTTTGTCCTAAAACCCAATCAATTTTATATTTTACCCCATTTTCAACTGCTTCATGTGGAGTTTCACACGTCCCAAAAATATAAGCATCAGCGGTTTCTAATCGCTTTGGTAAAGTGTCCGCTGATTTTGAGTAAATAGCAATCAAGTCTTTTCCGAAAGCTTTCTGTAATCCACTTGATATTTCAGGTAAAGAGCGATGCATTCCGATAGAGTGACATTGGACAACAGCTACACCATTGTAAAAATCAATAACCAATCCTGGCAAACCATCACCTTCGCCATGACATACTCTAAAAATAGTATTCTCTGTGCTAAGTAGGCCGATTTTAATGCGTGAGTCGAGTGCCTGCCGAATTTTTTTCTGAAAGAAAGCCTTATCAATTTTTTCTTCTTCAAAACTTAGAATTCGAACAGAAATAGTAGCATTTTGAAAATGCCCAAGTGCTAAAAAGCGACCTTTATAATCTTGTACTTCCACAATTTCACCATCTTCAATTTCCTTTGTATCGGTAAATAGTGCACCTGAAAAAATCCAAGGGTGTTTTCTAAAAATAGACTGCTCTTTTCCTTTTCGGACTTGTAAAATAGTATACGACATAGCCGCAAAGATACGCAAAGTAATAGCGTAATATTTGTTTTGTTTTAACAAGTACGCAGCAGAATAACAATTATTTGCAACATTCTCCTTACTTTTGATAAAAAAAACGAAACATGTCGAACAAAAGAATTTTAAAGAAAAGCTTAAACGAATTAGTTTTTGACGTTGTAGATGAGTGTTATTACATTCAAACATTAGATTCAAGCAAAGAAAAAGCAACAGAGAAATTAATTGATGAAGCTGCAACATTCCAAGATTCAATTTTATCTCGTATGAAAAAAGCAAGAGGTAAAGCAGAATTTCGTGCAATCGTTCTTGATCTTGAAAAGAAAGCCGACCACTTCGTTACTTCGTTGAATGCGTTAAACGCATAATTCACCAATGAAAACTATTAATTGGAAACGTTGGCTATCAGTATTTGGAGTCCTTGCTTTCTTTTTAATACTATTTTTTACCGGAGGAAAATCTCTTTTTTGGAATGCAACTGCCTTAGGAGGTTTAATGATTTATTTTTGGATTTTTGAAGTCGTTTCAATTTACATTACCGCACTTTTCCCATTAATTCTTGCAATTCCCCTTGGGATTCTTAGTACTTCAGATTTAGCTGAAGCTTATGGAAATGGCAACGTCTATCTTTTTTTCGGAGGGTTTATTTTGGCTCTTGGTTTGGAAAAATGGAAAGTTCATGAGCAGATTGCCAGACGAATTGTTTCTCTTGTAGGAAATTCAAAACCACGAATTTTACTTGGGTTTTTATTGAGTACCGGATTATTAAGCATGTGGATTTCAAATACTGCAACAGCTTTGATGATGCTTCCAATGGCCCTTGCGATTATTCAGGCAATGCCTGTAGATCAGCAGAAATCAAAATTCTCTGTTTTCCTTCTTCTTTCAATTGCCTATGCAGCAAGTATCGGAGGAATGGCAACTCTCGTTGGTTCACCACCGAATACGCAAATGGCAAGCATCTTGGAGCAGAATTATAACATAACAATTTCTTTCTTCGATTGGATGAAAATTGGTATTCCCTTAAGTTTGACCCTTCTCCTTGCAGTTTTTGTTTATTTCTACTTCGCTTTAGGAAAAGAACGGAATGAATTACATGCTATTCATTTGGAGAAAAAACCATGGACTGCAGATCAATATAGAGCGCTTGCCGTTTTTGGCATGGTAGTTATTTTATGGTCTTTCCGTGAGTTAATAATTGGCGCTACAGGCTTCTCATACCGAGATGAAAGCGCTGCTATTTTTGGTGGAATTTTACTTTTCATAATTCCGAGTCAGTCTGCGAAGAAACCGCTCTTAGAATGGCAGGATACCGAAAAATTACCTTGGGGGATTTTATTATTATTTGGAGGTGGCTTAGCTTTAGCTAAAATGTTGGAGACTGGCGGTGTTGTAAAAGAAATAACCCAAGTTTTTAGTTCTTTTCAAAATGTATCGATTACAATAATGGTAATTATCGTCGTTGTCATCGCTATTTTTGCAACAGAAATCATGTCTAATTTGGCGCTTGTAACGATTTTTGTCCCAATAGTTGCAGCATTTGCTTTAGAAGCTCATTATCCAATACTCCAATTGTGCCTTCCTCTTACATTAGCTGCTAGTTGTGCATTCATGCTTCCCGTTGGCACACCTCCAAACGCAATTGTCTTTTCTTCTGGCTTAATTAAAATCCATCAAATGGCAAAAATTGGCTTTATATTGAATATCATTGCCACAATAATCGTTTGCTTTTTTGCTTTCTTGTTCTTTTAAGTTCATTTAATAGTTTATATTTGGTTAAAAATAAATTATATGAATTCCATGCGCTTATTTGATGTGCCCTATCATCAACAAAAGAATTATCAGAAAGACACCATGTTTGTCACAAAGAAAGAAGGTATTTGGACTCCCATGGATACAACTTCTTTCATCGAAAAAGCACTCCTAGTTTCTAGAGGTTTAATAGCTTTTGGGATTTCAGCAGGAGACAAAATAGCCGTTGCAAGTACTAATCGTGTAGAATGGAATATTTTGGATATTGCTGTTCAACAAGTTGGAGCTATCTTGGTTCCACTTTATCCTAACATTTCTGTAAACGATTATCGTTTTATTTTAAATGATTCAAGCACTAGAATATGTGTTGTCGGAAATAAAGAATTGTGGGATAAAATAAGCTCAATTAGAAAGGATGTTTCTTCTTTAGAACATTTATTTGTTTTTGATGAAATTGAGGGCTGCTCAAATTGGTCTGAAATTTCTGAAAAGGCAGAAAAAACTGATCCGTCAGAAGTGAAATCAAGAATGGATTTAGTAAAAAGTGGTGATTTAGTTACGATTATTTATACCTCAGGAACAACCGGCAATCCAAAGGGAGTAATGCTTTCTCATGCGAATATTTTATCGAATGTTTTTGCCTGTCAAAGTCGAATTCCTGCTGATAATAATTCCAAAGTCTTGTCCTTTCTTCCGGTTTGCCATATTTATGAAAGGATGTTGCATTACCTCTACATGTATATTGGCTGCTCCATTTATTTTGGCGAATCGATGGAAACAATTGGAGAAAATATAAGAGAAGTTAAACCAGATGTTTTTTCAGCTGTACCAAGATTAATTGAGAAAGTATACGATAAAATTATTGCAAAAGGAGACGAATTATCAGGCATAAAAAAGAAATTATTCTTTTGGGCGGTTGCTTTAGCAGAAAATTATGAGCTAAAAGGCAAATCGCCCTTATATAAAATGCAATTAGCTATTGCACGAAAATTAATATTCTCAAAATGGAAATTAGCGCTTGGAGGAAATGTAAAAGCAATTGCATCGGGAAGTGCGGCTTTACAACCACGATTAGCGCGTATATTTTTAGCTGCTGGGATTCCAATTTTAGAGGGTTATGGCTTAAGTGAGACATCGCCAGTAGTGACAGTCAACTCATTTGACAAAGGCATCTGTTTTGGCTCTGTTGGAACTTTAATAGAACACGTTGAAGTGAAAATTGCCGAAGATGGAGAGATTTTAGTGAAAGGCCCAAATGTCATGCTTGGTTACTACAACAATGAGGAAGCTACAAATGAAGTAATGGACAAAGATGGTTGGTTTCATACGGGAGATATTGGTATTTTTATTGATGAGAAATTCTTAAAAATAACGGATCGTAAAAAAGAGATATTTAAGACTTCAGGAGGGAAATACATTGCTCCTCAAGCGATGGAAAATAAATTTAAAGAGTCTCGGTTTATAGAGCAACTTATAGTTGTTGGTGAAGGAGAAAAATTCCCCGGGGCTTTTATCGTGCCTTCTTTTCTCTTTTTAAAGGAATGGGCTTTGCAAAATAATCTAAATTTTGATAAGCTGTCAAATGAAGAAATTGTCTTACAAGAAAAGGTTCTCTTAAAGTTTAAGGAGGAAATAGATGAAATAAATGAATTTTTTGGTAGTTGGGAACAGCTTAAAAAGTTTGTTCTATTGTCAAAAGAATTTTCTATAGATGGTGGAGAATTAACACCAACATTGAAACTCAAAAGAAAAAAAATTATGGAAAAATACCAGAAAGAATATGCTATACTTTATGGTAATTAGTAACGATTGACTAGTCCTAAATAAACGATACAGATTATTAAAGACTAAATTAACTAATTATATCCCAGTAATCACGTGATTACTGGGATATTTGTTTTTATAAGTTTTTATTTTGATTTCATTTTGCTGATGCATTTGTCTCGGAGTCTTGTAAAAACAGGAAAAATGCGGTCTTCGTTCATTGTAAATATCTATGCTGTTTTTTA